>JBBQJJ010000158.1:0-17603 GCA_038325805.1 Haliangiales bacterium
CAGCTGTGTCCTCAAAGAGGACGGCGGCATCTCGTGCTGGGGGCAAAACAACTTCGGCCAGATCGGCGACGGCACCTACAACTTCACGTTCGCCGTCGCGGTGCCGGGGCTCACCAACGTGATCGCCGTGGCGCCGGGCAGCGACCACGTCTGCGCCATCAAGAGTGATCGCACGGTGGCGTGCTGGGGCAACGCGGCCAGCGGCCAGCTCGGCAATCGTGTCCTCGACGATCGCGGCCCCGCGTTCGTCCGGCTCACCTGCCAGGGCGAGTAGCCGCTGTCCGGTTACCGGACGCGCCACGGGGTCACGCTCCGGGGTCTTAACGACGCGAGATGATTGAGCGTCTGGCGCGAAACGTACAAACCCGTTAGACCGCCTAGAATCGGCGATTGCAGACGTTCTGCGTGGGTTTGTACGCTTTGCCGCAGACGGCCTTAGATCTCGCGTAGCTGGAGGGGTGGAGCGTGACCCCGATGTCGGGGACGCCTATTTCGGGCGTGGCGGTGGCGGCTTGAGGTTCTCCCACGGCGCGTTGACGCCGAGGTACTCCCCCCACTCGAAGCCCGACTCGGAGATCGCTTTGACCTGACCCGGGTCGAGGATCTTGCCGATCTGGCCGTTCACGTTCGTCAGGATGCCGCCGAGCCCGCCCGCGTAGTCGAGCCAGCCGGCGACGTTGCGCTCGTACGGCGACAGCTGGCCATCGCCGACCGCCTTGTTCGTGTAGTCGAGCGCTTCCTCGTAGACCTTGTTGAACGCCTTGTCGAGCTCGGCCGATTGCGCCGGCGTGACCTTGGCGTTTTCCTCGGCAACCCGCCGCATCTCGATGAGCTTCAACCGCTGCGTCGCGAGGCCGAGCGTGACCATCGGCATCACGCGCGCCTTGTACTCTTCCTCGGTCTCGCCCTCGAGCCGGCCGAACGTCGCCCCGAACTCCTCGGTGCGGCGCTGCCGGCGCTCCATCCGTGATTCATCTTTGGGTGTTGGTAGGGAGGGCCGCTCCCCGACCGACGTCGCGGGGGACTTCGGCTTGGGGTCGAGTAACCCGGGCTTGTCGACGGGCCTGGGAGCCTCCGCGACCACTGGGATCGGACGCTCGGCGAGCTCGTCGCGCAACGAGCGATTATCGAGGAAGAGCCAGACCGAGGCTGCGATGCCAGCGACGGTGGTCGCGGCAAGGATCGAGGTCGCCCTTGGCATTTCGTCAACCTAGCATCGCGGCGGCGGCGGCGTTTCGATGATCTTCATCCGCTGTCCCGGATATCCAGGCAGGTCGTGTACGCTCGTCGCGATGCAAGCCGACGAGCTCCGGCTCCCGACGGTGGCGGTCGCGGTCCACCTCGCCGTCGGCCCTCACGACACCTGGTACGAGCGCGGCGAGCTGTTCGTGATCGACGATCACAAGCGCGGCGAGCCAGTGGAAGCGCTGGTAGCGCTGCTCGAAGGCGCCACGCAGTTCGTCCCGTTCCGCACTGAGACGCTGGTCCGGCTGGTCGCGAAGTCGGCGATCGTCTACATCGCCATTCCCGGCGAGACGGAGCTCCCGAGTGCGGAGACCGAGCTCGTGCTCTACGATCGCCAGCATCGCGTCGAGGTCCTGCTCGTCCAGGGCACGCGCTTCGAGGGCCTGCTGTTCGATAGCTCACCGGGCTCGCATCCTCGGGCGATCGATCACCTCAACGCGACCACTCAGTTCCTCCGGCTCTGGAAGGCCAAGGAGTGCGTGCTGATCTCGAAGTTACAGATCGCGACGGTGACCGAGCTCGTGGAGCCGGCCTGATGTCGAAGCTCGATGTCTATCTGCGCAGCATCGAGAAGTTCGGTGCGACCGGCGCCGTCCTGACCTCGAACCAGCCCGTGGTGATGCGGTTTCCGCAAGGCGATCGCCACGCCACGCAGGTCACGCCCCACGATCAGCTGGTCATGATGGTTCGCGAGCTCGCGCCGCCGGCGGCGCTCGACGCGATCGATCGCCAGCGCCCCGCGCAGTTCGCGATCGACTCGGGAGGGACGCGCTACACGCTCTCGGTGACGCCGCGACAAGGTGCGTGGCAGGTCGCGATCGATCATCTCGGGACTCCGGTGCCGAACCCTCTCGGGACTCAGGTCCCGAACCCCGCGGCCGTGCCCGAGCGTGCACCCGTGCCGGCTCCCGCGGCTCGACCTCCAGCTCCAGCGCCCGCCGCCGGCGAGCTGTTGATCGAGCGCGGTCAGTACGACGCCCCGGCGGAGACTCGACCCACGGCGAGTGGAAGCACGGTCCTCGACGAGCTGACCCGAGCCGCGCGCGGTGCTCGCGCGAGCGACATCTATCTCGCAGCGGGTGCGCCGACCGTGGCGCGAACGGGTGGAGAGCTCTCCGCGATCGGTGCCGCGATGGATGGGGAGACCCTGTCGCGCGAGATCGGCGTCGTGGCGCCGGCGATCGCGCGTGGCCTGTGGGCCGAGGGGTCCGCGACGTTTGCGTATAGCGACGGGGCCGGGCGCGTCCGCGTCACGCTCGCCCGCGATCACCGCGGACCGACGGCGACGTTGCGCCTGCTCCCCGAGGCCGTGCCGTTCGAGCGGCTGAACCTCGACCTCGGCGATTGGCTCGATCGCACCGGGCTGATCGTGATCGCTGGCGGCAACGGTGCCGGCAAGACCGTCACCCTCTCGGCCGTGGTCGGTGCACTCGCCGCGCGCAAGCGGCTCGTGATCTCGATCGAGGACCCCATCGAGATCGTGCAGCAAGGACCACTGGTCAGTCAGCGCGAGGTCGGCACCCACGACTCCTCGATCTCCGTCGCGGTGGCCAGCGCGCTGCGCGAGAACCCGGATGCGCTCGCGATCGGGGACGTTCGGTCGGCCGACGCCGCGAACGCGGTCCTCGATGCGGCCTACGGCGGCGGCCTGGTGATCACCACGATCACGGCCCCATCGGGCAGCTTGGCAGTCGAGCGACTTGTCGAGCAGTGCGGGCGAGACCGTCAGGAGTTCGCTCGGGCGATCCTCAGCCAGACGCTGCTCGGGACCATCGTTCCAGTGCCCGGGCGATCTGGCCGTACCTTCGAAGTGGTGCGTCCAGGGGAGCGGCGCGCCTAAGGTGCTGAATTACAATAGGAACGAACTTCGGGCGTCCTTGCTGTTCCAAGAGCCAAGTGTTTGAACCCCTTCAGCGACCCGGGCTATAACGATCTTCACACTCTGTGACGGAAGACTACCGCGAAGGCGGGACGCTGATCCTCCAGCGTCCACTCGGCCCGGTCGACAAAAAGCCGACGGCTGGAGACGCGTGCCTAGTCAACCTCCATCCGCCCGGGCCAGACATCGGCCGGCGCATCCCGCTACTCAACACGCAGTACATCGTCGGTCGCGATAGCGAGGCGGGGCTCGTGGTCAGCCGCTCGAGCGTGTCGCGCTCGCATGCGCGGTTGTTCACCGACGAAACCGGCGGATGGTTTGTCGAAGACCTCAACTCGACGAACGGAACCTTCGTCAACGAGGTCCGCCTCAGCCGCCCGCAGGAGATGACCGATTCCGACCAGGTCCGGTTCGGCGACGCCATCTACAAGTTCCTCTCCGGCAGCAACATCGAGAGCGCCTACCACGAGGCGATCCACAACATGGCCATCCAAGATGGCATGACGGGGATCCACAACAAGCGCTACTTCCTCGAGTTCCTCGAGCGCGAGATCGCGGTCTGCCAGCGCCACGGTCATCCGCTGACGCTGGTGATGTTCGACGTCGATCACTTCAAGAAGGTCAACGACACCCACGGCCACCTCGCCGGGGATGCGGTGCTCAAGGATCTCGCGCATCGCATCCGGCCGCGGATTCGCCGCGAGGATCTGTTCGCGCGCTACGGCGGCGAGGAGTTCGCATGCGTGCTGCCTTCGACGGCGCTCGCCGGCGGCATCGTGTTCGCGGAGCATCTGCGCACCATCATCGAAGAGCGGCCCACCGCGTTCGATAATCTCCACATCCCGTTCACGGTCAGCCTCGGCGTCACCACGCTGCAGCGCGAGACCGGGGTCGATGCGTCGAACCTGATCAAGCGCGCCGACGAGAACCTCTACGCGGCGAAGCGCGGTGGTCGCAACCGCGTCGTGCCGTCGCTGCAAGACCTCATCCCCGCCTAGGCGACTCTTGTGACTCGCTCCGCTCGTCAACAGCCGGGGTTCGTGTCACACAGCGGTCCCCCATGATCGCGCCGAAGACCCTCGAGGATCTCGGCTGGCCGACGCTCGTCGACCACTGGGCCCGCCGCTGCGCGACGACACGCGGTGCAGGCGCCGTGCGCGCCTCGCAACTGCTCACCGAGATCGCGGATGCCCAGGTGCGGGCGCTCGAGATCAGCGAAGCGCGAAACCTGGCGTCGCGCGACCTCGAGCTTCCTCTCGGCAGCATCTCGGAGATCGCGGCGGCGATCGCGCGCGTTCGCAAGAGCGCTGCGCTCGACGCACCGGAGCTTGTTGCGGTGGCGACCACCGGCCGGTCGCTCGCCCGACTTCGCAATCACCTGCGCGAGCACGCCGAGGGCGCACCGCGGCTCGCGGCGCGGGCCGAGCACATGGCGGATCTCGGTCACGTCTATCACCCGATCCTCGAGGGCTTCGATGCCGAGGGCAAGCTCGTCGATCACGCGAGCGATGCACTCGGGCCGCTCCGGCGGGCGTTAGCCTCGATCAAGGCTCAGCTCGAGAAGCGGATGGGCGCACTGCTCGTCGACGAGCGGTTCTCTGTCTATCTGCAGGACGCGTATTACACGCAGCGCGAAGATCGCTACGTGCTGCCGGTGCGCACCGACGGCAAAGGCTTCGTGCATGGCATCGTCCACGGCACGTCGCAATCGGGCCAGACGCTGTTCATCGAGCCACAAGAGATTGTCGAGCTCAACAACCGCGCGAAGCTCGCCGAAGCCGAGGTTCAGGACGAGGAGCGCCGGATCCTGATCCAGTTCTCGGGTTGGGTCGCCGAAGAGGCTGACGGCTTCGAGACCTCGCTCGCCGTCGCCGAGCACCTCGACGTGATCGCGGCTGCGGCGTCGATGGCCGACGCCACGGTGAGCTGCGAGCCGGTGTTCGATCTGCTGCCGCGGATCGGCTTACTTCATGCGCGGCATCCCCTGATGCTGCTGTCCGAACGCCGCTGCGTCGCGAACGACGTCACCGTGACCGCGGGCGGCGCGCTGCTGATCTCGGGACCGAACGCAGGCGGCAAGACCGTCGCGCTCAAGACCGTCGGCCTCGCGGCGCTGATGACGCGCGCGGGATTGCATCTCACCTCGGAGAGTGGCTCGGTGATGGGCTGGTTCACCGACATCCGCACGGATATCGGCGACGCGCAGTCGCTCGACAAGGATCTATCGACGTTCTCGGGACACATGTTGAATCTGCAGGACCTGCTGTCGACGACCGGGCCGGGTACGCTCGTGCTGATCGACGAGATCGCCGTCGGTACCGATCCGGATCAAGGCGCCTCGCTCGCACAGGCGGTGCTCGAGGCACTCAGCGAGCGCGGCGTGACGATGATCGTCACCACGCACTACGATCGGCTCAAGGGGCTCGCCACCTCGGACCCGCGGTTCGCGAACGCCTCGGTCGGCTTCGATCTGCAGCGCCTCGAGCCCACGTTCAAGCTGCACCTCGGCTTCCCGGGTAGCTCCGGTGCGCTCGCGGTGGCCACGCGGATGGGCATCTCGCAGACGATCACCGAGCGCGCTCGCTCGCTGCTCGGTCACACGGCGAAGGTCGAGGATCTACTCTCGAACGTCACCGAGCAGAAGCGCCGGATCGAGGAGGAGCGCGCCGCGGTGCTCGCCGAGCTCGAAGCGATCGAGGCCGAGCGCGCCGCCTCGCGCGCGCAGCGCGACAAGACGCGCGAACGGTTCGAGAAGGCGACGTCCAGCGCTTACGGGGAGGCCCTCGCGTCGCTGCGGCAGGCGCGTCGAGAGATCGAGGATCTGCGTCGCGAGCTCCGGGCCAAAGCGGCGCTCGCCACCGAGGACGACGTGCGGCTAGCGAACCGCAAGTTGATCGCCGCAGGCTCCGTGGTGTCGAAGCACGAACCGAAGCGCCCGCCACCGCCGGGCACACCCGCCACGCCGGAGACGCTCGTTCTCGGGGCGCCGGTGATCGTGCCGAGGCTCGGTCGCGCCGAGGTCGTGGGTCTGTTGCCTGATGACAAGGTCGAGGTTCGCGTCGGATCGATGCGCGCGATCGTCCCGATCAAGGACACGCTGATGGACTCGCATCGGCAGGCCAGGCGGGCAGACAAGTCGAAGCCGCCAGCAGATCGAGACAACCTGAAGGGCCAGCCGATCAGCACGCAGACCCTGGTCGGCGTGGCGATGGCGCCGAACCTGACGCTGGTCGACGGGACGCACGCCGGTGCGCGCGCGGGCGCGCGGACGATGGACACCACCGTCGACGTACGGGGCAGTCGCGCCGACGACGCCGTCGCACAGGTCGACCGGTTTCTCGACGAGAGCCTGATGGCCTCGCGCGACACGATCTTCATCATCCACGGTCACGGCACGGGTGCGCTGCGCACCGCCGTACGCTCGCACCTGACGGGTCACAGCTCGATCCAGAACTTCCGCGCCGGCGAACCGAACGAGGGCGGCGACGGTGTCACCGTCGCGTTTCTCAAGTAGCGGGCGCCGTGACCTCCGCGAGCTTCGTGGCGATCTCTTCGAGGGTGACCGGCTTGGTCAGGAAGCCTTTGACGCCGAGGTCGAGGATCGCCTGGACCTCGTCGTTCATCGTGTAGCCAGACATCAGCACGACCTTGACCGCCGGATCGATCTCGCGAAGGGCGAGGTAGGTCGCACGGCCGGACATCACCGGCATCACCATATCGAGCATCACGACATCGATCTCGTGGCCTTGCGCGCGATAGAGCTCCACCGCTTCGGTCCCACTCGCCGCTTCGAGGATGGCCTTGTAGCCGCCGCGCAGCGATCGCACGAGGGCGTTGCGCACCAAGGCATCGTCGTCGACGACGAGCACCACGAGCTGCGTGTGCGGTACTCGGCCGCGAACAGCGACCGGCTTGGTAGGCGCGGCGACCGCGGCGGCGGGGAGATAGATCCGGATCGTGGTGCCGCGACCGTCGAGGCCGACGTCGAGCTCGGTGGAGCCGCCGTGGACCTCGACGACACCCGACACCGTGGCGAGCCCGAGGCCCGTGCCGCGATCGGGGCCGAGCTGCTTGGTGGTGAAGTACGGCTCGAACACGCGCTCGCGAAGCTCCGGCGGGATCCCAGTTCCGTCATCGCTGACCTCGAGCACGACGTGGCGACCCACGCCCGTGCTGGTCACGCTAGGTGGTGCACTCGGCGCGTTGCTGGTGCGGATCGCGATCCGCCCCGATTCTCCGAGCGCGTCGCGTGCGTTAGCGACCAGGTTCATCAGCACCTGTTCGAGCTGGCTCTGATCGCCGATCACGCAGCCGCGATCGCTCGCCGTCAGCTCGATGGAAAGCTCGATTCCGCTCGCGGTTCGCCGTAACAGATCGGCCATCGCTTCGACGACATCGGACACGCAGACCGGCGCCGCGCGGTGCTTGCCACGGCGTGCGAACCCGAGCAGCGAACGTGTCAGCGTGGCAGAGCGCTCGGTGATGTCATCGATCGCGGCCAGCGATTCTCTGCGCTTCGCGTCGGCCTCGCTGGAGACGAGCTCGGCGGCGATCAGCTTGATCCCGAAAATCAGATTGTTGAAGTCGTGCGCGATGCCGCCGGCGAGCGTGCCGATCGCCTCGAGGCGCTGGGCGCGATGCAGCCGGAGCTCGCTGTCGGCGCGCGCCTTCTCGGCGGCGACCTCGCGCGTGATGTCGAAGAACGCGATCACGACGTGCGTGATCACTCCTGCGGCATCTGTGACAGGGTTGCCGTACGCGCGGATGTCGATGCACGATCCGTCGGGGCGGCGGACCGTGATGTCGTCGACCACGACCACGCGCCTCTCGGAGAGCGCGCGGACGAACGGCATCCGGTCCTCCGGATATGGCGTGCGGTCGCGGGTCAGGATGCCATACGGCTCGGAGTACTTGCCGACGGCGACGTCGAGCTGCAGCCCCACGCCCATGATCTCTGCGAAGGCGCGGTTCGCGTAGACCTCGACGCCGGTGGGCGCGCGTGCGACCCAGACGCCGATCGGGAGATCCTCCGCGAGAGCCAAGATGATGTCGTGATCACTCGGAACTGCCATCGAGACCAGCGCGTTTTTACCACGGCGAGCCAGCCGGCTACGGTCCGACGATCAGGAACGTGGCGCGATACCACGTGTCCTTCTCTTTGATGGCCGGCAGGTTCCCGCGCAGCTTGTCAGTGACGAGCTCGGTGCACTTGATCGCGTTGTCGCGCTCGACCGACCCCGTGCCATCGAGATTCTCTTGCACCGTGGTGGTCGTGCCCTCGGGCGGGATGCCGCGGCGGATCGGCGCACGGGGGTCGGTCGTGCGCGGCCCCGTCTTCGTCAGCGTGACCTTGAAGATCATGCCGGGCTGCTTGGCGAGACAGGCGCGCAACTGCGGCATCACCCTCCTCACCGCGAGTCGCGCCGCGGCGACATCGAGCACCGCGTTGCCGCCCCCCTTGTCGACGTACTCCGGCAGGTCGGCGGCCTTGAGCTCGCGCAGGTGCTCTTCGGCGCGCTTGCGCCACGGGGAGTCGGGCGCGACCTGGAGGAACTTGCGGAAGTAGACGAGCGACTGCTCGGGGCGCGGCGGATCGAAGTATCCGCCGGCGAGCGCCTGCAGATACTCGGACTCGCCCTGGCCGAGCAACGGCATCGCCGGGTTCTTGAGCATCATCATCTCGCGGTCGCGCGCGAGGCGTGGACCATCCTCCTGTCGCCCTTCGATCGCGAGGTGACCGACCTCGGCGGCGAGCGCGGGCTTGCGCGCGCGATCGTACGCACCCATCAGCAGCCAGCGCACGAGAGGCAACGCGACATCGGTTTGCTCGGCGGCGGACTCGAGCGCGGCGATCGCCTCGTCGAGCTTGCCCATCGCGATGCGGACCTCGCCGAGCCGCACCCAGATCTCGCCGGAGCCACCACCCGCGGCCGCGGCATCACCGAGGGTCTTCTCGGCATCGGCGAGCTTGCCGGCGCGCGCCTGGCAGAGGCCGAGCTTCTTGCGCACGTCGCCGATGGCCTTCACATCAGGATCGTTGCGCTTGACCCGCGTGACCGCAGCGGCGAAGTCGTCGGCACACTTCGTCCACTGGCGCATCGCGGTGTACGCGTCGCCGCGCATCCGATACGCACGCGGCTCGTCGGGCAGCAGCGCGATCGCTTGGGTCAGCTTGTCGGCAGCCTCACGCGCGGCGTCGCTCGATTGCTTGTCATCGAGCGCGTTCTGCGCCTCGGCGAGCAGATCGTCATACGGCTTGCGCTGCGGGTTGCTCGCCTTCTCCCAGAGGTTGCTCTTCTTCGCATCCTCTTCGTCCTTGTCGACGGGCTCCGGCGGGTAGCGCTTGGACTGCGCGAACGCCGTGGTGGCCAGACAAAGACCCGCGATGACGATGACCACCCGAAGCACGTGCCCAGTGTGACACGGCTCCGGCAGTGGATCTAAGGGGTTGCTGAGCGCGTGTTCAGTGTCAGACCGATCATTTAAACTGCTTATAGATGATGGCGCTGTCGAACACGGGTCGGGCAGAGAAGGTGCCGTTCATTGCGACGGAGGAGTGGCTCCACGCACTCACCGAACAGATGTCTGACCCTGCGTTTTACGACGCAGCGTGGCGGTACGCGGAGCGGCGCGGTCGCATGGTCGAGCACGTCCAGAAGTTGGATCCCGAGGCGTATGGTCTCGAGCTCGTCCAGGACATCATCGATGACACGCTCGAGGGAACGATCGTCTGGGATCCCAAGCGCGTCACGCTGCTCAAGCACGTGCGCGATGCGATCAAGTCGCGATCGCGCCACGACTATCGCCGCGCGTGTCGGCGGCGTCACATCAGCCTCGCGGGGCTCGGCGTGCAACAGCTCGAGCATCAGATCGCGAGTGCACACCGCGAGACCGATGTGGAGCAAGCCGAGCGCCGCCACTACGCGAGCGCGGTGATCGACCGAATCCGCGCCTGCGCCTCGGGTGATATCGAGGTCGAGCGCATCCTCAGCGCGATCGAGCAAGGCGCGGAAGTACGCGCCGAGATTCTCCACATTGCCGGGCTGACGAAGTTGCAGTACGACGCAGCGAGAAAGCGTCTCGACCGGCTGATCGAAACGCTACCGAGTCAGCTGGTAACCCTAGCCTTGAGGCCCCGATGATGTCCGCTCCCGATGATGACGATGACAAGCCGGTCGACGCGTTGGATGCGTTGTACGAGGACCTAGCGCTGTATGCGTCGGAGCACGGCACGGCCACGCCGAAGGACAAGGAGTGGGCGGCGCGGATGCGCGTGCGCACGATGGAGAAGGTCGCGGAGATGCGGCGCAACCTCGTCCCTGATGTCGAGCCGATCAAGGCGCGGCCGATTCGCCCGTCGTTGCTCGCGATGACTCGTGACGCGCTACTCGCGCGATTCGACGAGATCTCGAAGCGCATGGGAGGCGCCGTCCAGGTCGCGCATCGCCACTTGAAGGATCTCAGCGACGATGATCTCCGTCGTGTGATCGAAACCCTCGAGACCTCCCCCGAGTAGCCATGAGCGATCCACGCACCGAAGCTGCTCGCCGGGAGGCGAGACAGCTCAGCTACCGCTTCGGCGTCACGGCACCCGAGCACATCCGGCTCGAGGCATTCGCCGCGCGTCTCGGCGTCGAGATCCACGAGGTGCCGTTGTCGGGTGCGGGCTGTCAGCTGATCCGCAAGGGCACACGGGGCACCATCCTCGTGCCCGAGCACATGACGGATCCACTGTATCGCCGGTTCAGCATCGCGCACGAGCTCGGTCACTTCGTGCTTCGTCATCCCGGTGCGGGCCTGGCTCCTCCCGCGAGTCATCGTCGAGAAGAACTCCGCGACTACGAGCTCGAAGCCAACGCGTTCGCCTCCGAGTTGCTGATGCCCGAGGCGCTCGTGCGCGCCGAGTTCGCCTTCACGAAGGTTGATCTCGACGTGCCGTGGCAGATCGCCAAGCGGTTCGAGGTCTCGATCCTGGCGAGCTCCATCCGCTTCATCGAGCTGGCGAGCGAACGCTGCGCGGCGGTGTTTTCGGCGGGCGGCAAGATCAGCTGGGTTCGCGCCAGCGATTCGTTGACGGTGCAGATTCCGTATCGACCGCTGTTGCCCACGTCGCTCGCCCACGCGTTCTTCGAGCGTGGCTCGCTCGTCGAGCTCCCCACGTACGTCCCCGCCGAGGCGTGGTTCTTGACGGCGGCGCAGGTCGACATCCTCGAGCACTCCACGTGTCATCCCGAGTACGGGACGGTGTTGTCGATGCTGTGGATCCCGCCGGCGGCGGCGCCGATCCTGACGGTGCCCTCGTAGCGACGAGAGCGGCGATCTCAGTCCGGGTCGTGCGCGCCGCGGCACTGCGTGCGCTGGTTGCACTCGATCTCGATGAGTCAGCTCACGGTGCGCGTGTTGTTGGTAGGTCTCAGGTCTCGGATCGTGCGCGCGGCGGCACTGGTTCCTCGATCTCGATCGTCAGCTCACGTTGCGAGCCGTTGGTAGTCTCGATCGTCTCCGGTCAGGCCTCGGGTCGTGCGCGCCGCGGTACTGCGTGCGCTGGTTGCACTCGATCTCGATGAGTCAGCTCACGGCGCGTGCCGTTGGTAGGTTTCGGATTGCTTTTGGTCAGGTCTCGGGTCGTGCGCGCCGCGGCGTGCGCTGGTTGCACTCGATCTCGGGCGCGTCGGATCGAAGGCTCGAGACTCATCCACGCAATCGCCATGCAGATATGTCGAGGTGGTCGTGAGCCGTCGCTCGTCAGGTCTCGAGTCGTGCGCGCGGCACTGCGTGCGCTGGTTGCACTCGATCTCGATAAGTCAGCTGACCGTGCGCGGCACTGCGTGCGCTGGTTGCACTCGATCTCGAGCGCGTCGGATCGAAGTCGGCGATCTATCGAAGCGCCTTCGACGAGTCCGCTGCGTTGTCCGGTATTCGGACATCAACTGTCGATGAATGGTTGCCGGCGAGCGCTTTCCGCTTGACGCGGCTGTCGAGGCAAGTAGAAGTGCTCGTGGTCAACCTGTCGGTTTCTTCACGCTCGGCACGTTGGGGTGCGATCAGTGCACGCAGACGGTTGAGTTGAAATCCTCGACGAGAAATCGCGACTCCGTGGCTCTTGTGCCAACGGGGCGGCACGAAACACGCGTGGTCGGTATCGTTTCAAAGGAGATGGTGATGACGATCGAGCTGAACAAGGCGCAGGGCGAGTGGGAGTACATCGATGCAGCGTTGCGCTCGATCTCGAGGCAACGAGGTCTTCTGGATGCGAGCGAAGCGAGATGGATCCGCGAAGCGTTGCGCGTGAAGATCTGGCGCGAGGTCGCATGTGTCTCGATGGTCGATTATCTCGAGCGGCGCCTCGGCTATGCACCGCGGACGGCGAGTGATCGCATTCGCGTGGCGCAGGCTCTCGAAGATCTGCCGAAGGTCGCAGAGGCACTCGGCAGAGGTCTGCCGTACACCGCCGTGCGCGAGTTGACGCGCGTTGCGACGAGGGAGAACGAGGAGAGATGGCTCGACGCCGTGCGCGGCAAGACCGTGCACGAGATCGAGGGAATGGTCTCGGGGCGTGGCCGTGGTGCGAACCCCGATGATCCGGCGCATCCGAGCCTCGCAGGACGGACGCTGCCATTCGAGGGCGTTCGGCAAGCCACGGAGGCCCTCGTTCGCGATGCTCGTCGCATGCTGCAGTCAGAGCGTGGCGGTGGTGTGGTGGTCACCGACGACGAGGTACTTGCTGCACTCGCGCGCGCGTTTCTCGAGGGTGGCAAGGGCGAACGCACGAAGGCGCCGTACCAGATCGCGGTCACGCTCTGCGAGTTGTGTGGCCGCGGCTGGCAGGACAGTGGTGGCAAGAAGTTCGAGCTGTCCGCAGCCGACATCGATCTCGCGTGCTGTGACGCGGAGCGGATCGGTTCGCTCGATGCCGACAATCCCGAGCGAGCCACACAGGATGTGACACCCGCGAAGCGACGACTCGTGCGCCGGCGCGATCGAGGTCGGTGCCGTGTGCCGGGCTGTCGCTCGACGCGTTGCCTCGAGATCCATCACATCGTGGCGCGCATCCTCGGCGGCTCGCACGACCTGGAGAACATGATCTTGATCTGCGATTCGTGTCACGCGGCCCTTCACCGCGGACTGCTCTCGATCAGCGGCACGTCTTCGGACCTTGTGGTTACTCGTCGCCACACGTTCGAGCTGGCAGCCAGCGAGATCCCCGATGCGTATGACGATCTTGCGCGCGACGAGGGCGATGACCTCCTCGGTAGCCAACCTACCGAGGACAACGACGAGCTCGCGACTCGCGGGCCGAGTGCCCACGTGGGCAGTCCACGGAATGCGGACAACGACGTGGACAACGACGAGCTCGCGCCTCGCGGGCCGAGTGCCCACGTGGGCACTCCACGGAATGCGGACAACGACGAGGACGACGAGCTCGCGCCTCGCGGGCCGAGTGCCCACGTGGGCAGGCCACGGAATGCGGACAACGACGAGGACAACGACGAGCTCGCGCCTCGCGGGCCGAGTGCCCACGTGGGCAGTCCACGGAATGCGGACAACGACGAGGACAACGACGAGATCGCGACTCGCCGGCCGAGTGCCCACGTAGGCAGGCCACGGAATGCGGACAACGACGAGCCCGCGCCTCGCGGACCGCGTGCAAACGTCGGCAGTTTGTATTCGGAGCGTGAGGGGATTCGATTCATCCCGATCGCAGCAGGTGACAACGCATATGCCCGCGGCCCGCGGCCAAGCTTCGAACGCGAACGACTTCGCTCCTACGCGCGCGCCGCTCTCGTCGGGCTCGGTTTCAGGCCGGAGCAAGCAGGCCCGGCCGTAGACCTCGCAATGCGAAGTGACGACGGCGCTCCGATCGAAGACATCCTCCGTATGGCACTCCGGTCGCTGCGACCAGCGACGGGAAGCTGAGCTCCTTCGAATGTCAGGCTCGAGCCGGAGTGGTTGGCTGGACGGAGCCCGACACGATCCCCTCCTTGCGACAATCTTCGGGGCCATCGCTCTCGCTCGCGCTCGATCGGTTTCGGCGTGGATCGACGATCGGCCAGCTCGTCTGCTCCGCGATCGCCGGCGTTCGTGGTGAGCAGGGATCGGCGAGCGTCCGGCATGACGCTCGCGCGACCTACCCAAACGCTTTGATCGCCGAGGAAGGGCGCACGTTGCCGGCAAAGCGCGACGCGGCGGCCGCACGCGCGAGCCGTTCGTGCGGCGCTCGGCGTTCCAGTCGCGCTGGCCTGTAGAGCGAGTGCGCCAGGTCGAGCTTGATCCGCTCCCGTAGACAGGTTGCTTATGCCGCCATCTGAACTTCGACTCGTTCGCGCTCGTACCGCGCGGGGCTCACGCAGTCGAGAGCAGAGTGCCGCCGGCGCTGGTTGTAGAACACCTCGATGTCGTCGAAGAGCTGCTCCTTGCCGCGGTAAATCGCCTCGAAGGTCTCGCCGAGCTCGAACATCACCGTCGAGACCTAGCTCGCCATCGAGCCAGTTGCCTCGCTCGCGTACCGGGACACCGACGACGAATTGCCGCTTCGAGAGCGCGCATCGTGAGGTGCCGGTCGGTGACCGCGCTCACCCGACGCAGAACCGCGAGTAGAGTCGATGATCGCGGCGAGGTAGAACTTGCTGCCCTCCGCATCGAACTGCCGGTCGAGGAGGTTCGCTTGCGCACGGCCGACCTTCTCGCCGTCCTCGAGCGGTCCTCTAGCACGCAGGCTGCCACACATCGTACGGCTCACTCTTGCGCCACGCGTAGAAGCCGGAGGTGGAGACGTCGAGCGCGGAGCCTGGATCACCCAGCCGCGCAACGCGGAAGGCGTCGTTCGCCTGCCTGGATCTCATCGGCGAACTGTCGCCGCGCGTGGCCTCGAGCTCGAAGGGCTCAAGCGGCGGTCAACCGCCGAGCCGTTGGTGATCGACTTGTTTCTCGGTCAGCGCAAGAGAACGGGTCGTGACCTACGGGCCGTGAGATGCATGCGCACGTCTCTGACTGGCAGGGCGCCGCTTCGTGCTAGCTAGATCAACGCCGATCGAAGAGCCGCACACCGCGACCATCGAAGGCAGAGGAGGTTCATCATGTTCGAGACATTCCAAAAGGTCCTCTCGCTCGAGTTGTTCACGATCGGCGCCAAACCGGTGTCCGTCGCGACTGTTCTCGTGGTGGTGGTGATCCTGATCTCGACCTTCGTCGGGTCCAGAGTGATACGTGGCACCCTCCGGCGAGCGTTGCTCAAGCGGGTCGGTCACGACGGCACGATGGGGGCGATCAACGGACTCGTTCACTACGTCGTGCTCGCGATCGGGTTGTCGATCGGCTTCCAGACCCTGGGACTCGATCTGACCGCGTTGTTCGCCGCCGGAGCCGTGTTCGCGGTCGGCATCGGGTTCGCGATGAAGAACATCGCCGAGAACTTTGTCTCCGGGGTGATCTTACTCGTCGAGAGGACGATCCGACCCGGAGACGTGATCGACGTCGACGGGCGGTTCGTCAAGATCGTCAGGATGGGGATCCGGGCGACGCTGGTCCAGACCCGCGACGGCGAGGACATCATCATGCCCAATTCGATCCTGGTGCAGTCCGCGGTCAAGAACTACACGCTCGAGGAGCCGATGTTCCGATCGCGAGTGCCGGTCGGCGTCGTGTACTCGTCCGACATGAAACTCGTGCACGAGACGCTCGTGCAGGCCGCGAAGCTCGCGATCCGCGAGATCCCAGAGCTCGTCGACGATCGAGAGCCAGAGGTCATCATGGTCGGCTTCGGAAACAACTCGGTCGACTTCCAGGTCGCGATCTGGCAGCGCGAGCCCTGGCGCGTGATGGCGATCCGGTCGCAAGTTGCCCATCGAATCTGGTGGGCTCTCAAGGAGAACGACATCGTGATCGCGTTTCCTCAGCTCGATATTCATCTCGACCCTCAGGTCGCCAAGGGGATCGAATCGCTCGCCAACCGAGCGGCGTGACGATCAACTCGCGTCGTCGTCCTCATCATCGTCGTCACGCGAACCGCCCAGCCAGCCCTTGCGGCGAAACATGTACAGCATCGACACCGCGATGGTCAGCATGACGCCGAGCAGGGTCGGGTATGCCCACGAGGTCTGGCTCCCCGGCATGTCGGGGAAGTTCATCCCGTAGAGTCCTGCGAGGAACGTCAGCGGGATGAAGATGCTCGCCATGATCGTGAGCATCTTCATCACCTCGTTGGTGCGCGCACTGATCACGGAGAGATACGTGTTGAGAAGACCGTTGACCAGCTCCCGTTGCGAGTCGAGCGCGTCCACCAGCTGCGCGCAGTGGTCGTGGGTATCCCTCAGGTACATGCGGACCTCGTCCGAGATCGCCGGATAGCTGTCGCGGATCAGTCGCGCGAGTACTTCGCGCTTCGGGAACAGTCCCCGCTGCAACTGCGCGAGCTGCGCCTTCACCGTGTTGAGCCGTGCCAGCGTGTGTGGCGTCGGACGCTCCATCACCCGCGCCTCGAGGCGGAGCAGCCGATCGTTGATCTCCTCGATCACCGGGTAGTAGCCATCGACGATCGTGTCGACGATCGCGTACGCGAGATAACCCGGACCGGTGCTGCGGATCGGTCCTTTGTTCTCGCGCAGCCGGAGTCTGACAGGGTCGAGGACGTCACCGTAGCGCTCCTGAAATGTGATCACGTAGCGGGGTCCGACGAACAGACCCACTTGCTCGATGTCGATCGAACCTCGGCTGGGTTCCTTCGCCATCCGCGCGATGATCAGCAGCTGGTCGCCGTAGGGCTCGACCTTCGGCCGCTGGGGCGCGTTGACCACGTCCTCGAGGGCCAGCGGATGGATCGAGAACAGGGCGGCGAGCTCGTGCAACGTCGCCTCGTCACCAATACCCTGGACGTCGATCCACACCGAACGTTGGGAAGACAGGAGAGGGGTCAGGCTGTTCACCGTGCTGATGTCGTGGTCTTCGATGTGGTCAGCGTCGTAGACGATCGCCCGGATCTTCGGCGGTGCTGCGGTCGCCGGAACCACGAGCGTTCCGGGGCGTGCCCCGACCGGTGGATGTCGCTTCTTGAACGTCGCGGTTGCGAGCTTTCTCAGTGATCGCTCGATCTTCTGCCGTGGATCGACGCGCTCGAACATGCGGCATTGTGGCAGCTGGCGGCCGCGGTGCGGAGCGAAGAAGCCGACTCGATCGGGCCGAGCTCGAGGTCGGAAGTTGACTCCGGCCGAGGCCGCGTGCAACGCGACGGAGGACTCGCTTCGACGGCAGACGATCGCGCTAAAGCGCACCGTTCTCGAAGCGCAGTGCGGTCGAGCGGGTGCGAAGGTCGCGCAGGACGCGTGGATGGTGTCGCCGCCGAAAGCGCTGATCAGCGACGAACGACCGGCAGCGTCTCTGCGCGTCAGCTACTTTTTGGTCGCCGTGATGCGATAGCCGTCCTGGAGATACCGGGGTGCGGTCCCGAGGCTGAACGGCCGAGTGGGTGTCTCTCCGTTGGCAG
>JBBQJJ010000159.1:0-17462 GCA_038325805.1 Haliangiales bacterium
CCCTGGCAGACGACGATGCGGACGATCTCCTGGCGATCGCGCGCGGTGGTGAAGGTCTTGCGTTTGGTCGCGGGTAGTCGCTCGTTGCGGCGGATCAGCTCCTCGCAGAAGCCGGCGACCGTGCCGATCCCGAGGCCGCGCGGGGTGACCTCGAGGATCGTCGGAATCGGCCTGGCGAGGGCCTCCAGGGGCAGTGGCAGGCCCGCACCCGGCGGCAGGAACGGAGCGGGTGATGCCGTCGGCACCATCGGCAGATTCGGACCGAGGTTGCGATGTTGATCGTCCCAGCCCGGCAGCGGCGTGAGATCGAGCAGCGGTGCGGGAGGCAGCGGCGCGCCCATCGTCGGCGCATTCACCGGAGCCGGCGGAACCTGGCGAGGAGGTGGCGCAGTTGGAAGCGGCGGTGCCTGCCGCGACGTGGGCGGCATGGGCGGCATCGGCTGCGTGGTCTGGAATGGCTTGGGTGGCAGCCCCGCGATGGTCTGCTTCACCGCACCCATCCCCTTCGCCGTCGACGAAGCGGATGCTTCCGCGGCCATCTTCTCGGCGAGGGCGAGCGCCTCGGCGGTGTCGACCTCGGCGGAGAAGTCGGGCGACAGCATCAGGGTCGGGGCTTCGGGGTTGGCTCGTGGTGGACGTGACGAACCGAGCGGAAGATCAAACTCCGACGGCGGCGCCGTGCGGCCGTAGGTCTGGAGCTCGTCGATCGGCTTCTGGTGCGCGGGAGGGTTCCACGTCGGTGGCGCGTCGAACTCCGATGGGGGGACCGTCAGCCCGACCGGCTGGGATTCGTCGGGCCCGAGCGCACGTGCAGACGGACCACGCCCCGAGGGACGCGGCATCGGCGGTGGCCCGGCGGGGACGCCGAACGCGGTCTTCCTCGGATCCGGCGACTTCATCCGCGCGAGCGGTGCGGCGTTGGGCAGCCGTTGATCGTCACCGATCCGTACGCCGGGCTTGGTCTCGGCATCCTCGGGGACTTCGGACTGGTAGAGATCGCGCGTGCCCGTGCGCGTCAACGAGTAGCCGGTGCCGATCTCGTCGGCGCGCGGCGTCGCCGGGTGGTTTGCCGCGCGCGGTTCCTCGGGCGTGGGCGCCTTCGTGATGTTCGTCGGATCGTTCGCGAGCTCGTCCTCTGCCAGGTCGAGCGTCGATGGGATGTTCGCATTCGCGTCGGTGAACGACTCCATCGAGTCCGACGACCCGAACGAATCGCTGGGTGCTCGCTGGATCGGCACCGACCTCGATGACGTGCGCCGCGGTCGCGACAGGATCCGCTCGAGCGAGTTCGCCTGCAACGCCGCACCGACGGCCACGGCATCCTCGGGACTGACGTCGGTCCGCGGTGCTCTCGAGAAGAACTTGCTGACCTGATCGCGGACGTACGGGATCTTCGTCGTGCCGCCGACGAGGATCACGTCATCGATGCTCTCGATGCCGAGGCTCGCCATCGACAGCGCTTCCTGGCAGACCGGGAACGTCTTGTCGATGATGTCGGCGACCTGCCCGACGAACTCGTCGCGTGTGATCTCGATCTGGAGGTTGAGCGCCTTGCCCTTCGTGCCATACGCGATCTCGTCGATCCGGACCACGGCGCGCGACCGCCGCGATAGCTCGATCTTGGTCTGCTCCGCGACCGCGCGGAGACGCATCATCGAGACCTCGTTGGTCCGCAGATCGATCCGATTCTCGGCGAGGAACTTCTGCACCATCTTGTCGACGAGCCGCTCGTCGAGATCGTCGCCGCCGAGGAACGTGTCGCCCGACGTGCCGAGCACCTCGTAGACCTGATCGTTGAGGCGCAGCACCGTGATGTCGAACGTGCCGCCGCCGAAGTCGTAGACCGCGATCACCTCCTTGAGGTTTCTCGTGTTGCCGTACGCGAGCGCCGCCGCCGTGGGCTCGTTGAGCACGCGCACGACGGTGAGCCCGGCGATCTCGCCCGCGGTCGCCGTCGCCGAGCGCTGCGCATCGTTGAAGCTCGCCGGCACGGTGACCACCGCGCGCTGCACCGGCACCCCGAGGCGCGAGGTGGCGATGTTCTTCATGTGGTCGAGGACGATCGCGCTGATCTCGGGCGGGGCGAAGTCGCCGCCGCGCGTGGTGATCTGCGGCAGCTTGTCCTTGCCGGGTTTGATCTGATACGGGACGCGCTGCTTGAGGATCTCGACCTCGGGGGAGTCGTAGGCGCGACCGATCAGGCGCTTGACCGAGTAGATCGTGTTCGCCGGGTCGATCACCTTGCGCTGCTTCGCGCCCGCCCCCACCACCACGCCGCCGTTCGGGTGGAACGACACCACCGATGGATGGATCTTGTAGCCGCCGTCGTCGGGCAGGACCTTGACGACGCCTCCCTCGTCCGCGTGCGCGACGACCGAGTTCGACGTCCCCAGATCGATGCCTACGATCGGATCCCTCAAGACAGCTCCGAACGTACCTTATGAGGTCGTCGCCGGGGAAATACTGGCCAGAACCTGGTCATACCAGCGCTCCATCGACTTCCGGAACGGCCACATCCAACCGTACGAAGGCCCTACGAATTGCTCGATGACGTGTGCGCGATATGAGGTGCTCCTGGGATAGTGACGCCCATACACCTCGGAGGCAGCCCGGATGCTCTCGGCATAGGCCTCCTTCTCGAAGTAGGCGCGAAACCACGCCAGCCCGAGGGGGAGCGGCAGAAAGACGTAGAGCAGCGCCATTCCGGGCAGCGTGAACCGGCGGAACTGCCGCAGGTGGATCGCCTCGTGGCGGAGCGTGCAGTAGCGAGAATCGAGATCGGTCTGATCCCAGTCGGTGGTGACGTAGACCGTCTTGCCGATCGTCGTCTGGTACGAGTCGAGATAGCTCGTCATCTTCCCGAACGTGACGACGACGAGGAACGTGTGGATCGCGCGATGAAGCGCGGATTGATCCTTGCGCACGATCCGGAATCCCGGGATCTCGGCGCGCAGATCATCGACCAGTTGGGCGTAGCGGTTCACGCGTCATCATCGTAGCGGGAGTGGGGAAAACTGCGTAGCGTCCTCTCCCTCTCCGGTGGTCGACCTGAACAAGCTGAACGCCCCGCAACGGGAGGCGGCGAGTCACGGCGGCGGTCCGATCCTCGTCCTGGCGGGTGCAGGCTCGGGCAAGACCCGCGTGATCACGTTCCGGATCGCTCACCTGTTGGCGCAGGGGATCCCGCCGCAGGCGATCTGCGCGGTGACGTTCACCAACAAGGCCGCCGAGGAGATGCGCGAGCGCGTGGCTCACTTGCTCCAGAGCAAGACCACGGCGCACAAGCTGACGATCGGCACGTTCCACGCGCTCGGGCTCCAGATCCTGCGCTCCGAGCGCAAGGCTCTCGGGTTGCCGCGTGGCTTCACCGTCTACGATCAATCCGATCAGACCGGCTCGGTGCGCGAGGCGCTCCGGCACATCAAGGAGTACGGCAAGGACGGCGAGCGCCGGTTCGACGTCAAGTCCGTGCTGACGCGGATCTCCCTCGCGAAGAACGCCTTCATCTCGCCGGAGGAGTACGAGGGCAACCCCGCCGACGAGTACGACCGGATCACCCAGCAGGTCTATCCAAAATATCAGGAGATGCTGCGATCGTGCGCGGCGTTCGACTTCGACGATCTGATCGTCGAGCCGGTCCGGTTGTTCAAGCGCGATCTCGAGGTCGGGCGGCGGTGGGCCGAGCGCTACCGCTACGTCATGGTCGACGAGTTTCAGGACACCAACAAGGCGCAGCTCGAGCTCGTCAAGCAGCTGGTCCTCGACCACCAGAACCTGTGTGTCGTCGGCGATGACGACCAATCGATCTACTCGTGGCGCGGCGCCGACCCGACGAACATCCTGCGCTTCGGCGAATTATTCCCCGGTGCGAAGATCGTCAAGCTCGAGCAGAACTACCGCTCGACGACGAACATCCTAGCCGCGGCCAACCAAGTCATCGCGAACAACAAGCAGCGCCACGGCAAGGTACTGTGGTCGCAGATGGCGGCGGGCGCGCCGATCGTTCACGCCGTCGCGGCGACGCCGGAGGATGAAGCGAAGTGGATCGCGGCCCAGATCCACGAGCTCAAGAAAGACGGCCATCGCTGGCAAGACGTCGCGGTGCTCTATCGCTCGAACATCCAGGCCAAGATCGTCGAGGACGAACTGCGTCAGGCCGCGATCCCGTACGTGATGTACGGCGGCCAGCAGTTCTTCGAGCGCAAGGAGGTCAAGGACGTGATCGCGTACCTGCGCGTCGCGCTCAACGTGCGTGACGAGCTCGCGCTCCGCCGGATCATCAACTACCCGGCGCGCGGCATCGGCGCGACCAGCGTCGACAAGCTGGTGCTCGCCGCACAGGCCAAGCACGCGACGCTGTGGGATGCGCTTCGTGGTGCGATCAGCGGTACGGCCACGCTACCCGGCATGGGTGACACGCGCGTGTTGATCGACGACGAGGGCGTCGTTCAGCAGGTCGACAGCGAGCTCCGCGGCGCGACGAAGAACGGCGTGATCGAGCTCGTGCACGTGGTCTCCGAGCTCGCGGCGACGATCACCGACACGGGTGACGTGGTCACCGCGACCCGCACGCTGATCGAGGACATCCGGCTCTACGACGATCTCCGCGAGGCCTCGGGATCGACGAGTGCTGCCCAGCGCCGGATCGACAACGTCGAGGGGTTGTTCAACTCGCTCACCCGGTGGACCGACAAGTACAAGGCCAACCCGGCGAACGTCGGTGCCGACGGCAACGCCTACAAGGCCTCCCTCGCCGAGTACCTGCGCATGTTGTCGCTAGAGTCGCAGGACGAGGACAAAGATCAGGGCACCGATCGCGTCGTGCTCGCCACGCTGCACGGTTCGAAGGGGCTCGAGTTCCCGGTGTGCTTCTTGATCGGGCTCGAGGAGGAGCTGCTGCCTCACATCCGGACGTTGCAACCGCAGTCCACCGACATCATCGGGAAGGCCGACGGCTCGGTCGATCCCGATCACGCAACCGACATCAGCGAGGAGCGGCGGCTGTGCTACGTCGGGATCACGCGTGCGCAGCGCAAGCTGTTCTTGACCCGCGCGTGCACGCGCGTGGCGCGCGGTCGCGCGGTCCCACGGACGCCGTCGCGATTCCTCCTCGAGATCCCCGACGAATTGCTCGAGGTGCTCGATATCGCCGAGGAGCAGCGCAAGATCGTGCCGACGGAAGAAGTCGCGAACTTCTTCGCCAGCTTCTCGTTCGACGAGTGACGCTCGCCGGTCGGGCCCCAAGGGCAGGGCCGAGCGGTGGGGTTGGGAAGGTTCAAAGGTTAGAAGTCGACCGGGCTGGGTGGCGAGCGGTCCCGTGTCCGCGTGGTCGGCGGTCGCTGTGTCCGGGTTGGTGGGGTGCGCGTGTCGTGTCGTGGGGTGGCGTGCGTGGTGCCTCTCGACCTGCGCCGGGATTCCGGTCCGGTGGGCGACCGCGTGGCTCCATGGTTGTCACGCTCCAGCGGGGCTCGATCCGCGGCAGGCTCGGGCTCGCCCAGAGGCGACCGATCCACCCACGGACTATTTGTGGGCGTCGAGCGTTGATGGGTTGCAGGCGGTGCGAGCGGTTCGGCGCTCGGCGGCGACCGCACATCCTCCGGGGGCGCCATCGTGCGTGCCGCGGGAAGCTCGCCGCGCTCGACGGCGGCTTCGACCGCCGCGAGTCGCACCTTCGAGATCGCGAGCAGGTTCATGCCGCCGCGAAGCTCGAGTACCCGCTTGTAGGTCGAGCGCGCTTCGGCCTCGCGACCGAGCAGCGTGAGCGCATCACCGCGCGCGAGTAGCGCCGCTCCGTTCTTGGGCGACACCGCGAGTGCGGCCTCGGCATCGATCAGGGCCTTTGCCCCGTCGCGATCCTCGAGCGCGAGCTCGGCGGAGACGATACGAACGTTGACCAGCGTCTTGTCGAGCGTCAGCGCCTGCTGCGAGAGCCTGCGCGCCTCGTCGTCCTTGCCGGCGTAGTGAAACGCGAGGGCGATCTCCGCCAGCATCGGTGCATTGTTCGACGGTGACAACGACATCGCGCGGCGGTACTCGATCAAGCCATCGTCGATCTCGTCGGCGCTGATATACGCACGCGCACTCGCCATCGCGGGCTGCCACCCGGTGGCGAGCTCTTGCGCTTTGCGTGCAGCAGCGAGCGCCTGGTCGGCGTCGCGCGCGTGCGCGTACGCATCCGCGAGCCCGAGATACGCGGTGCTCCACCCCGGATCCGTCGAGGTGGCCTCGCGGAACGCCGCGATCGCGCCGTGGATGTTGTCGCGCATCAACGCGATCTCGCCGCTCGCAAACTCGGCACCGGCACACCACCTCGCGGTCGCCGCGACCTTGCATGCCCGTGCGAAGTCATCGCGTGCCGCGAGCCATACCTGCTCGGAGCGATGATTGATCAACGTCGCAGGTGTCGGGTCGCGATAGTCGGCGATCGTGGCGAGCCCGAGCTTCGGTTCGTCTGCAATGCCGGCTGCACCCTGCGGATCCGACGAGGAATCGCCGCCTGTCGTCATCGCAAACGCGATCACGCCGACGATTCCAACCGTCGCGACTCCCCCGGCAAGCAAGACCGAGCGCCGCCGTGATGCTGGCTGGGTCTGCGAGATCTCCGCGCCAGCGAGCGTGGTGATCGTCGCCGCATTGCCGCCACTCGAGTCCGACGTCAGGGTCTCCGCCGTCGCGAGATCGCCGCGGCCACTGTGGCTCGTGCGAAACGGTGGCGTGCTCGCCCGAGGCCGCTCGCGGTAGACGCGCGGTGCGTCGATCGCTGCGGCTTCGAGGAAGAACGCGACATCCGAGAGCGCCGGTCGATCGTCGGCGCGCTTCGCGAGCAGCCGGTCGATCAGGTCGTCGATCTGCGCCGGCAGCGCGGGCGCGAGCGCGCGGGCGCGGATCGGCTGCTCGGTGAGGTGCTTCGTGCATACTTCACCCGGCGTGGTCGCGACAAACGGCGGTCTCCCGCAGCACATCTCGAACAGCACGCAGCCGAGCGAGTACAGATCGGCGCGGTGATCTGCTGTCGCCGGGCTGCTCCACTGCTCGGGCGCCATGTACGCGGGGGTGCCCAGCGAACCGGTGCCGGTGACGTGCACCGTCGCCAGCTTCGCGATCCCGAAATCGAGGATCTTCACGCGCTCGCCGACCTCGGCATCGGGCACCAGGAACACGTTGTCGGGCTTGAGATCGCGATGGACGACGCCAGCCTCGTGGGTGGCGGCCAGCACGCTCGCGATCTGGCGACCGATGTCGAGGAGCTCGTCGAGCGGCAACCGCGCGTCGCGTCGGATCCGCGCCGTCAGGGACTCGCCGGCGAGCAGCTCCATGATCAGGAACGCCTGCTCGCCCTGATAGCCGACGTCGAAGATCTTCACGATCCCGGCGTGCGCGATGCCACTGCCGCCCGCGCCTCGTTGAAGAAGCGCTCGACGTGCATTTGGTCTCCGGACACTTCGGAGCGCAGCAGCTTGATCGCGACCCGCGTCTTCACGATGGGCTGCTCCGCGGCCCAGACCTCTCCCCAGCCACCCTTGCCCAGGCGCTCGACGAGCTTGAAGTCCTTGATCGTAGTGCCGATCATCTGAAGCTCCGAATCCCCGTCACAGTCATCCTATCCTGCCTGTCGCAGCCGTGTCCCGCGAAGCCGCCGCCGCAACGTCTGTGATCGCATGACGTTCGTGATTTGCACGGGTTTTCTGGTATGGCGTGCCCATGAAATTCCGCTCTGTCCTCTTCGGCCTGCTCGCCGCCTGTAGTAGCGGCAGCTCGTCGAAACCCGCCGTCACGGGCGGCACGCTCGGCAGCACCCACGACACCACCGGTCTGAACAGCACCACCGGGGTTGCCGGCACGGCTACCAACGACCCGGCCCTCGCCGCGCGGCTCGCCTTCTCGAACCCCGGGGGCATGTGGATGCCGCAGCAGATGACGCTGCCGGGCCACGTCGAGAACTTCACGAAGATGGGCGTCGCGATCTCCGCCAAGACGTTGGCCGATCCACTGAGCGCACCGCTCGCCGCCGTGATCTCGCTCGGCGGCTGTACCGCCTCGTTCGTATCGGAGGACGGCCTGATCGTCACCAACCATCACTGCGTGCAGGGCGCGCTGCAGAATGGCTCGACCGCCGACGACAACATCGTCGAGAACGGGTTCTTGGCGAAGACCCGCGCGGACGAGCGCCCGGCTGGCCCGACGCAGCACGTCTACGTCGCGCAGGCGTTCCGCGATGTCACGAGTGAGATGCGCGACGGCCTCGACAAGATCAAGGATCCGGTCGCTCGCAAGGACGAGTCGGAGAAGCGCTACAAGCAGCAGCTCGCCGCGTGCGAGAAGGACCGCCCGTGGCTGCGCTGCGATCTCAAGAGCTACTTCCGCGGCGGCCAGTACATCATCACCGAGAACCTCGACATCAAGGACGTCCGCGTCGTCTACGCGCCGCACCGCTCGATCGGTAACTTCGGTGGCGAGATCGATAACTGGGCGTGGCCGCGCCACACCGGCGACTTCTCGTTCTACCGCGCGTACGTCGGTAAGGACGGCAAGCCGGCCGAGTACTCGAAGGACAACGTCCCGTTTCATCCCAAGCACGTGCTCAAGGTCGCGACCACCGGCCTCAAGGCAGGCGACTTCGTGATGGTCGCGGGTTACCCAGGTTCGACGAGCCGCACCGACACCGCGTCGGAGGTTCGCCACGATGTCGAGTGGTACCTGCCGTACCTGATCGCGCACTACAAGGAGCGCTACGCGATCGCCGAGGCGCACATCAAGGACGACGGCGAGACCAAGATCAAGGCCACCGTCCTCAAGCAGCGCGTGCAGAACGGCCTCGAGAAGTTCGAAGGCACGCTGAAGGGCCTCACCAAGGGCGACTTGCTCCAGCGCAAGGACGCGCTCGACAAGAAGGTCAAGGAGTGGGCGGCCAAGCCAGGCAACGAAGCGCACAAGGCGGCGATCGAGAAGCTCGAGGCGATGATCGCCGAGGACAACCGCACGGCGCGCGTCGACTACGATCGCAGGTCCGCGTTCGGTGGCTCGTCGCTGCTGACCACGGCGCTGTCGCTCACCCGCTGGGCTGAAGAGCGCGTCAAGAAGGACGCCGATCGCAAGCCGGGCTATCAAGATCGCGACATGACCCGCGCGCTCGCGGGTACGAAGCAGTTCAAGAAGTCCTACGACCGCACGCTCGATCGCGCGGCGTTCCGTCTCGCGCTCACCCGCGCGGCGCAGCTGCCCGAGGCCGAGCGCCCGTGGCTCGCGCTGTTGCTCGATACCAAGAAGGGCGCCGCGATCAATGCGGCGGTGATCGACAAGACGCTCGATGGTTGGTACGGCAGCCAGCTGATCGAGGACGAGAAGCTCCGCCTCGAGCTGCTGCAGAGCGGTAACGCGGCGAAGCTGAAGGCGTCGAAAGATCCGTTCATCAAGGCGGCGCAGCGGATCTGGGCGACCTACAAGGCCGAGGAGAAGCGCCAGGATGCGAAGTCCGGCGAGCTCATGCTCCTCACCCCGTCATACGCCCTGGCGATGCGCGAGGTGATGAACGGCCAGCTGTCGCCGGATGCGAACTCGTCGCTCCGCGTCACCTACGGCACCGTGCGCTCGTTCAAGCCGATGTCGACTGATCCGGCGGACTCGCCGTTCACGGTCGCGACGCAGATCCCGGCGAAGAACACCGGCAAGGATCCGTTCGACATGAGGAGCAACGTGATCGACGCGATCAAGGCGAAGAAGTACGGCAAATACTCGGCCCCGGCGCTCAAGGGCGAGCTGCCGGTCGATTTCCTCACCGACGTCGACATCACCGGCGGCAACTCGGGCTCGCCGACGATGAACGACAAGGGCGAGCTCGTCGGGCTCGCGTTCGACGGCACCATCGAGGGCGTGTCGTCGGACGTCGTGTTCAACGGCGAGACCACGCGCACGATCCATGTCGACGTGCGCTACATGCTGTGGACGCTCGATACCGTCGATGGTGCCGATCACCTCCTCAAGGAGCTGAACGTGGATCCGACGCTCGACACGATCCCGTCGGATTCGAAGGGAGGAGCCGCGCCCCGTCCCACCAGCGTCAAGTAAGCCTGCCGGCTAGTCCGCCTGCCAGTTGTGTCCAAGTTGCAGTCCAGCAAGGGCTGATCTGGGCACCCCACTTGCTCGACGGCCACGCATGAAGGCATCTCGCGAGTCCGCTCGTTCGTTCTCGGTCGCGGAGGAAGCCTTCTTCCGCGACGCGAACGAAACGCCAGGGATCGAACCTCTCGAGACCTTTGCGGATCTCGACGAGGGCTACCAACGACCGACGCTGTGGCAGCGGCTGTTTGGCAAGAAGCCGCGCTGAGCGCGACTTCACATCTATTGCCGGACGCCGGCTCCGGCGAACTCGTTCACGCTCGGGTTAGATTCTCGCTGTGCCCAAGCGACCGTTACGCAAGGAACGCGAGCTCGGGGTGCCTGACGACCTTGCGGGAACTGCCGCGAAGCGCGCGCTGAAGACCGAGCACGGTGAGCTGTGGCGCTGCGACGTGCTCGCGTTGCTCGGCACGCTCGACGATGCGTCCGTCGATCTCGTCGTCACGGATCCTCCCTATGCGATCGCGAAGGCCAAGTGGGACGAGTTCGAGTCGCTCGAGCACTACGTCGTGTGGTGCGATCAGTGGCTCGCCGAGGTCGCGCGTGTGCTCGCCCCGCACGGGTCGGCGTATGTCTGCGGGTTCTCCGAGATCCTCGCCGAGATCAAGGTGCGCAGCGCGAAGCGGTTCGCGAGCTGCCGCTGGCTCGTCTGGTACTACAAGAACAAGGCGAACCTCGGCTCCGACTGGGGACGCTCGCACGAGTCGCTCCTGCATCTGCGCGGCGAGTCCGCACGGCTCGACGTCGACGCCGTACGCATCCCGTACAACGGTCACACCACCAAGTATCCGGCGCGCGTGCAGGCGGAGAACTCGCAGTACGGGCGCGGCACCGGGCGGCGCGATGCGTGGGTGCCGAATCCGCTCGGTGCGAAGCCCCGGGACGTCTTCGAGATCCCGGTGATCTGTAACGGCATGCCCGAGAAGTCGGAGCATCCGACGCAGAAGCCCGAGGCGCTGATCGAGAAGCTGATCCTGGCGTCGAGCGCCGTGGGGCAGCTCGTCGTCGATCCGTTCGTGGGCTCGGGCACCACCGCGGTCGTTGCAGACCGGCTCGGGCGACGCTGGCTGGCGGGCGATGCCGATGGGCGGTATGTCGGCCTCGCACGCGAGCGCTTGCGTCGTTAACGCTCGGTCGAGCGACGTAGGCGCTGCCAGAAACCCGCGCGCTCGTCTGCCTCGCCGGGATCGTCAATGGTGTCGATCGCTTGGAGCGCTTCGAGCTCGTCTCCGGCCCGAAAAAACTCGGCCTCCACCAGCGACAGGGACAGGCTCTCGAGAGTTGCGGTCATGCACGTCGTCCAGAGCAAGCGCGATGCCGCGATCCGCGAGGCTCACGTCACGGACGGTAGAAGTGCTGGACGCGCGCCCACAGCTCGATCGGGTCAAAGCCGAGCAGCGCGAACGGGTTGATCGCATCCCGGGCGCGGTTCGCGATGCTCGCCGCGGCGTCGCGCGTGCGCTGCGGCAGCATGCCGGCGAGGACCGTGGCCGCACGACCGGCCATCGCCGCGACGGTGGCCCCTCCGAGGAGACCGAGGAGCCACGCCGGGATCGGATCGATGATCACCGACTTCGCGTTGTACTCGCGAGGTAGTTGATCGCTCGGGCCGGTCAGGATCTTGAGGAGCGTTGCACGCTCGAGAAACACCGCGACCGACGGCCTCGCGAAGCGATCCTCGACGGCCGACACCACGCGCTTGGTGGTCTTCTGCCAGTCGCGGGCGAACGAGGCCTCGGGGACAAGATCGGCGATCGCGCGATGCGTCGCTGCGCGGACGATGTCGCCGCCGTCTTTCACCGCGATGATCGACGCGTGAATCTTGCTGCGATCGTCCTCGAGCACGTACGCGACGAGCGCGCTGCGATCGGGGACAAGGAGATCGAACGTCCGCTGTAGCGGCTCGTACGACGGCGCCGGCAGGACCTCGAGCAGCGGCGGCTCGGTCCAGATGCCCTTCCCGGCATGGCGCTTCAGCGCACGTAGTGCGACGAGCCCTTGCTCGACGAGATCTTGCTCGAGCCGCAGCGCGGACTCGATGTCGCGTGCGAGCTCGGTCATCGCTGAACGCTCGATCGCGATCACCGCGGCGACGCCGAGCAGCTTCGCGACGCCTGCGAGGTCACCGACGTCGAACTTGATCGACGGCTCGACGTTGCCCTTGCCGGTGACGACGATCTTGATCGGCTTGCCACCATCGAGGATCGCGAGCGCCCACGCCGGCTGCTCGAGCACGCGCGGCGGCACGAGCAACTGCCACCAGTTCTTCCAGTGGCGCGCATCGAGACCGGCGAGGTCGAGCTCGGGTGAGAGCACTCATCGAGGTTACACGAGGCGAGCAACTTGCGCCGCGGGCGGGACGGAGCGAGCATCCGCGCATGCACAAGACGCTCATCCTCACAGCCGCGCTGGGTCTGGCCGCAACGGGTTCTGCTTCCGCCGGAGGCACGGAGGGCACCGTTGGCGTCGGGGCTGAGTTCGCCCTCAACGGGTTAACGGGAGGCGTGTCTGCCAACTATGACGCCGGCAAGTTCCACGTCGGTGGCTTCCTCGGCCTGTCCGACGGCAACGGCGCGAACAACACCAACTACACCCTCGGTGGTCGGTTTTTCTATCACATCGGATCGACGGCGATGTCCGACTTCGGAATCGGCGGCACGCTCGGTCTCTTGAGCGTCGACGGCCGAGGCCCGATGAACGAAGACCGTGACACGTTCATGTTTCTGGAGCCGAGCTTCCAGATTCGAGTCTTCCTCGCGTCGAACGTCGCGCTGTCCTTCAACGCGGGCATCATCATCGGGCTGGTCGACGCCGACGGGATCGCCCTCGGTGGCGGCACGATCGCCGAAGGTACGGCGGGCGGTGGTGTTACCGGCGGCGCCGGCGTGCACTACTACTTCGACTGAGCGTCGAGCTGCCGCGCATCCAGCTACTCGCCGTCGCCGCCACCGACCGCCGCCGCGATCGCGACGTCCTGGGCCTTCACCTTCGACGGATCGAACTTCTTCGCGCCCTCGATCATCTTGTCGATCGTCTTGTCGAAGTCGGGCTTCGCATCGTCCTTGCCCGGCTTGACGAAGCGTAGCGGGTTGACGCGCGCGACGACGATCGGCTTGAGATAGCCGCTGTTGAACCCGGCGGCCTTGAGCTTCTCGACGGCCGCACCGACTGCAATATCGAGCTCGAGCAGCTTGTCGGCGTGCTTCTCGCGCAGCTTGAGCGATGTCGCCATCGGATCCGTCGAGAACGTCTCCGTGCGCGACACCACCGAGTTGTACGCACCGCCGGAGAACCGGGCGTTCTTCTCGTAGCAGACGCCGATGGTGACCAGCGACGCGACCTCGAACTCGAACGCCATGTCGGCTTCGCTCTTCTTCGGCTCGGCGGCGGCCACCGCGCGCGCCATGCGAATGACCTCGATCGCCTTGTCCTTCAGGTTGTGCGCCTTCTCGGTGTTGAGCGCGAGGATGCGAAACGCGATCTCGGGCTCCGGCATCACCAGCGCGACCACGCTCTTCGCACCTAACGTCTCGAGCGCCTTGAGGCGGTGCATGCCGTTCGGCGAGATGAAGTTGCCGTTGTCGGGGACCGCGATGACCGGATCGAGGAAGCGACCGACCTTGGGGATCACGCTGGCGAGGCGATCGGCGTGCGCCTTCGAGAGCTCGCGCTGATACGGCGTCGGCTTGATGCGCTCGAGCGGCAGCGCGGCGAGCGAGAGCCAGTGACCGCCGAGCGGCTCGCGGTAGGTGGCGAGCACGGAGCCGCCGGCCTCCTCGATCAGCTTGTTGACCGCGGTGACCTCGGACGACGGAGCTCCCTGCGAGACTTCCTCGGCGGTCAACCCGATCGACCCCGCCGCGGGCTTCACCTTGCGCGGCTTCTTTGCCGCGGTGGCTTTCTTCGCTCCTGACGTCTTCGAGGTGCCAGTCGTCTTTGCGGATCCCGTGGTCTTCGCCTTGGCCATGCCCGGGACTGTAATAAAGTCCGATCGGTGAAGTGGACCCCCGGTACTCAAAACGATGACGTCGTCGACGCGCGAGGAAGTCGTGTGCAGGGGCGCGGCGTCAAAATCGGGGCCGGTGGAGCCGTCGGCCTGCTGGTCCTCGTGATCGTCTCGCAGGTGCTCGGCGTCGACGTCACCGGCCTGTTGGGCGGCAGTGGTGGCGGTGGTGCCGGCACGCCGACGTCGACGAATCACACCAACAACCCGCCCCAGGGGCCGGATGCCGACGCCGAGACCGTCGACTTCATCAAGTTCGTGATGAAAGACATCCAGGACACGTTCGCCTCGATGTACGCGGCGGACGGCAAGAGCTACCGGCGGTCGAAGCTCATCATCTTCACCGATGCGGTGGATACGGGGTGCGGGCGCTCGTCGGCGGCGATCGGCCCGTTCTACTGTCCACCCGACGAGAAGGCGTACATCGATCTGTCGTTCTGCCAGCTCCTCAAGAACCAGCTCGGTGCGCCCGGCGACTTCGCGCAGGCCTACGTGCTCGCGCACGAGATCGGTCACCACCTGCAGACGCTCAACGGCCTCGAGAGCACCGTCCAGAAGCTCTCGAAGGACAAGCGCTCGCGCAACGCCGCGTCGGTGAGGCAGGAGCTCCAGGCGGATTGCTTCGCCGGGGTGTGGGCGCACTCCGCGTCCGCCCGCAAGCTGCTCGAGATCGGCGACCTCGACGAGGCGCTCAAGGCCGCGAGCCAGATCGGCGACGATCGACTCCAGAAGGAAGCGGGCCGCGAGGTCAACGCCGAGACGTTCACGCACGGCACGTCGCAGCAGCGGATCAAGTGGTTTCGCCGCGGCTACGACACCGGGCAGTTCTCGTCGTGCGATACGTTCTCCCAGGACCCTTGATGCAGACCACGTCGTTTCCCAAGAGCAGCATCAAGATCCTGCTGCTCGAGAACATCCATCCCGTCGCCGCCGAGGCGTTCAAAGCCGAAGGGTTTGCCGTCGAGACGGTCAAGGGTGCGCTACCCGAGAACGAGCTCGTCGAGCGGATCGCCGACGTTCACATCCTCGGCATCCGCAGCAAGACGCAGGTCACGCCGGCGGTGATCGATGCGGGCAGGCGCCTGCTCGCCGTCGGTGCCTTCTGCATCGGCACCAACCAGATCTCACTCGCCCACGCCAATCGTGCCGGCGTGCCCGCGTTCAACGCGCCGTTCTCGAATACGCGCTCGGTGGCGGAGCTGATCCTCGCCGAGATCGTGATGCTGTCGCGCCACCTCGGCGATCGCTCGCGCGAGGTCCACGAGGGGCGCTGGCGCAAGCTCGCCGTCGGCAGCCACGAGGTGCGCGGCCACACGGTCGGCATCGTTGGCTACGGCCACATCGGCAGCCAGGTCGGCGTGCTCGCCGAGGCGTTCGGCATGCGCGTCGTGTTCTATGACGTCGTCGCGAAGCTGCCGATGGGCAACAATCGCTCGGTCGCCACCCTCGAGGAGTTGCTCGCCCAGGCCGACTTCGTGACGCTCCATGTTCCGGAGCTGCCGTCGACCAAGAACCTGATCGGGCGCGCCGAGATCGCTGCGATGAAGAAAGGCGCGTGCTTGCTCAACGCGTCGCGCGGCACCGTCGTCGAGATCGATGCGCTCGCAGACGGCATCACGCGCGGTCACGTCGGTGGCGCGGCGGTCGACGTCTACCCTGACGAGCCCGAGGGCAACAGCGACGCGTTCCTCTCGCAGCTGCGCGGGTTGCCAAACATGATCCTGACGCCGCACATCGGCGGCTCGACGGAAGAAGCGCAGGAAGCGATCGGGCGCGAGGTGTCGTCCGCGCTCGCGAAGTGGATCAACCAGGGCTCGACGCTCGGCGCGGTGAACTTCCCGCAGGTCGATCTGCCGGTCACCCGGAGCACGCACCGGATCCTCAACATCCACAAGAACGTCCCCGGCGTGCTCCGCGACATCAACAAGATCGTGTCGGACCGCAACGCGAACATTCGCGCGCAGCACCTGTCGACGGATAACGAGATCGGCTACCTCGTGATGGACCTCGACCAAGATCTGTCCCACGACGTCAAGAAGGACATCGCCGCGCTGCCGACGAGCATCCGTACGCGTATCTTGTTCTAGATGAGCTGGGGCTATTTTCTCGATCTCGAGCTGACACTACCCACCGCCGATTGGGACACGCTACAGCGCACCACCGCAGCGGATCTCTCCCGACAGTGGTGGGGCTTCGAAGAAGCCGGGCTCGAGCACATGTTCGGCAACGCGGGCTTCGAGAACGCGATGTTCCACAAGGTGTTCGGGTTCTGGACCGACGGCGAGTCCTGCGTGAAGACGGTGGTCGAGGCCGCTGACCAGACCTCGGTGAAGCTGATCCTGCACCTCGACAAGGGCGGCGATACGCAGGTCGCGGGCACGATCGCGGCGATGGTCGAGGCGGCGTCGAAGGTGAGCGGTGCCGGAAGGGTGCGGCTGGTCAACGACGGCACGTACTCGGGCGAGGTCGGGGTCGAGGTCGCGATCGTCGATGGGCGGCTCGTGCGGACGAAGCTCGACGACACGAACGAGCTCGCCGAGGAGCTGCAAGCCGCGGTCTACCCGGGTCTCGAGGACGAGGTCGAGCACCTGTCGCCCGCAGCCAAGCAACGGACCGCCGCGAACAAGCCCGCGGCGAACAAGCCCACGAAGCCCACGGCGAAGAAGCAGCCCGCGGCGAAGCTCGAGCCTGCGGTGAAGCAGAAGGCCGCGGTGAAGCAGAAGGCCGCGGTGAAGCAGAAGGCCGCGGTGAAGCAGAAGGCCGCGGTGAAGCAGAAGGCCGCGGTGAAGCAGAAGGCCGCGGTGAAGCAGAAGGCGGTGAGAAAGCAGCCTGCGGCGAAGACCAAGCCCGCGCCGAAAGCCAGGAAGTCCGCGGTGAAGGGTAAACCGAAGCGCTGATCGATCGCGGGATGTGGGCTCGGTCCGAGGTCGCCAGGCCAACGTTCGCCAACGCTTCGCCATGGATCGCTGGCTGTGCGTTGATCGGGCGGGTCGCCGATCGATCTGGCCCGATCGTTGGCGAAGGTTGGCCTGGCTTTGCGGATGGCGGCCCTCTGAACAAGCCGTGGGCGAATGCGCGATCTCGCCGTGCAACGTCGAGGATAGGGGCAACACGCCGACCGCGGTGAGAACACGAACGCAGGCGCATCCACACCGTGATCAGCCATTGTCGCAGCACGTCATGACCCAAAGCCCGCGACGTACTCGGATCCGGAGCCCCGGCATGGCAAGCTGCCGACAGCGTGCACATCTCCGTCTTCGACATCTTCAAGATCGGGATCGGCCCGTCTAGCTCGCACACCGTAGGCCCGATGCGCGCGGCGCGTCGGTTCGCGGAGGTTGTC
>JBBQJJ010000160.1:0-17434 GCA_038325805.1 Haliangiales bacterium
GAACGGTACCGCCAACCCCGGGCGTCGACAATGCGACACTGCCTGTCGCACGCGTTGCGTAACCCTCCTTCATACGCGAAGGTTCCAGCGTGACCGACCGCGACCCGCCGTGGATCTTCAGGACCTACGCGGGGCACTCGAGCGCTGCGGCGTCGAACGCGCTGTACCGCAAGAATCTGGCAGCCGGTCAGACCGGGCTCTCGATCGCGTTCGATCTGCCGACCCAGTGCGGCTACGACCCGGACCATCCGCTGGCGCGGCCGGAGGTCGGAAAGGTGGGCGTCCCGATCGCGTCGATCGACGACATGCACGCACTGTTCGCCGACATCCCCATCGAGAAGATGAACACCTCGATGACGATCAACGGCACCGCGATGTGGCTGCTCGCGCTCTACGTCGCCGTCGCCCGCGAGCGCGGCGTCCCCGAGGCTGGGCTGCGCGGGACGATCCAGAACGATATCGTCAAGGAGTACCTCGCGCGCGGCACGTACATCTTCCCGCCCGAGCCGTCGTTCGATCTGATCGCCGAGACCTACGAGTACTGCGTCTCGCGGATGCCGAAATGGAATCCGTCGAATGTCTGCAGCTATCACCTGCAGGAAGCCGGTGCGACGCCGGTGCAGGAGCTCGCGTTTGCGCTCGCGGATGCGCTCGGAGTACTCGATCGCGTGAAGGCACGCGGCAAGCTCGACGATGCGGCGTTCCACCAGTGCGTCGGCCGCGTCTCGTTCTTCGTCAACGCGGGCATCCGGTTCATCGAGGAGATGTGCAAGATGCGCGCGTTCGTCGCGCTCTGGGACGAGCTCTGCCAGACCCGGTACGGCGTCACCGATCCGGAGCTCCGGCAGTTTCGCTACGGCGTGCAGGTCAACTCGCTCGGCCTCACCGAGCAGCAGCCCGAAAACAACGCGTGGCGGATCCTGATCGAGGCGCTGGGTGTCACGCTGTCGCGCGATGCGCGGTGTCGAGCGCTGCAGTTGCCGACGTGGAACGAGGCGCTGTCGCTGCCGCGACCGTGGGATCAACAGTGGTCGCTGCGGCTGCAACAGATCCTCGCGTACGAGACCGATCTGCTCGAGTACGGCGATCTGTTCGCCGGGTCGCCAGTGGTCGCGAAGAAGGTCGACGAGCTGTGCCAGGGTGCGCGTGCCGAGCTCGCGCGGATCGCCGAGCGCGGTGGGATCGCCGGTGCGATCGAGAGCGGCTATTGCAAGAGCGAGCTGGTGCGCTCCATGGCGAGTCGGATGAATCGAATCGAGCGCGGCGAGCAGGTCGTGGTCGGCGTCAACAAGTGGACCGACGGCATCACGTCGCCGCTGGTCGGAGGAGCCGATGGCGGCGTGTTCCAGATCGACCGTGCGGCGGTCGAGAGTGCGCTCGCGTCGCTCGAGACCACGCGAACCACGCGCGATGCCGCGAAGGCGAAGGCGGCGCTCGACAAGCTGGTCGCGGCGGCCAGGGCGAGCGAGCCGATCATGGAGATCTCGATCGAGTGCGCGCTCGCGCGGGTCACCACGGGTGAGTGGGCCGGCGCGTTGCGTGGGGTGTGGGGCGAGTACCGCGCGGCGACCGGGATCGCGGGCGCGCAGGTCGCCTCGGATCATTGGGAGTCCCTCCGCGAACGCGTCAACGCGCTCCCGCGACGCCCGAAGCTGCTGGTCGGCAAGCCGGGGCTCGACGGGCACTCCAATGGTGCAGAGGTGATCGCCGTGGCCGCGCGCGATGCCGGCTTCGAGGTGGTCTACGCGGGGATCCGGCTCGAGCCGTCGGCGATCGCGCAGATGGCGATCGAGGAATCCGTCGACGTGGTCGGGCTCTCGGTGCTGTCGGGGAGTCACCTCGAGCTCACCGCTGCGGTGATCGCCGAGCTGCGTGCGCGGGGCGGGGAGGACATCGCCGTGATCGTCGGTGGGACGATTCCAGCCTCGGATCACGCGGCGCTCCGGGACCTCGGCGTCGCCCGTGTGTTCACCCCCGCGGACTACAAGTTGATCGAGATCGTCGGCGCGATCGTCGATCTCCTGTGATCACACAGTGTTAAGTTGGTGATCCGTGCTTGTGAACTAACTCACCAGCGCATAGATTCCCCAGCCTCCACATGGGGATTGCCGACTTCTTTCGCCCCAAATACCGCCACAGCGATGTTCGCGTTCGCACCGAGGCCGTCAAGGCCCTGACGCGCGACGACGCTGCCACCCTCATCCAGATCGCCAAGTCCGATCGCGATATCGGCGTGCGCCGCGTCGCGATGGAACGGATCGACCAACCCGACGTCCTCGCGGACCTCGCGACCGCCGAGCCCGAGCGCAGCCTGCGAGACTTCGCGGGCGAGCGAGCGGCCCGGCTGTGGCAGTCCGCCGCGTGCAGCGACGATACGGATCGCGCGAACACGGCGCTGTCTGGAATGATCAAGCTCGGCGAGCAGCATTCGCTGGTCGAGGTCATCGTCGGTGCGTCGCTCGCGACGGTCCGCAAGCGCGCGTTCGGCGAGCTTCGCGATCCGCGCGCCCTCGCTGCCCTCGCGAAGTCGGATGCCGTGCAGGACATCCGCATCGCGGCCGTCGGGCGGATCGACGACGGCGACGTGCTGCGTGCCCTCGCGATCGACACCACCCTCAAGGAGGTGGGGCTCGCGGCGGTCGAACGCCTCGACGATGCCGATCGGCTCGAGAACGTCGCGCAGAAGGCGAAGAACAAGGCGGTCCGTCAGAAGGCCCGCAAGATCGTCGGCGAGATCGCCTCCGCCTTGAAGGCGAAGCAAACGCCGGCCACGCCCGACGACGTCAAGCGCAAGCGCGCCGAGCGTGCGCAGCTGCTGCGCGAGGTCGAGGCTGTCGCGGATACGTTCGACTTCGCGAAGGTCAGCGAGACCATCAAGAAGGCCGAGGCCGCGTGGACGGAGCTCGGTGGTGACGACGGCGACGATCGCTTCAGCAAGGCGGTCGCGCGATTCTGGAAGCGGAAAGAGATCTACGAGTCGCAGGCGCGCCCCGCCGACGAGCTCCGCGCCATCGAGCGCGAGGCCCTCGCGGCACGCGATCGCGCCGCGGCGATAGATCCGAAGCCCGAGCCCACCCTGCGCACTCCGCGGCTGACGGATCAAGCAGCCGACGACTACGTCCGCGAGCTGGTTCCCGACGCGAAGCGTGAAGCGCGCGACGCCGAGGCAAAGGCGCGCCGCGACGAGCGCGACAAGTTCCGCGCGGATGACGATGCGCGGCGCGCAGCGCAACAAGCGGAACGCGAGGCGCGCCAGAAGGAAGATGCCGAGCGCGGTGTCGCGATCGCAGAGAGCCTGCTCGCGATGGTCACCGACATGGAAGGCCTGGCCGCCGACGCCAAGTCCGACATCAAGGCGGTCGATCGCCTGCTCTCGCAGTCCGGCAAGGCGTTCGATCAGATCGGCAAGGTGCCGGCCGCCGAGCGCGACTCGCTCGCCGATCGCTATCGCGACGTCCGCGGCAAGCTGGTCGCTCGCGTGGCGGAGGTTCGCGAAGCCGAAGACTGGCAGCGCTGGACGAACGTCCCCAAGGCCGAGGCACTGATCGCGACGGCCAAGGAACTGTTCGAGGCCGAGCCGCCTCCGTCGGATCTCGGCAACCGGCTACGTGGCCTGCAGGCCCTGTGGAAGGAAGTCGGCCCGATGCCGCAACGCCGCAGCAAAGAGCTGTGGGATGCGTTCAAGACGGCCTGCGACCAGCTCTACGAGAGGGTGCGTGGGCAGCGCGCCGTCGACGACGTCAAGTTCGCCGACGTCACCAAGGTGAAGGAAACGCTGATCGCCGAGGCGGAAGCGCTCGCGGAGTCTACCGATTGGGCGGCTACCGCCGACAAGCTCAAGAACCTACAAGGGCAGTGGAAGACCTCTGGTCACCTGCCGCGCAAGCAGGGCGACGAGCTGTGGAAGCGGTTCCGCGCCGCGTGCGACAAGTTCTTCGAGCGCCGCAAGCCGCAGCTCGACGCGCGTCAGGCCGAAGAGGGCGACAATCTCCGGCGCAAGCAGGCGCTGATCGAGCGTGCGCAGCAAGTTGCGCGCAAGGCGCCCGACGACGGTGGCTGGGGCAAGGCGATCGGGCAGATCAAGGATCTGCAGCGCGAGTGGAAGGACATCGGATTCGTGCCACGGCGCGAGGCCGATGCCGTCTACAAGGCGTTCCGCGCCGCATGCGACGCGTTGTTCGCGAAGCGCGACGAATCGCGTGATGGTGAGGCCAACGCGCACCGCGCCGAGCTCGACGCCATCAAGGTCGAGCTCGCGGCGATCGTCGCGGGTGGCGATGATGTCGTCACGCGTGCGATCGCGCTGCGTGCCAAGGCCGCCGAGCACGACATCCTGACGCCCGACATCCTGGCGATGATCCGCCATGTCGTCACCACGCACGCCGAGGCAGTCCGCGGCACCGATCTCGATCCGGCGCAGTTCCGCAGTGCGCGCGAGAAGTTGATCGCACGCGCGCTGGACCTGATGCCGAAGCAAGCGCCGGCACCCGCGGGCGATGTTGCCTCTCAGCTCAAGGCCGCGATGGGTCGCAACGCGTTCGGAGACCTCCGGTTCTCTGGTCGCGATCCGATCGAGGTCCTCGAAGATCTCAAGCACGAGTGGAACGCGGTCGGCCCGATCCTCGACGATGGCGATCACGCGCTCGCGGAGCGCTTTGAAGGTGCGATCGGTCAGGCGCTCGAGGCCAACGGTCGCACGCTCGATTGGGGCTCAGGCCCCAAACCCCGCCTCGACGACGCCGGTGCCACGGATCCCGAGGGCGACGGCCGCCGCCGCCGTCGCCGCGAGCGCAGAGATCCCGAGAGCAGCGGCCCGACGCCGATCGCCTACCCGGTCGGTCTCGATACCGCTGCGGCCCAGCTGGCTGCGGCGACACCGGTCGAGCTGTCATCGGGTAACACGGTGCCGATGGGCATGCCGCTGCCGGCGAGAGAGCCGACGGCAGCAGTCCCGAAGCCCGTGACCTCGGTCGACACCGCGCCGCTCCACCCGACGCCGTCGGCCGCGGTGCCCACGCGCGAACCGGCCGCGATCAACATCGAGACGGCGCCGCTGCCAGCGCTGGTTCGTCCGCCTGCGCCGTTGCCTCCGCTCGAGTCGGTCCCCGTCGCGTCGCCCACCCCGGTGCACGACATGATCACAGCGCCTGCGCAGGTGCCGTCGCTGAAGGCTCCGGATGTTCCGGTGTTGAAGTCGCCCGATCCGATGCCGGCTCCCGCGCCGATGCCGGCTCCCGCGCCGATCGCTGCCGTACTCGTGACAATCGCCGATATAGCCTCCGCGCCAACCCCGACCGTGATCGAGGACGCGATCACCAGGCCGGCATCGGTCCCGGCGCTCCGGCCGCCGGCCGAGCCACTGCCACCACCACCCGGCGCGGCCGAGGCTTCCGCGCGTGCGCGGTCGACGTCGGCTCCACCGATGGACGAGGTCGACGGTGGCTGGGATCTCGGCGACGAAGACCCCACCGCGGGGCAGGGTGGCGAAGAGACGCCGTCCTCGCTCGAGATGGCCGGTGACGGCGCCCCCGAGGGCGACGGTCTCGATACCGTCGACTAACCCCAGGGTTGCGAACCTCTGGGGTTAAGGCCGCTGGCTCGGTGATCTGCGGCGCGGTGCTCGCGCCTGTGCCTTGGGCCGTCGCCCGAGCACACCGCGCAGCGTCACGGCCGCGACCACCACGCTGCCACCCACCAACGCCCAGCCGCTCGGCCACTCGCCGAACGCGATCGCCACCCATAACGGCGACAGGATCGGCTCGATCACCGGGATCAACATCACTTCGATCGCCGTGGCGTGGCGCACCGCGGCCGCATAGCAGAAGTACGCCGCCGCCTGCTGGACGAGACCGAGCGCGAGCAGCGCTGCCCATCCGGTGACGTCGGGGAGGTCTCCAAACAACCAGAACGGCGCACCGAGGAGTGCTCCCATCAGGTTGCCGAGCAACAGCGGCCGGATCGGATCCGACGACGGGTTGCGCCCCACCATCCGCATCGTCATCGCACCGAACGCGAAGGCCACGCCTGCCATGAGGGCCACGAGATTGCCCGCCGCGTGATCGAACGACAGCTGATCGAAGAAGAACAGCGTGACGCCGCACAGCACCATCCCGATCGACAACCAATCGAGCCGGCTCGTGCGCTCGCCGAGGAACCAGCGTCCGAGGAGCGCGACCCAGACCGGCGCCGAGTACTGGATCAGGATCGCGTTCGCCGCCGTGGTCAGCTTGTTCGCGAGGATGAACAGCCCGGTCGTCGCCGCGAGCGCGATCGCGGCGCCCCATTCCGCGCGCGAGATGGCGTCGAAGCTTGGCCGCCGGATCGCGTACAGCAGCACGGCGGCGATCGCGCAGCGAGCCGACCAGATCGCACCGGGATGCCAGTCGACGAACTTGATCAACACGCCGGCCGTGCTCCAGAACAGACCACACGCGAGCAGCAGCAGGAGCGCCCGACGGTGCTCGGCGGTGGTCGTCACGCGCGCACTCTACAACGGGGATCAGATTTTCGAGGCGGCCCTGATCTCGCTGTCGCGCGAACCCACCGTCGCGAAGATGCCAGTTGTCGCCAGTTGGCGCGGGACGCCGAGCAGGTAGCGTCGCTGGATATGAAGCTTGTCTTGATCGTGGTGGCGCTCGCGGGGACGGCACATGCGGACGATCGCGCACCCTCGGTGCATGTCGGGGGGCTCGCGCAGCTCGAAGGTTCGCGCACGCTCGACGACTACGGCAGTCCCGAGCTCGACACGTACGGTAGCGTGCGCGCGACGATCGGCTGGGAGGCTCCAGCGACGCCGTATCCCGCGGAGCGTGGCTATCGGTACGGCGGTGCGCTGGTGCCGGAGCTTGTCGTCGGTGCACTGATGCGCGACACCAAGGCCGAGGTCTTGCTGGGTGCCGGCATCCGCGCGGAGCTGCGGATCATCCAGCGTGAGGGCGGCTTGCTCCGGATCAACGCGCGCAGCGCGCTGTATGTCGCGGCCCGCGGCATGGTGGTCGGCGAGGATCGCGACGCCGTGGTCGAGGTCGTGTTCGGCGATCACGTCTCGTTCGGGGAGAGCCCGGTGCGCATCGGCTTCGAGGTCGGCTACACCGACCGGATGACCGACGGAATGGAAGATCGGCCGGGCGCCCTCGTGCAGTTCTATCTTGGTTACGCACCTCGCTGAGACGACAGCGCACGCTGTGAAACGCAACGCAGAACGGTTGAGATGCAAAGCCCGGCGGGTAAGCTCGGCGTATGACGTCTCTGCTAACCGCTGACGATCTGTTCCTGTTCAACCAGGGAACGCACTACCGCCTGCATCAGAAGCTCGGCGCGCACGTCGTCGACGGCGGAACGTACTTCGCCGTCTGGGCCCCGAATGCACAGGACGTCAGCGTGATCGGCGACTGGAACGGCTGGCGCGCGGGGCAGAGCCCGCTCACGGCGCGCGACTCGTCGGGGATCTGGGAAGGCGTCGTTCGTGGGGTCGGCAAGGGTGTCCGCTACAAGTTCGCGGTGGTCGGTCCCGATGGCGTCAAGCGCGAGAAAGCGGACCCCTTCGCCGCGCGTTGCGAGCATCCACCTGCCACGGCGTCGGTCGTGTGGCCCGCTCACTACGAGTGGGGAGATCAGGCGTGGATGGCCGATCGCCACCAGCGGCAAACGCGGTCCGCACCGATCAGCATCTACGAAGCGCACCTCGGATCGTGGCGCCGCGATCACAACCAGGTGCTCGGCTACTACGCGCTCGGCGAACAACTCGGCGAGCACGTTGGTAACCTCGGCTTCACGCACATCGAGCTGATGCCGATCATGGAGCACCCGTTCTACGGATCGTGGGGCTATCAGGTGACCAGCTTCTTCGCGCCCACCACGCGCTACGGCGCACCCGAAGATCTGATGGCGATGATCGATGGCCTGCATCGCCGAGGCATCGGCGTGATCATCGATTGGGTGCCGGCGCACTTCCCGACGGATGCGCACGGCCTCGGCAACTTCGACGGCACCTCGCTCTACGAGCACGCCGATCCACGCCGCGGCTTCCATCCCGACTGGACGAGTTTCATCTTCAACTACGCGCGTCACGAGGTGAAGTCGTTCCTGATCTCGTCGGCGATCTCGTGGCTCGAGCGTTTTCACATCGATGGGCTGCGCGTCGATGGCGTCGCCTCGATGCTGTATCGCGACTACTCGCGCCGAGCCGGAGAGTGGGTGCCGAATGAAGACGGCAGCAACCACGATCGCGACGCGATCACGTTCCTCCAGGACTTCAACCGCGCCGTCTACACCGCCTATCCCGACGTCCAGACGATCGCAGAGGAATCCACCGCGTGGGGTGGCGTGACACGTCCGCCCGAGAACGGCGGTCTCGGCTTCGGCTTCAAGTGGGACCTCGGGTGGATGCACGACACCCTGAACTTCCTCGGCCGCGATCCGATCTACCGCACACATCACCACGAGCAACTGACGTTCCGCTCGCTGTACATGCACTCGGAGAACTACGTGTTGCCGCTGTCCCATGACGAGGTCGTGCACGGCAAGGGATCGCTGATCAACAAGATCCCGGGCGACCCGTGGCAGAAGTACGCGTCACTGCGCCTGCTCTACGGCTACCAGTGGACCCTTCCCGGCAAGAAGCTGATGTTCATGGGTGGCGAGCTCGGCGTGTGGGGCGAGTGGAATCACGACGCGCAGCTCGACTGGCCGCTCGGTGCACACGCCGCCCACGCAGGCATCGCACGCTGGCTGGGCGATCTCAACGGCGCCTATCGCACGCACTCGGCGCTCCACGACGGCGACTGCGAGCCGTGGGGGTTCCAGTTCCTGATCGGCGACGATCGCGAGACGAACGTGATCGCGTACGCGCGGTACTCCGGCATCGACGGCAAACCGCCGGTGGTCGCGATCGCGAACTTCACGCCGGTCCCGCGCGAGGGCTACCGCGTGCCGGTGCCGCGCGGCGGGTACTGGAAGGAGATCCTGAACTCCGACGCGGAGGTCTACGGCGGTAGTGGTGTAGGCAATCGTGGCGGGATGCACGCCGAGAATTTCGCGTGCCACGGGCAGGAGCACTCCCTCGTGGTCACCGCGCCGCCTCTGGGCATCGTAGTATTCGCTGCAGCGTGAACGACAAGTGGGTCTGCATCCACGGGCACTTCTACCAGCCCCCCCGCGAGAATCCGTGGCTCGAGTCGATCGAGCCACAGCCTAGCGCCCATCCCTATCGGGATTGGAACGAGCGGATCACGGCGGAGTGCTACCGGCCCAACGCCGCGGCACGCGTGGTCGATAGCGCGAGCCTGATCATCAAGATCGTCGACAACTACCAGCGCATGAGCTTCAACGTCGGTCCGACGTTGATGTCGTGGATGGAAGACCACGCGCCCGACGTCCACGCCTCCTTGATCGAGGCCGACCGCGCGAGCATGAAGCGGTTCGATGGCCACGGCTCGGCGATGGCGCAGGCCTACAACCACATGATCATGCCGCTCGCGTCGCCGCGCGATCGCGCCACCCAGGTCCGCTGGGGCATCCGTGACTTCGAGAAGCGCTTCGGGCGAAAGCCCGAGGGCATGTGGCTCGCCGAGTGCGCGGCGAACACCGCGTCGCTCGAGGCGCTCGCCGCCGAGGGCATCACGTTCACGGTGTTAGCTCCCAGGCAGGCGAAGGCGTGGCGTCCACCTGGCGGGCAATGGCGGCATACCTCCATCGATCCAGGTCGCGTCTACAAGTGCCACCTGCCATCGGGCAGGACGATCGATCTGTTCTTCTACGACGGCGGGGTCTCGCAGGCGGTCGCGTTCGAGCGGCTGCTCTCCGACGGTCACCAGATCGTGTCGCGAATGATCGGCCGCGGCTCCGCCGAGGGCGGCGAACCCACGCTGTGTCACATCGCCACCGACGGCGAGACCTACGGTCACCATCATCGCTACGGCGACATGGCGCTCGCCTGGGCGCTCGCCCAGGTCGAAGACGGCTGGCACGGGACGCGGCTGACGAACTACGCCGAGTTTCGCGCGCGTGTGCCGGCGACCTGGGAGGTCGAGCTCGTCGAGGACAGCTCGTGGAGTTGCGTGCACGGCATCGAGCGCTGGCGCGAGGACTGCGGCTGCAACAGCGGCGGTCGCCCGGGGTGGAATCAGACGTGGCGGCGGCCGCTGCGCGATGCGTTCGACTGGTTGCGCGAGCAATGCAGCGGCGCGCTCGAGAGCGTGGGCCGGATCCTGTTCCACGATCCGTGGGCTGCGCGCGACGGCTACATCGACGTCGTGCTCGAGCGCGGGCCCCCGTCGCGCGACAAGTTCCTGCAGACGTACGCCTCGCACGAGCTCGATCCAGCGGAACGCGTACGCGCGCTCTCGCTGATGGAGATGGCTCGCCACGCGATGTTGATGTACACGAGCTGCGGCTGGTTCTTCGACGAGCTGTCGGGCATCGAGACCGTGCAGTGCATGCAGTACGCGCTGCGTGCCGCGGAGTTGCTCGAGGAGGTCGGCGGCCATCCCGTCGAGGCGCAGCTGATCGATCGGATCGCACAGGCGCACTCGAACATCCCGGAGGAGGGCGACGGCCGGAAGGTGTGGGCACAGCGCGTGCGGCCGGCGCGTGTCGATCCGGCGAAGGTCGGCGCGCACGTCGCCGTGTTGTCGCTGGTCGAGCCGGATACCGCTTCGGAGCCGTTTCGCGAGTATGGTTATCACGTCGATTTCATCGATCGGATCGAGCGCCGCAGCGGCCGCGCGCGGATCGTCGCGGGCACGCTCCGCGTTCGGTCGCGGTTGACCGAAGCGGTGACGATGCTGTGCTTCGCGGGGTTGCACCTGGGCGAACAGCACATCACCGGTGGTGTGCGACCTCCGCCAGAAGCCGCGGAGTGGGCGCAGATCATCGACGAGCTGTCGGGCTCGTTCCAGACCGCCGACGTGTTCGCCGCGCAGCGCGTGATCGATCGCTACTTCCCGGCGCAGCTGTCGCTGTCGGCGCTGCTCCCCGGCGCGCGCGAGCGCGTGCTCGCCGCGGTGCTCGGCGACGCGATCCAGAGTGCCGAGGCCAGCCTCGAGGAATCGTACGAGGCGCATGCTCCCTTGATCCGCTGGCTCGTCGCGCACGAGCTGCCGGTCCCGGACATTCTATATTCGACCGTACAGACTGCGTTGCATCGTCGGGTGCTCTCGAACCTCCGCGCCGCGGAGCCGAGCTTCCTCCGGCTTCGCGAGCACATGACCGAGGCCGCGATGGTGCGGGTCAGCCTCGACACGCCGGAGATCGCCCTGGCCGCGAGTGATGGTCTGCGCCGGTTGATCGATCTGATGGCCGTGGGCACCGGCGAGCTCGATCCCGCGGCGCTCGACACGGTGTCGCGTGCGGCGGAGGTCGCGTCGCGGATGAAGACCAAGGTCGATCTGTGGTTCGCACAGAACGCGACGTTCGGCCTGTTGCCGCGCCTTCACGATCTGCGCAGGCGCGGCGCTGCCGGTGATACCCGAGCCGCTGCGGCCGCGACGAATCTCGAGCGCCTCGCGAGCGCACTGCAGCTCTCGGTTCCGCGTTGAGTGGCTGGACAGGAGGTGGGCCGTACCGTGAGGGCCCGTCCTTTCTGATCTGCCCGCGGTGCGGCGAGATCCTCGACCGCGCGTTCGACGACGTCCTCGCGTGCCTGCGCTGCAAGGGGATCTTCATCACGCCGCCGACCGCGGGTCTCGCGTTCGACGATCCGGCCTGGCCGAAGGACACGTCGGCGATGTGGTGGAAGAGCTCGCTCGAGTGCCCGGTCTGCGCGAACGCCGGTGCGGCCACGATCATGGCTGCACAGACGCTCGAGGGGACGGTGATCGATCGCTGCGCCGCGCACGGCTTGTGGCTCGATGCCGGCGAGCTCGCGCGCCTCACGCACACGACCGGTGACGAGCTCGCCTATCTACGGAGCAGGCTGCACGGCGACGGCGTCGACGGCAACGAGCTGGATACCAAGCGAGAGCAGCTGCGGCGAGATGTCGAGGCGCGGCGCAAGACGGCCGAGCAGCAAGAGGCCTGGCGCGCTGCCGAGCGCGCGAGACAGATCGAGCACGCCGACCGCCGGCACGAAGCCGAGCGACGCGCGACCGAGGAGCAACAGCACATCGCGGCGGCGTGGGCAGCGCCGCGCGCGCCGTCGGGCGCGTTGTTCGATTCGGTGCCCGAGCCGGGTGAGCCGAGAAAGCTGATGGATCCTCGCAAGGTCGCGCCGAAGCCCGAGCCTGCGAGGACCGAGGTCCCGAAGTTCGTGCCGTCGCAGGCGATGCCTCTGGTCGGGGAGTCGGAAGCCCAGCAGCCGCGTCCCTACGCACCGCAACTGACGTCGCGCGAGCAGCTCGAGCGCGAGACCTGGATCGGGGAGCAGCGCACGAAGCTCGTCGCGGCGATCGGCACGCTCGAGAACGAGCTGATCGATGCGCGGGCGAAGGTGCGCGCGGTCGAGGACAAGCTCGCCACCGAGCGCGCGCGACTGCGGATGCTCCTAGATGATGGGCGCTAAGTAGCCCAGAGTTAGGGCCTGCTGCTGAAGGAGCCCGATCCCAAGGCCCGCTGCCTCGAGCTTCGGCTTGATTTTCTCCAGGGGCTTCGCGATCGTTTTTCCGCCGTTGCCAAGCGGCCAACGTACCTGGGCCGAGTAGGGTAGGGGCGATGTCCGCCGATCTCGCCGCCGATACGGCGGTGCGCGCCGACCCGGAAGTCCCCGGGAGGTTTCATCTCACGCTGCCGGGTCACTGGGACTACTTGATGCCATCGGGCGGTGTGGCGATGACGTGTGCGCTGCGCGCTGCCGAGGCCGCGCTGAACGAGCCACTGCTGCGCCTCGCCTCGGCGACCACGATCTTCGCGACGCCGATCCACACCGGCAAGCAGCTGATCGACGTCACGATCCTCCGGCAGGGTCGGGCGAGTGCCCAGGTTCGCGTCGCGATGAAGGATGCCGATCCACCACCACCGAAGCCACGCGACGGCAGCGAAGCCGGCGGCGAGGACAACGTCGGGCTCGAGTTGACGGCGACGTTCTTGCGGGAGCGCAAGGGCGCCGACGTGATCGGAACGACGTTCCCCGCCGTCAAGTCCCTCGCCGACGCGGTCTCCGTCGACGATGATCTGCCGAATAACCCGCACACGCGATTTCGCATCTATCAGCAACTCGACTGCAAGATCGCGGATGGCGAGCGGTTCTGGGCGCCGGACTTCGTGGCGGGACCGGCTCGCTACGCGCGGTGGCTGCGCTACAAGACGCCGCAGCGCGATGCCGAGGGGCGCTTCGATCGCCTCGCGTTGCCGCCACTGATCGACACGATGCCGACCGCGTTGCACCGCGCGATCGGGCCGTCACCGTATCGTTTCTACGCGCCCAGTCTCGATCTCACGACCTACGTCGTCGACGACACCGAGCGCGAGTGGGTGCTGGTCGCCGCGACCGTGCGCCGCGCGCGCGCGGGCTGGGCGATCGCCGATGTCGAAGTCTGGGACGACGAGGGGAGGTTCCTCGCCTACGGTGCGCAGGCGATGTACCTGCATTCGCTGTCGGGCGAGCCGCCCGTCGTCGACGCCACGACGCGCTGACTATTCCATCCAGCCGCGCTTGCGAAACACGGCGAGCTGGATCCAGACCCCGACGAGGAATGCGCCGAGCAGCGCCCAGAACGCCCACTCGTCCTCGCGGAACGGCACGCCGCCGACGTTGACGCCGAGCAGGCTGCAGACGAAGCCGAGCGGCAGGAACACCGCGGTGATGATCGACAGCACGTAGAGCCGCTTGTTCGTCAGCTCGCCCATCCGCGACGACAGCTCTTCCTGCGTCACCGAGGCGCGGTCGCGCGCGGCATCGAGCTCTTCGATCGAGCGCGTCATCCGATCGGCTTGCTCGGCGAACTGCTCGCGATGCACGCTGGTGAACCCACTGTAGTGGACCGTGGTCAGCTTGGTGAACGCGTCCCGCTGGGGAGCGAGGAACCGGCGCAACGCGATCGCGCGGCGCCGCTTGTCGGCGATCTGCGCCCGCAGCTCGGCGGGGCGCTCGACGGTGAGCACCTGATCCTCCAGCGCGCCGATCTCGTCGGACAGCGCGTCGACCCGAAGCACGACGCCGTCGACGATCCGATCGACCAGCTGGACCAGCATGTCGGGCACGTCCTTCGGTCCGACGTTGCGCTCGAGCTCGGCCGCGAGCAACTTGAGCGTCTTCGACGGGCGGTGGCGCAACGTGATGATCCTCGAGCCCTCGACGTAGACGCGGATCGACACCATGTCCTCGGGCTCGGAACCCTGGTTGAGGTTGATGCCGCGCACGATCATCAGCAAGTCGTCGCCGTGGAGCACGACGCGCGGCCGTTGATCGTTGTCGGTCAGCGCCTCGCGCATCACCGTGTCGATGTTTGACTTGTCGGCGAGCCAGGTCGTGACCTCCGGCGTCGCGTAGTCGAGGTTGACCCACAGCGTCCCGTCGATCGGCTTCCAACGCGTGACGTCCGTCAGATCTTCCAGCTTCCTGCCGCGGCCCTTGCCGTCGAGGATGTACGCGTGGATCAGGCCGGGCTCGATGGACATGCCCGATCCTTGTACTACGCTCCTCGGGTGCTTCGTGTCGGCGCGCTCCTGATCGTGCTCTCCGGCTCGGCGATCGCCCGTCCCAGGCCGACGGACCTGATCGACGTCACCCAGGCCATTCCGGACGCGATCCTCGACATCCGCTACGCCACCAAGGACAACTTCACCGGTGGCGTGCTGTATCCGAAGGCGGCGTGCAGGCTGCGCCGCGCCGTCGTCGACAAGCTGATCAAGGCGGCGGATGCGCTCCGCAAGCAGGATCGCCGGCTGTTGCTGTGGGACTGCTATCGGCCGCTCTCGATCCAGAAGGCGTTGTGGAAGAAGGTTCCAGATCCGCGCTACGTGGCCGACCCAGCAGTCGGCTCGAAGCACAATCGCGGCGCGGCCGTCGATCTCGCCATCGTCGATAAGGCCGGCAAGCCCGTCGTGCTGCCGACGAAGTTCGACGAGTTCACGACACAAGCGCATCGCGACCGCGCGCTCGTGGGAGCCACCGGCAAGGAAGCAAAGCGCCTCGAGGACGCGATGCGCGCGGCCGGGTTCACAGCGATGCCTACCGAGTGGTGGCACTTCGATGCATCGGATGCCGCCAACTATGCGCTGTCGGACGAGCCGCTGTAGCATCGCAGCGACGTGGACGGCATCCCGTACTATCCGGTGAACGAGTTTGGCCCCTTGATGAAGGGCCTCGTGATCGGCGGCGTTGGCATTCTCCACGTCTTCCTCGCGCAGTTCGCGATCGGCGGCGGCATGCTGTTGTACGCGTTCGAGCGTCGCGCTCAGGCCGGGGACGCCGATGCGCGCGCGTTCGTCGACGGCTACTTCAAGGTCCTGGTCCTGGTCAGCTTCGTGTTCGGTGCGCTGACGGGTGTCGCGATGTGGTTCACCACGATCCAGGTCGGCGCGCGAACGATCGGCCTGATGGTCGACGAGTTCCACTGGCTGTGGGCGACCGAGTGGGTGTGGTTCTCCGTCGAGGTCTGCGCGGGCTACGCGTTCTATCGGTTCGGGTCGAAACTCGACGATCGAGCGCGTCGTCGCTTGCTCGGCCTCTACGCGATCGCCGCGTGGATGAGCTTGTTCTGGATCAACGGCATCCTGTCGTGGCAGCTGACGCCCGGCGGCTGGCTCGACGGCGATGGGATGTGGGCCGGCTTCTTCAATCCGACGTTCTGGCCGTCGCTGCTGTTCCGCACCGCGGTGGCCACGACGCTCGCCGCGCTCGTCGCGTGCGTCGTCATCAACATGATGGACGTGCCGCGCGAGAGAAAGCTCCTGCTGATCCGGTACGCCGCTCGCTTCGCGGTCCCGATCGCCGCGATGCCGGTGTTCGCACTCTGGTTCCTGGCCGCGATCCCCGAAGACTCGAGGTCGTGGCTGATGGGCGGCAGCATGCCGATGACGATGTTCGTCGGCGTCGCGGCGGGTGCGTCGGCGATGATCGGCGGCTACGTGATCGTCGCCATCCTGATGAAGCGCCTCATGATCAACGCGGCGACGGCGACGCTGCTGCTCGGGCTCGCGTTCGGTGCCACCGCCGCCGGCGAGTTCGTCCGCGAAGGCGCGCGCAAGCCGTTCACGGTGCGCGGCACGCTGTACTCGACCTCGCTGACGCCAGCGGAGGTGGTGCAGCTGCGCAAGACCGGCGCGACGACCGGGGATCCGTATCCGCTGCGCGACGAGGCACGCTATCCCTCGCCGCAATTGATCCGCGGCGCGAAGGTCCATCGCGCGCTGTGCGACGCGTGCCACACGATGCATGGCTCCAACGGGCTCGTCGAGCTCGTCAGCACGTGGACCGACGAGCAGCTCCGCCTCAACCTCGCGAAGCTGCAGCGCACCAAGGGCTTCATGCCGCCGTTCGCCGGCACGGCCGAGGATGTCGAGGCGCTGGTCCAGCTCCTGAAATGGGAGATCGAGGGCAAGCCTGCTGACTGGCCGGCGTCGACGGATCCTGTCGTGCTCGCGCAGATCGGGCGCTGGCTCGACGAGGTCGGCACGTCTCCGAAGGGAGGGCGGTAAGAAGATGTGGCCCTTCACGCTCGATGGACACGGCCTGTGGCTCACGCTGTATCTGCTGACGTTCTGCCTCCACGCGGTGTTCGTGTCCTACGTGCTTGTCGGGACCATGTACGCGCTGGTGCAAGCCGTCCGCAAGGTCGACGATCCGATCGCAACACGCATTCGCGATCGCCTGCCGTTCATGCTCGGCTGCGGCATCACCGCGGGTGTCGCGCCACTGCTGTTCATCCAGCTGCTCTACCAGCGCCACTTCTACTCGGCGAACTTGATCATGGGTCCGCGGTGGGGCGCGGTCGTCCCTGCGTTGATCGTCGGCTTCTACGCGCTCTACCTCGCGAAGAGCTCGACCCAGTGGCGACGCCTCGCGCTCGCCACCGGCACGTTGTGCTTCCTGTTCGTCGCGTGGTCGTGGACCGAGATCAACCGCGTGATGCAGGACGAACCCGCGTGGAAGACGATGTACGCCGCGGGCGAGCGGCTCTACAGCAACGCCAGCATCGTGCCGCGCCTTGGCCTCTGGCTCGGCGTGATGACCACGATGTTCGCCGCGGTCGCCGCGTGGAACGCCTCGGCGTCCGAGCGCACGCGCCTCGCAGTCTTCGGGCTCGCCGGCCGTGTCGTGGCCGGCATCGCGCTCGCAGTGATCTCATCGAGCGGCACCGTCGCCACGCACGGCTGGCTCTACCTGTTCGTGGCCGCGGTCGCAGTCGAGCTCGTCGGTTGGGCCTTGCTCCTGCGCACTCCCCACGGCAACGGTCTCTGGATCGTCACCGCCGCCGGCTCGGCAGGGCTCCTCGCAGGTGCCGTGCTTCGTGAAGCGCCGCGGCTCGCGATCCTGGAGACGCCGCGACCCGCTGCC
>JBBQJJ010000161.1:0-17428 GCA_038325805.1 Haliangiales bacterium
AGCGGGCTCGACGACACGCGCGACGGCCCGACCGTCGCGCCACACCTCGTGCTGTCCGAGATCTTCAGCGAGACCGGCGACGAGGAGTTCGTCGAGCTGTTCAATCCATCGCTGTCCGCCGTTTCGCTCGAGAACGTTTACCTGACCGACGTCAGCGACTACTGGAGGTTGCCGGAGGGTCCGCCGACCGCGATCGGCTCGGATTTCATCGCGAGGTTCCCGGCCGGCAGCGAGATCGCAGCGGGCGAGGTCGTGGTGGTCGCGATCGACGGACCCACGTTCGCGAGCCGATTCGCGAGGACTCCCGCCTACACGGTGCGCACATCGACCGGCGGTGCCACGGCGATGACGAACGTCGTCTCGCTCGTGGTAGGTACCGGGGCACTCAGCGACGAGGGCGAGATGCTCGTGCTGTTCGAGTGGGATGGCGAACGCGATCTCGTGCGCGACCTCGACATCGTCGTCCACGGCATACCTAGCGCGATCAACTTGCTGGCTGCCAAGGAACCGGTCGATGGACCGGATGCCGACTCCGCGACCAGCGCGTACGCCGTCGACAGCCGGCTGGACATGCAGATGACGAACCGCACGGCGGATGGCACCGCCGACTCCTATCAGCGAGTGACCCTCGACGAGCAAGAGCTCACAGGTGGGAACGGAGCGACGGGTCACGACGAGACCTCGGAGTTGCTCGATGTGACGTGGACGGCGACGAGCACGGCGAACCCCGGATCCCTCTCGTTCTGAGCGGAACCAGTCGTCAACAGCGGAGGATCTCGGGCGACCCTGCTGCCCCGTGCCCATGCCCGTGCCCGGTTCCCCTCTGCTCATTTGCTGATGAGGCGAACCAGCATGGAGACGACGCGAACGACGAGGTCGGCGCTTCGAACCTGCGTTTCTCAGCAGCTCTAGTCTGATGCGGGTGGCGACGCCGCGATTCCGAGCGAGCCGTGATCGAACGATCCCACGCTCACCCCGATGCCGATCATCAGGCGGTGATCGTCACCACTGCCGATCGAGCTGACGAACAGCTCCGCGCCGATCGTCGTGCGCTTGTCGCCGGTGTTGTACGGATCCTCGCCGGTGATCAAGCCGTAGTCGACACCGAAGCCAGCTCGAACATCGAGCCGGGTGCCGTCGGTGACGAACGTCGGTCCGAGCGAGAAGGTGCCCCGGACCGCGAGCGGGCGCGGCTCGGTGCCGAGCGTGGCGCCGAAGCGAAACCCGCCGCCGGTGACGCCGTTACCTACCCGTGCACCCGCGGCGAGCAGCAGCCGGAAGTGGTCACCGCCGCCGGTCACCTCACCAGCGGCGTCGGCGCCGAAATCGGAGGGAGGCGACGTCTTCGGATCGCCGGGTTGCGGTGCCCGCACGTCGGGCTTGCGCGCAACGTACGTCGGGCCGGCCGTCAACCGATGGTGCGTGGTGCAACCGGTGACGGCCACGAGGAGGAGGACGGCCCGCATGGAGACAAGTAGACGTCGCCGTGGGGCGTCGCTGTTCGACGATTCACGCGAATTTCACCTGCCAGCATCAGCTCGTCAGCCTCGCCGATGTCGCACAGAAAACGGTACGCTGGGCGCATGTTGCCGGTGGTCACTGCGAAGGAGATGCGGGCCCTCGATCGCACCACGATCGACGAGGTCGGGATTCCTGGCTTCACCTTGATGGAGACCGCCGGACGGGGCGTCGCCGAGGTCGCGCTGTCGATGATCTCGAGGGGCGGCAGCGTCGCGGTGATCTGCGGGCCGGGAAACAACGGCGGTGATGGCTTCGTGATCGCGCGTGTGCTGCGCACCCAGGGGATCGACGCGATCGCGTACCTGACCGTGGATCGCTCCGCGCTGAAGGGAGATGCGAAGGCGCATTGCCAGGTGCTCGAGCGATCGGGTGGTGTGATCCTGTCGATCGCCACCGCCGCGGAGCTCGACGCGCGGCGCTCCGCGATCGCTCGCTCGGCACTCGCGATCGACGCGCTGTTCGGCATCGGGCTCGATCGTCCCGTCGTCGGGCACATGGCCTCGGTGATCGCGGCGATCAATGAAGCACCGCTGCGGCTCGCCGTCGACGTGCCGAGCGGCTTGCACACCGACACCGGACGAACGCTCGGGATCACCGTCGAGGCACATCGCACCGCCACGATCGCCACGCTCAAGCCCGTGCTGGTCAGTGCGCCGGGGTTCGCGCATTGCGGCGAGCTCGCCGTCGTCGACATCGGTGTTCCGCCGGGCCTCGTCGCCGCGATGACGTCACACGCTGGCCTCGTCGAGCGCAGCGACGTACAGCAGTGGTTGCCGAAGCCGATGCTCCTCGATCACAAGGGCAAGCGCGGCCACCTCGTCGTCGTGTCGGGGCAACCCGGGATGCGTGGAGCAGGGCGGCTCGCCGCGACCGCCGGGCTGCGTAGTGGAGCAGGGCTCGTCACGCTCGTCGGGATCGATGAGATCGCCGCCCCCGACAGCGTGATGACCAAGCAACTCCGGCATCCCGCCGAGCTCGCCGGAGTCCTCGAGGGCAAGAGCGCGGTGGTGATCGGCCCTGGTCTCGGCACCGGCTCGGTCGCGATCGCACTCGTAACCCAGGTGCTGGCGACCGGTGTGCCGGCGGTGCTGGATGCTGATGCCCTGAATCTGCTCGCGGAGACACCCACGCTGCTCGCCTCGGCGGCGGGCCCGATCGTGATCACGCCGCATCCCGGTGAAGCGGCGCGGCTGCTCGAGCGGACGACCGCGGAGGTCGAGGCCGATCGACTCGGTGCTGCGCGCGCACTCGCGGCCAAGACGCGCGCGGTGGTGGTGCTCAAGGGTGCGCGCACGATCACGTGTGACGGCACGCTGGGTGACGCCGATGACTATTGCGCGATCAACCCGACCGGCGGCCCGGTGCTGGCCACCGCAGGGAGTGGGGACGTGCTGGCGGGAGTGATCGGCGCGTTGATCGCGCAGGGCTGTTCACCCGCGGATGCGGCACGTGCGGCGGTCTACGTGCACGGGCTGGCGGGTGACGAACTCGCGGAGGTCCACGGTGTTCGCGGTGTGATCTCGAGCGATCTACCAGTGGCGGTGGCGGCGGCGATCTATCGGCTCGGGATGTAAGCGCGACCACGCCAGCGACGGTTCGTCTGGTTCTGTAATGCGTCCTACGCGCCATCCGACATCAGCCGGTTCCCAGGCTCACTCCGGATCCGATCCCGCGTCTGCGTTGAGACGCACGCCGTGTCCACACAACCTCGCGCTACAAAACACACTGTACTTCTGCGAGCTTAACAGTGGCACAAGGGGTGCTCTTACCTCGCTCATGCTGAAGACGGGGTCCAAGTCGAACGCGCCTACCTCTCGTATTGTTCGCCAGCCGGTGGTCGCTGGAAAGACGCTGACCGGGTTGGCACGCGGCAGCTCGCCGAACATCGAAGTGGTCGTCAACGACAACAAGTCGCCGCACGACGCGTTCACGGTCGCCTGCATCCCGCATCAGGCCGAGCTGTTCGGCGTCGCGATGCGTATCTGCCGCGACCCCGACACCGCGAAGGATCTCGTCCAGGAGACGCTGCTTCGCGCGATGGTCGCGTGGGACTCGTTCCAGACCGGTTCGAACCTCCGCGCGTGGCTGTTCCGCATCCTGACCAACGCGTTCATCAACGGCTATCGCAAGCGCCGCCGCCATCAGCGGTTCGCGACGGAGCGCCCGGGCGATGCGCTCAACGCCCTGTATGGCCGCGACCAGGACCACACCGACGACCTCGAGGAGTCCGTGATCGGTGACGAGCTGTGCGACGAAGTCAAGTCGGCGCTCGACCGCCTCGGACCCGAGTATCGCGACGTCGTCGAGCGCGCGGACCTCAAGGGCGAGAAGTACAAGGACATCGCCGACGCGCTGCACGTGCCCATCGGTACCGTGATGTCGCGCCTGTTCCGCGCCCGCCGCGTCCTCGAGGGCGAGCTGGCCGGCTTCGCGAACAAGGACTACGGCATCAAGCGCGCCGCCTGAGCGATTCGGCTCCGCATGCACCCTCGAACCGGCAAGTTCGAGGGTGTTGTCGTTTGCTAGGATGGGCCGGTGATCACCGTGTCGATCGATGGAGCGATCGTGCCACCCGACGAGGCGAGCATCTCGGTGTTCGATCGCGGGCTGCTCTACGGCGATGGCTGCTTCGAGGTGCTGCGCACGTGGGAGGGCGTCGCCGTCGAGCTCGCCGCTCATCTCGATCGGCTGTACGCGACGGCGGCGTGGCTGCAGCTCCAGATCTTCGATCGCACCCGGCTCGAGGAAGCGGTCTACCGGACGATCGCCGCCGCGAAGACGGACGTGCCGTTGATCGAGCCACAGTCCCAGCCCGAGCACCGGATCCGCATCATGGTCACCCGTGGCCCGGGCGGGCTCGCGCAGCCGTTCGCGGATCTCGGGCGAGGTCGCGCGATCGTGATCGTCGAGCCACTGCCACCGCCTGCGGCAGAGCTGTCACTCGTGACGGTCGATTGGCCGGTGTCACCGAGCGGCTCTCACAAGACTCTGTCGTTTCTCGATCCGCTGATCGCACGCGAGCTGGCGCGCGCCGCTGGCGCCGACGAGGCCGTGCGGCTCGACGCCGCAGGTCACGTAGTCGAAGGCTCGACCTGTAACCTATTTTTGGTGCAACGCGGAGCGGTCTCCACCCCACTGCTCGTCGCCGGGGTGTTGCCGGGGATCGTGAGGGCGCGGGTCCTCGCGCTGTGTGTCGCGGAGCAGATTCCGACCAGCCAGCGGGTGGTCACCAGCGCCGAGCTGCGCGACGCTGACGAGGTCTTCGTCACCAGCTCGTTGCGCGGAGTGGTGCCGGTCACGCGGCTCGATCATGCGTCTCGCGCGAGTGGTCCGATCACGGCGTCGTTAAGACGCAGTTACTCGCGTGCGATGCGGCCGGTTCCATAGGCTCGACGATCGTTGCCTGTTATATATTCGTTCAGCAGATGGCCAAAGATGTTCGGGCCCTGAGGGAGGAGGCGTCGCAGGCAGCGGCTGCTGGAAAGCACAAGCGCGCGCTCGCGGCCTACCTCGAGCTCGAGCGTCTCGAGCCCCAGGATGCGGGATGGGCGAAGCGCGCGGGCGAGACGTACAAGAAGCTCGGCAACAATCACCACGCGGTCCAGGCGTTCTATCGCTCCGTCGATCGCTACGCGCAGAACGGCTTCCTCGTGCAGGCGATCGCCGTCTGCAAGATGATCTTGCAGCTCGATCCGAATGACGCGGACACGATTCACCGCCTCGCGGAGATGAATCGCCAGGTCTCCACCGCACCCACGCGGTCCGCGGTGATGGCAGAGAACAACCCCGGACTGCACGAGAATCCGAACGTCGAGGCGATCCGGCGCGCGAGCACCGGGACCCAGCAGGTGCTGCGTCGCGAGGATATCGAGGCCTATCGCGCACAGGGCACCGGCTCGACGCAGTCGATCAGGAAGCCCACCGAGCCGCCGCCGGTGATCTCGCGGACCAAGAGCAAGATCAAGTCGGACCAGGTCTCGCCGATCTCGATGCCTCGCACCAAGAGCAAGCCGATCACGCTCGCGCCCGGCTCGCCGCTCGCCGACGTGTCGTTGTCGACGGAGATTCCCGAGTCACAGCACTCGACACCCGGCATCCACATCATCCCGATCGATGATGGGTTCGAGGACGAGATCAGCCTGGAGTACGCCGACGATCGGCCGTCCGCGCCGATCGTGATCGCGGTCGAGTCCGCCGGCGATAGCTACGACGCCGAGGTCGAGGAGCTCTCCGAGCTCGAGATGGAAGACATCGAGGAGATCCCGCTCCCGATGCCGAAGGTGATCGGCGATGCCGCGCGTCGTGCACTCGCCGCCACGCCACTGTTCGCCGGACTCGAGCCCGACACGTTGCAAGCGCTGGTCGAGAACCTCGCGCTGATCACGCTCGAGGTCGGCGAGCACCTGTTCCGCGAGGGCGACCCCGGCGATGCGCTGTACGTGATCGTCGAGGGCGAGGTCAGCGTGCAGGCCGAGGGTCCGCCGCGCGTCGAGATGACGCGGCTCGGTCCCGGCGCGTTCATCGGCGAGGTCGCGCTGATGACCGATCAGCCGCACACCGCCACCGTGACGGCCGTCGTCACCGCGGAGCTGCTGCGCATCGATCGCGTCACGCTGTCACGCGTGCTCGCGGATCACGGCGACGTGCTTCGCCCGATCCTGCGCTTCGTCCGCGATCGTCTCGTCGATCGATGGACGCGGACCTCACCGCTGTTCCGCCCGTTCAACGACCCGCAGCGCGCCGAGCTCGCGGCGAAGTTCAATTTTCTCGAGATCGACTCCGGCACCAAGCTGCTGACGTCAGGCGTGCGGCCCGACGGACTCTACATCGTACTTGCCGGCGTGTTCGTCGTGCAGCGCGACGGGGCCACGATCGCCACGCTCGGTGCAGGCGATCTGATCGGCGAGACCTCGCTGCTCTCGGGCGGTGCGTTCAAGAGCGACGTGATCGCGAAGGGCAAGGGCCTCGCGCTGTGCCTGCCCGCGAAGGACTTCCGCGAGGTCATCATGTATTACCCGCACGTGCTCGAGTACATCGGCGAGCACGCCGAGCACTCGCGCCGCCTCCAGATCCTTTGATCGGGGAGTCCCTGGCCGCTACTGCTTGAGGCCGTCTTCGGGCAGCTTCGCCTTGGTCGGCTCGGCACCCTTCGCGGTGTCCGTCGCGGGCGCGAACAGGTTCCCCATCGGGTTCCAGCCGAGCGAGACCGCCAGCAGCGCGATCCCGAGCGCGAGGTACAGCACCCCGACGAATCGGTGCTTCCCGGGGCTCATCGCATGGAGGCCGCGGCGCTCGCGGGCCGGCCTGTCCTCAGCGGCGGAGCGGAACGAGATCCGGAGTCGGTAAATCCCGAAGCCGATCACGAGGATCGCTACCCCTAGCGTCAGCCAAACCGGGATTCTCATGGGCCAGGTACGTACCATTGACAGCGTGGTTTTGCTCGGGCAAGAGTGCGCCTTGCTCCCGGTGCACGCCCCTCCGCCAAAGACTCAGAAATACAAGAATTCCGCGGCGTTCTATGACGTCGACGGGACTCTCATCAAGATCAACATCGTCCACGCGTTCGCGTTCTACGCCTCGCGCCACGCCTCGTTGGCCGAGAGCACCCGTCGCACGATCAAGACGGCGCTCTCGATCCCGGTGTTCTGGGCTGCCGACAAGCTGTCTCGGAAGTGGTTCAACGAGATCTTTTATCGCTCCTACGAAGGCGCGAGCGAGGATCGGCTCGTCGTGCTCGCCGAGGAGCTGTTCGAAGACGTCATCAAGCCGAACATCTATCCACGCGCGAAGGACCTGATCGACGAGAGCCGTCGCGCAGGCTGCCGCCAGGTGATGCTCTCGGGCGCGCTGGATTTCACGATGCGGCCATTGGCGCGCTATCTCGGCGTCGATGATCTGATCGCGAACCAGCTCGAGTTCGTCGACAGCTACGCCACCGGCAAGCTCAAGAAGCCGTTCATCGCGGGCGCGTCGAAGGCCGACATCATGCGGTCGTACGCGAAGCAGCACGGCATCGACCTCGGAGAGTCGTGGGCGTACTCGGACAGCTTCTCCGACTACGCGATGCTGGTCGCGGTCGGCCACCCGACGGCATGCAACCCGGACATGCGGCTGCGTGCGATGGCGCGCTCGTATGACTGGCCGGTGCTCGACCTCGACGAAGATCCACGACGTTCGGTGGCGAGACGGCCGCAGGGGTTGGCTCCAGTTCGGCGGCTACGCAAGAGCAACGTAAAGGACTGACATGCGCGCGATAAGGCCCAAGACCCGTTCTCAGACGCGCGAGCACATCGTCACCATCGACAACGATTCGGCGCCCCGCATCATGTTCAGCGGCGAGAACTTCGTCGTCGAGGATCTGCCGGTCGGCACTCGCGTGATCTACCCGAAGCGCGCGATGACGCCGGTGGCTAACCCGGTCGCCGCGATCCGCTACGCGCTGAACCATCCCGAGGACAGCGAGCCGCTGCACGCGATGCTCCGCCCCGGCATGAAGGTGTCGATCGCCGTCGACGACATCTCGATGCCGCTGCCGATCATGCGCACGCCGGATGTCCGGCAGCTCGTGCTCGAGATCGTGTGCGAGATGCTCGCCGATCACGGCGTCGACGACGTCCACATCATCATCGCCCTCGGCCTGCATCGCCGGATGCACGACTGGGAGATCAAGCGCATGGTCGGCCCGAAGGTGTGGGCGGACTACTGGCCGGAGCGGCTCTACAACCACGACGGGTGCGACCCCGACGGCATGGTCGTGCTCGGTCACACGGCGCACAAAGAGCTCGTCGAGATGAATCGCCGCGTCGCCGAGAGTGACCTGACGATCTACGTCAACCTCAACTTCGTGCCGATGAATGGCGGCAACAAGTCGATGGCCGTCGGCCTGTGTGGCTACGAGAGCCTCAAGGCGCACCACAACCCGAAGACGATCGTCGACTCCAACTCGTTCATGGACCCGCCGAAGTCGGCGCTGTCGCACTCGTTCAAGCGCCAGGGCGATCTGGTCGAGAAGACGCTGAAGGTCTTCCACATCGAGACCGTCCTCAACAACAAGGCGTTCGACGGTCAGATGTCGTTCCTGACCAAGAACGAGGACGACTTCACCGAGGCTGATCGCCTCAAGTTCCAGGCGATGAAGTGGACGCTCGACAAGCTGCCGTTCGCGGCGCGTCGCGAGATCTTCATGCGCACGCCGGCGGCGTACGAGATGATCGCCTGCTACGCGGGTGCCTGCGATCCGACGCACGACAAGACCGTCGCGAAGCAGAACGAGCAGAACTGCGTGCAGGTCGACGGCGCGGCCGACATCCTGCTGATGGGCATCCCGTACATCTCGCCCTACAACGTCAACAGCAAGGCGCTCAACCCCCTGCTCGTGCAGGTGATGGCGCTCGGCTACTTCTATCACATGTACCGGAACTCGCCGATCCTGCGGGATGGCGGCGTCCTGATCCTGACGCACCCGTGCAGCGACCGGTTCGATCCGGTCCATCACCCGTCGTACATCGAGTTCTTCAATCGCGTCCTCACCGAGACGACGGACTCGTACCAGATCCAGCACAAGTACCAGGACGAGCTCGCGTACAACCCGAGCTACATCGAGATGTACCGGCGCGGCAACGCCTACCACGGCGCGCACCCGTGCTTCATGTGGTACTGGGGCCAGCGCGGACGCGAGAAGACCTCACGCGTGATCGTCGTCGGCGCGGATAACGCGACGGTGCCGCAGATCATGGGGTGGGAGACCGCGGGCTCGGTGGCCGAGGCGATCGCGATGGCGCGCAGCACGATGGGTCGCTCGGCGCAGATCTCGATGCTGCACCACCCGCCGTACATGATCTGCGACGTGATGTGATGGGCGGCGCAGGCAGCAACGGCCGGCACGGAATGTCCGGGTATCACCTCGATACCGAGGTCGCGTATGGCAACGCGCGGCCGTGGCCCGATGCCAAGCCGAACGAGCCGCTGCCACCGCTGCGCGAATCGGTGACCGGCAAGCCGCGGCTCGACGTCTCGGAGATCCTGCGCGGCAAGAACATCCTGATCATCGGGACCACCGGCTTTGTCGGTAAGGTCGCGTTGTCGATGCTGCTGCATCGCTACCCCGAGGTCGGCAAGGTCTACTGCCTGGTCCGCCCGGGCGCCGGCAACACCGCCGACGAGCGGTTCTACAAGAAGGTGGCGTCGTCGCCAGCCTTCGATCCGGTGCGCGACGTCCACGGTGCGAAGTACGAAGAGTTCATGCGGTCGAAGATCGTCGCCCTCGCCGGCGACATCGGCCGGCCGGTCTGCAACTTCACCGACGAGCAGTTCGCAGAGCTCACCGGCAAGGTCGACGTCATCCTCAACAGCGCCGGGCTGGTGTCGTTCGCGCCATCGCTCGAGAGTGCGATCCGGATCAACGCGCTGGGCGCGAAGAACGTCCTCGATCTCGCGCGCAAGCTTGGCGCGAAGCTCGTCCACGTGTCGACGTGTTACGTCGCGGGTCGTCGCGACGGCGATGTCTGGGAAGACGAGCCGGTCGTCGGCTACTTCCCGCGCTCGCAAGCGATCCAGAATGACTATCGACGCGAGCAGGAGGATCTCCTCGATCGCGACTTCGACGCGCATGCCGAGATCGCGGACTGCTTGAAGGCGATCGATCAGGCGCGCGATCGCTCCAACGATCGGCAGCACATCTCGCAGTTTCGCGAGAAGGCTGCGGAGTACCTGAAGAGCCAGCGCCGCGATCCCGATGACGACAACGATCTGAAGCTCGCCGTCGCACGCGAGCGCAAGATCTGGATGAACGACGTGCTGACCAAGGTTGGCATGGAGCGCGCCGAGCACTGGGGCTGGACCAACACGTACACGTACACCAAGTCGCTCGGCGAGCAGATGATCCTCACGGACACGAGCGTGGTCTCGACGATCGTGCGGCCGGCGATCGTCGAGTCGAGCGTGCGCTATCCGTTCCCGGGATGGAACGAAGGCTTCAACACCACCGCGCCGCTGATGTACCTGATGCTCAAGGGGCATCGCTCGGTACCGATGGGCGCCGATACCGCGCTCGACGTGATCAGCGTCGACTTCATCACCGCCGGAATGCTGCTCGCGATCGCGGCGGTGCTCGCCGGCGAGCACGAGCAGATCTATCAGCTTGGCTCGAGCGACTCGAACCGGATCTCGAGCAAGCGGCTCACCGAGCTCACCGGGCTCGCCGTCCGGCAGGTGCACCTCGATAAGGTGGATCGCGGCGAGGAGACGCTGAAGAACAGGCTCAAGGCGCGGCTCGAGTCGCGGCCGGTGACGTACGAGCACTTCGAGAAGCGCTCGGCGCCGCTGTTCAAGAAGATCGCCGATCGACTGATCGAGACGATCGACACCAAGCTGCCGACCTGGGGGGCTCCTCGCATCGAGGCGTTCGCCGAGCGCGCCCGCGAGGAGCTGATGAAGGTGTCGACCTTCACCGGGCAGATCGTCCAGCTCGTCGACCTGTTCAAGCCGTTCACCACGGATCACGACATCGCGTTCCGCTGCGACAACATGCGCGCGTTGTGGGCGCGCGTGTCGCCGCTCGATCAGGACAAGCTGCTGTGGGCGCCGCACCTCGTCGACTGGCGCAAGTACTGGCTCGACACCCACTTCCCCGGTCTCCAGAAGTGGACGTTCGACAAGCTCGACGAGGAGTTTGGCGCGAAGCCGAAGACGGTCTACACGTTCAAGTCGATCGTCGAGCTGTTCGAGTCGACGGTGAAGGCGAACCGCAACCGTCCGGCGCTGCGACTCCTGCGCAAGGACGGCGGCGAGCCGATCAACTTCTCGTACGGTCAGGTCGGGGAGATGTCGTGGCAGGGCGCCGGCGTGTTGCGGCAGCTCGGTATCAAGAAGGACGATCGCGTGATCGTGATGTCCGAGAACCGCCCGGAGTGGGGCATCTCGTACTTCGCCGCGATCCTCGCCAGCGCGGCGGTGGTACCGCTCGACAAGGAGCTGACGCTGCCCGAGGTGCTCAACCTCGCGCGGGTCTCGCGTGCCAAAGCCCTCGTGCTGTCGCGCAAGGTCGTCGAGCGGCTCGCGGGTGAGGCGAACATCGCGGTCCCACTCGGCAGCGACGACGATGATGAAGACGGTCCGATGGCGGCGTGGTCGCCGGCCCACGGCGCGTTCGATAGCTGGCTCGACAACCAGGGCATCGACGCGAAGGTGTTCTCGTTCGACGAGCTGCTCAGCGAGCCCGAGGTCTCCGCGGGCGCAGTGCGGCCAGAGGTCAGGGGCGACTCGGTCGCGTCGCTGATCTTCACGTCGGGCACGACGGGCACGCCGAAGGGCGTGATGCTGACGCACAAGAACCTGACGTCGATGGTCAGCAAGCTGTCGTCGCTGTTCGAGCTCTACAAGCACGACAAGCTGCTCAGCGTGCTGCCGCTGCATCACACGCTCGAGTTCTCGGCCGGCTTCTTGATGCCGCTGATGCACGGCGCATCGGTCGACTACCTGCAGGAGATCGACGCCGATACCCTGGCGGATGCGCTGCAGGACGAAGGCGTCACCGGCATGGTCGGCGTGCCCGCGCTGTGGCAGCTGCTCGAGCGCAAGATCTACAAGAACGTCGGGGATGCCGGCGTCATCGTCGAGAAGGTGTTCGATACGATCGTCGACGCGAACCGATCGCTTCGCGACAAGCTCCCGTGGGATATCGGCGCGGGCAAGCTGCTGTTCTTCCCGGTGCATCGCAAGCTCGGCGGCCGGATGCGGCTGTTGATCAGCGGTGGCTCGGCGTTGCCGGCGGATACGCTAAAGGCCTTCCGCGGCCTCGGCTTCAACCTCTACGAGGGCTACGGGATGACCGAGTCGTCGCCGGTGCTGACGGTCACGCGCCCCGGCGACAAGTCGCTTCCGGGGTCGGTCGGTCGGCCGCTGCCGGGCATCGACGTGCGGATCGATCAGCCCGACGCGACGGGTGTCGGCGAGATCGTGGCGAAGGGCCCGAACGTGATGACGGGCTACTTCGAGAACCCCGAGGCGACGGCGCAGACGATCGTCAACGGCTGGCTGCACACCGGCGACCTCGGCCGGATCGACGAGGACGGCAACCTATTCATCGTCGGCCGCAAGAAGGAGATGATCCTCGGCGCCGGCGGCGAGAACGTCTATCCCGACGAGCTCGAGGAGCTGTATCGCGACAGCAAGTTCATCAAGGAGCTCTCGATCGTCGGGTTGCCGATCGGCAACGACAAGTTGGAGACGGTCGCCGGCTTGTTCGTTCCGGACTACGAGCAGTCGGGCTCGCGGGAAGACATCCGCGAGCACCTCCGCGAGCACGTCCGCAAGATCAGCAAGGCCCTGCCGCTGTACAAGCGGCTCAAGGTGGTCCACCTGTGGGACCGCGATCTGCCGAAGACCGCCGCGCGCAAGATCCTGCGCCGCGAGGTGATCAAGGAGCTCCAGCGGCTCGAGAAGGCCGCGAAGGGTGGGGCGGAGGCCAAGCAACTCGCGAGTGCTCCGGATGCGGGCAACGCGTGGTTGTTCACGCTGCTCGCCGACGTCTCGCAGAAAAAGGGCGCGGCGATCACCAGCGAGAGCCGGCTCGAGGAGCTCGGGTTCGATTCGCTGATGTTCACCGAGCTCGCCGTCGCGCTCGAAGCGGCGGGTGTCGACCTGCCGGATCCGGCGGAGCTGCAAGGGCTCGAGACCGTCGCGGATGTCGAGAAGCTGGTCGCGCGGCAGGGTGCCAAGGCCCGCATCGACAAGCCCAAGCGCGATCGGTTGGCCCGCGAGAAGCGCGAGAAGGAGAACAAGGAAGATGCCGTCGGTGACGACGACATCAACGTGCCGAGCCCGCTCGTGTCGCTGGGCCGCCGCGCGCTGCGCTCGGGCATGCGGGCGCTCTACGAGCGCGTGCTCGAGACCGACATCTACGGGCAGCCGCCGCCGTTCGGTGGCTACATCGTCGCCGCCAATCACTCGTCGCACCTCGACACCGGTCTCGTGAAGTACGCGCTCGGCGAGCAGGGCGATGCCCTCGTCGCGCTCGCGGCGAAGGACTACTTCTTTGACGATCCGTTCCGGAGGATGTACTTCGAGAACTTCACCAACTTGGTCCCGATGGAGCGGCACGGATCTCTTCGCGAATCACTGCGCCTCGCCGGCGACGTGATCCGCGATGGCTACATCTTGCTGATCTTCCCCGAGGGCACGCGCAGCGACACTGGCGTGATGACCGACTTCAAGCCTTCACTCGGCTACCTCGCGATGACCAACAAGTGCGGCATCCTGCCGATGTACTTGTCGGGCACGTTCGAGGCGATGCCGAAGGGTCGCTACGTACCGAAGCGCGGCGAGCGGGTCGCGGCGTACGTCGGACCGTATCTGTCCTATCAAGACGTGGTGCGGCTCGGCGGCGGTGGTCCGCGCAGCGAGCAGTACCGCAACATCACGCACAACGTGGAATCGACGATTCGCAGGCTCGCACCACACGATCAGGCGTGGACACTTGGCGACGCAGGCACGACCCCGATGGCCGAGTATCTTGCCGCGCAGGGCAAGTCGGTCGCTTCAGAAGAGGAAGAAGTACGATGAACCTCCCGCCCAAAGCTCCTCGGTTTGCTCTCCCGGTTGGTGGTGCCAAGGTCGGCAGTCTCGTTCGTCCCGTCGTCGATGGGGTCGCGGCGCCGATCGCGAAGCCGCGGTTCGGCCTGCGCAGCAACACGCGCACGCTCGCATCGCTGGCGATCAAGAAACCTGATGGTGAGGTTGCATGACCGCGGTTCTGGTCACCGGTGCCACCGGCTTCCTCGGCGAGCACTTGTGTCGGGTGCTGGTGGAGCAGGGCCACATCGTTCGTGGCCTCGCGCGCTCGCGCAGCGGCGTGCTCTCGGAGCTCGGGGTCGAGACGATCCGCGGTGACGTGCTCGACGGGCCGGAGCTCGATCGGGCGCTCGAAGGCATCCACGCCGTGTTCCACCTCGCGGGGGCGGTTTCGCGCGACCCCGGTGATGCGCAGCGGATGATGCGACTCCACGTCGACGGCACGCGGCGCGTGCTCGAGAAGATGAAGGAGCACGGCGCGGTGCGGATGGTCCTGGCGTCGACGTCGGGGACGATCGGCGTCTCGAAGGACGAGGTGATCCTCGACGAGAGCGCACCCTACGCCGAGGAGATCGTGGCGGGCTGGCCGTACTACGCGTCGAAGATCTATCAAGAGCGGCTCGCGTTCGAGCACGGCAAGAAGCTGGGCATCGAGGTCGTCGCGGTGAACCCGAGCCTGCTGCTCGGTCCCGGCGATCGCAGGCTGTCGTCGACGGGCGACGTCCGCAAGTTCATCAAGAAGCAGATCCCGGTGCTGCCCGACGGCGGCATCAACTTCGTCGACGTCCGCGACGCCGCCCTGTCTACCGCCGCCGCCCTCGACAAGGGCCGCGACGGCGAGCGCTACCTGCTGGGTGGCCCGAACTGGACGATGAAGGAGTTCTTCGGCCGGCTCGGGCGCGTCGCGAACGTCGCCCCGCCGAAGCTCAGGCTGCCGGCGAAGTGGAACAAGTTCGGCGCCGGGCTCGTCGAGGAGCTCTATCGCTGGCGCGACAAGGAGCCGCCGGTCGACCGGATCTCCGTCGAGATGGCGGATCACTACTGGTGGATCGATTCGTCGAAGGCGGAGCGCGAGCTCGGCTTCGAGGCGCGCGATCCGCAGCTCACGTTGCACGACACGGTCGCGTATCTCCGCAAGGGTGTCGACGCCTAGCCGATCGGATTCGCGATCAACCGCACCGCGAGCATCAGCATGAAGATGGCCATCGAGGCGTCGAGCACCCGCCACGCCACCGGCCTCTGGAACACCGGGATCAGCAGGCGCCCGCCGTAACCGAGCAGCGAGAACCACGCCACGCTGGCGAGGATCGCACCGACGGCGAATGACCACGGGCTCGCGTAGCGCGTCGACAGCGTCCCGAGCAACACCATCGTGTCGAGGTAGGTGTGCGGGTTGAGGAACGTGAACGCGAGGCACGCGAGCACGGCGGCACGGCGCGTGGTGGCACCCCGGCGGCTCGGCGCCAGGGCACTGGAACCACGGAGTGCACGCACGGCGGCCGCGAGGCCGTAGCCGGCGACGAAGGCTGCACCGCCGAAGCGGAGGATCTGGAGGACGAGTGGGTGCGCCTGGACCAGCGCACCGGTGCCGGCGACGCCGCACGCGATCAGGAACACGTCGCTGAGCGCGCACAGTGCGACCACGGTGCCGACGTGCTGCCGCTGCAGGGCCTGGCGCAACACGAACGCGTTCTGGGCCCCGATCGCGAGGATCAGGCTGGCTCCGGACCCCATACCGGCGAGGACTGCTGAGGACGACATGGCAGCAAGATGGGGTCTGAGGCGGCCTTAGGAAACCTAAACAATCTGTATGCTGTTAAGGAAAACTAATGGAGCTCGTCCATCCCCAATTGTCGGCGTTCCTCGCCGTGCTCGAAGAAGGCAGCTTCGATGCGGGCGCCAAGCGGTTGTCGGTCACGGCGTCAGCGATCTCGCAGCGGATCAAGGCCCTCGAAGATCGGCTAGGTCAGGTGCTGGTCGTGCGCGCTTCGCCATGTCGACCCACACCCGCGGGTGAGCGGTTACTGCGGCGCGTTCGCCCGATGCAGGCGCTCGAGGCCGAGGCCCTCGCGGACTTCATGCCGGCGGAGCATGCGAGGACGGTGGCGATCGCCGTCAACACAGACTCGCTCGAGATCTGGGTGCTCGAAGCCCTCGCACAGCTGCATCACGAGCACGGATATCTGTTCGACGTTCGCGTCGACGATCAGGAGTACACGCTCGATCTGCTGCGACAGGGCGCCGTGCTCGGCGCGATCACGGCCAAGGCCAAGGCGCTCCAGGGGTGCAACGTGCGACCGCTAGGCACGATGAGGTACCGCGCGATCGCGTCGCCGGCGCTTGCGGCGAAACACTTCGCGAAGGGCGTCCATGGGGATGCCTTCGCGACCGCGCCGATGATCGTGTTCGATCGCAAGGACGACCTGCAGACCCGGTTCGTCCGCCGCTACACCCGCGCGCGCGTGACGCCGCCGGTGCACTACCTGCCGTCGTCGACCGGCTTCGTCGAGGCGGCGGTGCTCGGGCTCGGCTGGTGTCTCGCGGCCGAGCCGCAGATCGGGCCGGCGCTGGCGGCCAAGAAGCTCGTGTTGCTCGACGCGGCGAGCTCGCTCGACGTGCCGTTGTACTGGCAGTACGCGGCCGTGCAGTCGACGGTGATCGAGAACGTCGGCAAGGCGCTCCGTGCGGCGGCGAAGCGCACGCTGCGCTAGATCTTGGAAGCCATCGGGTGGTCGCCGAGGCCGCGACTCACGCCGGCGCGATCCTCGGGCGATCGGTTCTGGCTGAGCTTGAACTTGCCCTCGAGCCGGGTCACCGCGATCTCGATCCCGACGATGGCCTTCAGCATCTTCTGCACGTAGTCGGCCGGCGCGTCCGAGACCTGCCATGGTGCAGAGAACGGCGCTTCGTGGCGCTTGGTCAGGCGAGTGACGAACGCCTCGATCCAGGCGGTGTCCTCGATCGCGCGCAGCGTGCCGTGCGCCTGGACCATCGCGTAGTTCCACGTTGGCACGACGCGCCCATGCTCGGCCTTGCTCGCGTACCAGCTCGGCGTGATGTACGCAGACGCGCCGTGAAACACCGCGAGCACGGGCTGGCCGTCGGCCTCGCGCCACAACGGATTGGCGCGGGCGACGTGACCGAGCAGGCGATCGCCATCGAGCTCGAGAGGAATCGCGTCGGCGGAGAGCTCCGGACCGCCGCGGATCAGCGTCGCGAGGGGGGCGGCGCGGATCAAGTCTGCGAGGACCATCCGGTCGTCCTCGACGAAGTGAGCCGGCTGATACATCAGCGCTTGCGCCGCTTGGTGAAGTCGTGCGCGAGCGTGCGCTCGACG
>JBBQJJ010000162.1:0-17406 GCA_038325805.1 Haliangiales bacterium
CGCGTACGCGCGAACGATCACGCCACCGGCATCGATCGGCACCGGAACGTTGGTCAGCGTGGTCGGCGAGCCGTTGAGCGTCACCGCGAGATCCGGCGGTGGGTTCGTCAGCTTGATCACGTAGCGCCCGATCTTCGGCTCGAGCTTCGCAGCCTGCGCGGCGGCGTCTCGACGGAGATCACCCGACGGTGCGAGATCGGCGAGCTCGCGCCACATCTTCCACGACGAGGCGAGGCGACCGAGCTTCTCGTAACACTTCGCGAGGCTGCCCTTGGTACCGCTATCGCTGTACGTCGCGATGCTGCGCTCGAAGCTGTTGCAAGCCTTCTCGAACTGGCCGGCCTTCATCTCCTTGAGACCCTGATCGAACAGCAGGATCGCTTCGGACTTCGCATCGGCCTGCGCGACCGTCGAGCAAGCGAGGAGGACTGCGACGAGGAGACCGCGGATCATTCAGCGTCCTTCTTGTCGCCGTCGTGCTGCATGTGGCCCCACTTGTCTTCGTCCTCGTCAGGTTTCGGTGCGACCGCGCTGCCACTGCCACTGCCACCCGCGTCGGAAGCTCCACTGCCGGCCGTGACCTTCGGATCCTTTTTGCGTTTTCGTGCGCTCGATCCTGATTCGGATCCGGATCCGGATCCGGAACCCGAACCCGAGCCCGCAGCCACGTGCGTGTCGTCGACAGGAGGGGTCACGTCCTCGGGAATCGGCTCGACCACGACGTCCGTCTTGGTCGGTTCACGCGGTGTGGGCTCCGGATCGACCTTCGCCGACGGATCCACCATGGTGGGCGGCTGGGTCGTCGTCGCCGCGCCGACGGCATCGCTCTCGTTGCCGCGCTTGATCACCACCATCACGATGATCAGCGCGACCAGCGCGATCGCACCTAGCAGTGCCCCGATCACGCCGGGGCGTCGCGTCCGGTTGAGCAGCGACATCGACTCGCCGGAAGCCCCACCGATCGTGGTGCGCGTCGCAGCCGGCAGCGCCTGCGCGATCGCCGGGAGCTTCGGCACCGGGCTGCTCTGGTCGTCGCCCGTGATCGTCGGCGCGACGTCGGAGAACTCCGACGGCAGCATCATCAGCGGCGGTGGCGTGGGCGGGCGCTTGCGCTGCAGCATGCCGCGGATGCGTGTCACCGCGGCGGTGGCCTCGGGCTTCGCGTACGGCAGCAACGCCTGACCGAACTGATAGACGTTGAGGTAGCGCTCGTCGCGATTCTTCGAGAGGCACCGCATCACCACCTGCGCCAGGCCGTGCGGCAGATCGTTGCGGATCGACTCGAGCGACGGCGGCTCCTCGTTGATCACGGCGAGGCAGAGCGCGGGCAGCGTGTCGGCGATGAACGGCAGCTTGCCGCTGATCAGCTGGTAGAGGATGACGCCGAGCGACCAGATATCGGCGCGCTGGTCGACATCCTTGGTCGACTGCATCTGCTCCGGCGCCATGTACGCCGGCGAGCCCATGATGTCGCCGGTCTTGGTGGCGATGCCGGTGACGGCTGCCTTCGAGATCCCGAAGTCGAGGATCTTGATGATCTGATCGCCGTCGGCGCGCGCCGCGAGGAACAGGTTATCGGGCTTGAGATCGCGATGGACGATGCCGTGACCATGCGCCTCGGCCATGCCCTCGCACGCCTGCAGGATGTAGTCGACCGCGGTGGCGACGGGCTGCGCACCCTTGCGCTTGAGGAGGGTGCCGACATCGTAGCCCTCCATGTACTCCATCACGATGTAAGGCTGACCGCCGTCGAACCTGCCGACGTCGGTGACGCGACACACGTGATCGTTGGTGAGCCGGCTCGTGGCGCGCGCTTCGCGGAGGAACCGGGCGGCGGCATCCGTGGACTCGAGTGCTGCCGGCAGCATGAACTTGATCGCGACCTGCGACTCGAGCTCGAGGTGCGTGGCGAGGACGACCATGCCCATGCCACCGATGCCGAGGATCCGCTCGACGCGATACTTGTCGGCCAACACGTCGCCGACGTTCGCGATCCCACCCTGTCTCATTGGAGCCTCACGATCAGATCGGTACCGGAGAGGCGGAGTAGATCGAGCTTGCCGTCGCCGTTGACGTCGCCGAGCGTGGTGTTCGCGCCGTTGATCGATTCGACCTGCGTGAACACGCGCGTGGTCGGGCACTGCAGCGTGACCGTGGTCGGCGTGATCACGTCGTCGAGGCCATCGCCATTGAAGTCGCCGACGAGCAACGGCACCGAGCTCTTGATGCCGCCGAACGTGCCCGTCTGCTTGGTGAACACGCCGGGCGACGCCGAGTTCTGGAGGTAGACCTCGCCGCCATCTGTCGTGGCGACGATGAGGTCGAGGAACGCGTCGCCGTCGAACGTGCCGATGCCGATCCCGAGACCCGTCGCGCCGGTCGCGATCACCGTGGGCGGGTCGAAGCTGTCGCTACCGCTGGACAGCGCGAGCTTGACGGTGCCCGCCGCATCCACCGTGATCACGTCATCGTTTTTCGAGCGGTCGATGTTGCCGACGAACACCACGCGATCACCGCCGGCGCCGAGGGTCGCTGCCTTCGAGAACGTGCCAGCCGCAGCGAGCGATCCGTAGACGCTGTTGCCGGTGTCGTCGTGGATCACCAGATCCGGGAAGCCAACCCCGAACTGACCGGAGCCAACCGAGTCGGCGTTGGTAAAGGTGTCGATCGTCTGCGCGGGGTCGGTGAACACGCCGGCGGCGCCGTTCTCCTTTTGCTGCCGCACGACGGCGGTGGTCGCGGTGACCAGCACGAGATCATCGCGCACACCCGTGATATCGAAGTCGCTGGCGACGACGGCGATCGCGGGTTGCGTGAGCTGCTGCGAGACGCTGAAGCCGCCGAGGTTATCGCCGACCAGGATCACCGTATCGGTCGTGATCGCGATGGCGACATCGTTGACCGCGCCTTGATCGAAGCGACCCACGGCGAGCGCGACACCGTTGCCGCCGATCGCAGACGTCACTTCCGCGCCGAACGACGTTGCGGTCGTGCACGCCGGTGGGGCGTCGAGCGCTGCGTCTTCGGGCATCGGACCGTCCGGACGCGGACCATCGCCGGCGGTCGCATCACCCTCTGTCGGATTCGAGATTCCCAACAGCTGGTTGCACGCCGGCAACGCCAGTAAGAACGCTAGCTGAGCCCCGATCCTCCGCACGGACGCCTATCGTAGCAGAAGCTCCCAAAAATCAGCTGGTTTGGAGGGATCCCGAGAGCGAGACCAGATAATCGTGCTGTGACCCATCCTTCAGAAAGTCTTGGATAGCGCGCGCCAGCGTCGCACCCACGAGCCCGATCATCGGCAGGTGCTCCCCGCCCTCGCAGGTCGCCTGACCCTCTACGTCCTCGCGATCAGGGACAAATCGCTCGTCCCAGCGGACCAGCCCGACGGTGCCATCGGCCGCGAGCGCCCCGTGAAGTAGCGCCACGTTCGCCGCTCGGCAGGCGTCCGAGAGGGTGAGCCGGCTGTCGGCGTTATCGAAGCAGTCGACCGCCAGGTCGCACCCCTCCAGCAGCTTCGCGGCGTTGGTGGCCTCGAGCCGGGCGGTGATCGCCTCGGCCCCCTGCTTGCCAGGCGCAGTTCCGTAGAAGTTCGCGAGCTGGAGGCGTACGGCCTCCGCCTTGTTCTTGCCGACCGACTGCTTGACGAACCACTGCGCCGAGAGGTTCTTGGACTCCACCCGATCAAAGTCGACCAGGCGCAGCTCGGCGTCGACGTTGCGCACGAACTGCACGCACGTCGAGCCGAGTGCTCCGACACCACAGATCAGGATGCGCTTCGCCATGGCGTCATCCTATGCGCCGAACGGGACCTTCGGGCGCAGGTAGATCCGCTGCTCGCCGTTGGGCGAACGCAGACGGTCCACCACGAACGTGTTGAACGTCGTCATCGCGAGGTTCGGCAGGTGCAAGCCGCGGACACCACCCGAACGCACGACCTCCACGGCGATCCGGCGGATATCGCTATCCGACGTGCCGTGATCGAGGTCGAGGTGGTAGTCGGCCGAGCGGCCCTGGTAGGTGATGTTCAAGATCGTCATTTCGAGCTTCCTTTCATTCCACTGGAGAGCCGGAGCAGGTGGGCCCACCACGGCTCGGGATCGAGATGCGTCACGGGCGAGTCGAGACCCGTGCGCGAGATCGTCACGCGAGGAGCGACGACGCAGTAGTGCATCGCCTTGCCGAGCGCCGCGTCGATCGCAGCCATCGTCGAGGCATCCTCCTGCGAGAAAGCCGCCGGGCCCTGGGGGTGACTATGAACGATCGCCTCGAGCTCGTCACGGTGCTGCCAGATCGCCTCCCACCGCGTGCGCGAGTCCGGCAATGCGGCCGGACTGGTCGACGCATCGGCATAGAGGATCGCGCCACCGCGACCGATCAAGAAGCACACCTCACGCACACGAACCTCCCTTCACGAGCGACGAGTAATCACGAGCACACCATCTTCGATCGCCTCGCGGATCACCGACGGCATCGCGTCGAGCGTGAGCACGCTATGCGCGTTGGCGAGGCAGACACCGGGATCGAGGACCTGGAGCGTGTCGGCGGCGACGGTCGAGATGATGCGCTCGCCGTCGACGGTGTACGTCACCTCGAACTGCGAGCTGTTGGCGATCCGACGAAACGCCAGCATCCGCGCATCCGCCGAATCGAGGGCGTGATCGCAGATCGTGTAGCCATCGCCCTTGCGGACGACCGACTTCGCGGACCGCGCGGCGTCGGCAAACTTCGCCCGCGCCTCGCGCTCGCGCAGCGCCTGCTCCATCCGCACCCGGCGCTGCACGAGATCGTCGAACAGCTGGGAGACGACCGTCATCCCGCCATCCGCGATCTCGACGATGATCGGCGTCAGCTCGCGGATCGAGACCTCGATCTTCAGCTCCGCCGCCGCGGCGAGCCCGAGCGAGTAACCGAACGCCGCGCGCAGCGACGGCACCACGCCCTTGACGCTCGCGAGCAACGGTCGACGCTCCTCGAGCGCCATCCGCGCGGTGATCTCCGCGTCGTCCTCGAACTCCAGGCTGTCAAAGAGCAAGTCTCCGGAATACCAACGTCGCGCCGTCACCTTCGCGAGTGGGCTAGGCTCGTCGGCAGGTGGCAGCGCGATCCGGCCGAGCTCGCGTCCCGAGGACACGACCCAGCCGTCGACCCAGTGCCCGCGCACGATACTCGGGGAAGGGATCAGCGCACCGAGATCGATGGGGTCGGCACGATCCTTGGGAACCGCACGTCGTCCTTCGATCACGAAACGCCACCAACCGGGCTCGAGCTGAGCCTCTTCACGACGCTGGACTGCAAAGCGCCGATCCACCGAGTCGACGCGCGCCCCACCAAAATAGGGAAGGACGAGCGGCTCGCTCTGCTTCAGGAACGCCTTGTAGTCCATGGTCCTCGATCTCCTCAGAACGCTGCTACGCCGACACCTCGAGCAGCTTGGTCTTCATGACCTTCTCGACGAGTCCCGGCATCGCCACGGTGGTCGATGCCTGCACCGGTGTCTCGAGCAATGCGCGCAAGACACGGGGCACGTGGTACGGGTCGTCGAACTGATCCACGTTGATCTCGCTGTACGGGATGTGGAGCTCCTTGGCGCAGTCCCGCACCGTCGAGCCGCGCTGGGACGAAGCGAGCAGGAGCGCGATCGCGTCGACGCGGTAACCGAGGTTACGGAACGTCTGCGCGAGCTGAGCACCCGACTCGCCGGCCTCATCACCGACGACGATCACGATCAACTTTGCCTCGGTGGGAACGCGCACGCCATCGCGGTGCAAAGCACTCACCGCAGCGCCGTGGATCGTTCCACCGTCCGCCTTGATGCCCGAGAGCATGTGCTGGACGGCCAGCCGCGAGGCTGCCTTCGGCTTGAGCACCTGACCCATCGTGTCGAAGGCTGCAACGTGCAGACGCTCGAGCGGGAAGCCACCGAGCATCTTTCCGAGTGCGTCCTTCGACGCCTCGATCGCACCCTGCATCGAGCCCGACTTGTCGACGAGGAACATGACGCGAACGTCGGCGTCGCCGGACGTTGCCGCCTCGACTGCCTTCTTCACGGCATGGTCCGCCGCCTCCTCGAGCTTCTCCTTGAGGCCCTTGTCGCGAACGTTCTTCGCGATGTTGAGCGCACGCTGGTCCGTTGCCGTCGTGATCGCCTTCTCCCAACGCGCACGGATCTCGACCACCGACAGCAGGCCGAGCTCCTCGAGCGTCGGGGTCAGCTGACGAAGGTCGCGGTCCGACAGCGTCGGCAGCAGCGCCACCATGATCGCGGGCGTCAAGCCGATGTCACTCGGCAGGCGACCCACGGCATCCTTGTAGCGCAACCGCTGACCCACGATCGTCTCGCAGATCTCGGCCTCCGACAGCCCATCGAAGCGGTCGCTCTTCACGAGCTCGAGGTTCTCGAGACCGATCTGGCGACGACCATCATCCGCCTGGCTCTGCTTCCAGCCGAGCAACCCGAAGAACGACTGCGACTGCGGCTTGTAGCCGATCTTGCGCGCGAGGTTCTTGATCGTCTGCTTGTAGCCCGCCTTGACGAGACCACTCAGCATCGGCTGGTTGGTCTCGCGCAGGGCGAGCCACTTCGCAGCGGCCTTCGGCCAGCGACCGAGCGGCGCGCGCTTTGCGGCCGGGTCACCGAAGCCCGCGGCACGGTTCAGTGCAGCGATCTCCGGCGTCTCGAGCAGCTCTGCGATGCGCAGGACGGCCTTCGGCGTCAGCATGCGGTTCGACTTCTTCTGGTACCAGAGCACCATCGCCTCGCCGATCACGCGGTGGTCGTCGTCGTAAAACGCGACCGAGCCGTCGTCGTCGTGGATCGGTGCACCGGCACGAGCCTGGACGAGCATCAAGGCTGCGCAGGCGACCTTGAGGTCACGCCAGTCGGTCTCGATCAGCGCGTAGCTCGCGAGGTGGGCCATCAGATCCGCGTTGAGCTTGTGGATCTCGAGCAGGCGCGCGTACAGCGTGACTGCCGCCGAGACGTGAAGGCCCGGCTTGATCGCGCGACCACGCATCTTGTCAGATGCCTTGCCGGCGTTCTTGGCCGGCTTCCACTGGCCGGCGATCTCGACGCCGGGACGGTTGTGCCAAAGGTGAGCCGAGCCACCGAGCACGACATCGAGCAAGCGCTCGGCCGGGCCCATCTGCGACTCGGGAAGGGGCATGCGTGCATCCACCATCTGAGTACCTCCATCATCTTTCATTTCCTTCGTTCCAGCGCTGTGCGCGACGAAGGGAATAGGTTTTGCGCCCGAGTGCCAAAGCCACGAATGACGGATTGAGAGTCCGGTGTCTTGCCATTAGACGAGGAGGGCTGTGACGCCTTCCGTGGGAATCGAACCCACGTACCTTGCGTGTAGGGCTTCAGCGGTTGGACGCGAAAAGGGACTGCGCGGATGGTCGCGCGGAAAAGTTACGCTCGAGAGTGGAAGCCACGATGTCCGATTATCATTCGGCTGTCTTACCGCTAGACGACGAAGGCGTGGTCGGTGCCTTCGACGGGAGTCGAACCCGCGTTTGCTTGATGCGTGTAGGGCTTCTACGGCGGAGCGTGAAAAACGAAGTGGGTCTCGCGAACGAGTGCGGTGAGCGCTGGGTTTTTGGTGTGGACGCCAGCGGGACTTGCGCCCGCGACCTCTCGTCTTGCGACGAACGCTCTACGGTCTGAGCTATGGCGGCAGGGTTGCGTGTGGGCTCACTGCGGTTGACCGCGAGAAAAAGCTCGTCTGTCCGAGAGACCTGAGCGCGATTATTGGAGAGCGGGAATTGAACCCGCCCTTTCGGTTTTCAAGACCGACGTCCCACCAAGAGACATCTCCTGTTGCGTGTTGGCTCAGGTGCAGCAGGACAGACGAAAAGGAAGCTCGCTACGCAGCGCAAGCGCCGGCGTAGCGAGGTGCCGCCGAAGCGGCATTGAGCGTAAGAAAATTTCACGTTCGAGTGAGCAAGCCGCAATTTTCATTCTGGCGCTCTACCGTTGAGCTACGACTGGATAAGCGTCCAGTCGACGGGATTCGAACCCGCAACCTCTAGATCCCTTTTTGCGTGTAGGGCTTGCTGCGTTGAACGTGATGAAATTTTGTCGCGCGCTCGAGTGAAGAAGCCGTTGTGGGATTCACCTTATGAGAGTGAGTGCCGTACCAACGGCATCGTCCCGTGTGACCACTTGCGTGGTCGTTGTAGGACGACCTGGATTCGAACCAAGTATTTGCGTGTATGGCTTCTTCGAGTGAGCGCGCGAAAACAGTTGATCGCTACGCGCGATGTGAACGACTCGTCCGGAACAAAAAAGGGCTGCCAGTCGAGGCAGCCCACCGAGGAGGATTTCCTCTGGAAGCTGCCTTCAGTCGATGTTGCCCGGCGACGTCATTGAGTGACGGGCAATCTACGCGCAGATCGAAATCGCGCAACGACTATTTATGAACTCTCGATCAAGTCCGCGACACGCCTCGAAGATCTCCTGCGGATCAGAAACGATCTACCGTGATGCGACATGGCTGCGACGCTGAGCGACCGCGCGTGATCACCATGGGGCCGCCTTGTAGTCCTTGAGAAACAGCCCCCACAGGTGCTTGCCGGTCGAGATCCCATCGAACACCGGATCGACGATCCGCGCCGCACCGTCGACGATATCGAGCGGCGGATGGAATCGGTGCACCGCCTTCTTCCGCTCCGCGTGGTGTTGCGGATCCTCGTCGGTCACCCAGCCGGTATCGACCGAGTTCATGTGGATGCCGTCCTGCACGTATTCGATCGCGCTGGTCCGCGTCATCATGTTGAGCGCAGCCTTGGCCATGTTGGTGTGCGGATGCTTGTCGGTCTTCCACCGGCGATAGAACTGACCCTCCATCGCCGACACGTTGACCACGTGTGCATCGCGGGTCGGGACGGCGGCGAGCAGCGGACGCAGCCGCGCGTTGAGCACGAACGGCGCGATCGCATTGACCAGCTGGACCTCGAGGAGCTCCGCCGTCGGCACGTCGGCGAGCGTGTAGCGCCAGCTGTTGATGTCGCGCAGATCGATCTGCTGGAGATCCTGATCGAGGCGGTGCGTCGGATAGAGATGCTCACCGCGCTCGAGATCCTCGGCGAGCAGCGGCACCTGCGAGAGCACCGCGCTCTTCCACAAGCCGGCCGCTTGGATCTGTGCACCCGCCGCTTTGACCAGGCCCTCCTCTGCTCCGGCCGACAATTCCTTGCGGAGCGAGCGATCGCGCTCGAGGAAGCCACGCTCGAGCGCCGACAGGTCCTCGTCTTCACCCTCCACCACGTGGTCGTACCAACCGCTCGGTCTCCTGACCGTCTGACACGCGTTGTTGATCAGGGCATCGAGCCGCGAGTACGTCGCCACCAGGTGGCGGCACAGCAGCTCGACGCTCGGCGTGTGCCGCAAATCGATCCCGTAGATGTGCAGCCGGTGCGTCCACTCGGAGGCATCGACCTCCTTGGCGTAGCGCCGAGCCGCATCGCGCGGAAACCGCGTCGCCACGATCACCTCGGCGCCGGCGCGCAGCAGCTTGATCGCGGCCTGGTAGCCGATCTTGACGCGCGCACCGGTGACCAGCGCGGTCCGCCCTCGCAGATCCGCCGTCGAGCTTCGCTTCTCCCAGTTGAGCTCCGCGCACGGCGGGCACATCTGATCGTAGAAGTGATGCAGCTCGTGGAAGTAGGTCTTGCAGACGTAACACATCCGCGCCGCCTCGACGCGAGGCCCCTCGGCCTCGGCCTCATCGGGCCCCGACCGATTCGCTTCGGCTTGGGCCCACGCATCGGGTTGCTCGTCATCGCCGCGGGAGTCGAGCGCCATGTCGGGTCTCGGCAGGGGCGTCTTGAACACGGTGTCGCGGCGGAGCGCGCGGATGCCCGTCTGGTCGAGGATCGCCTGATCGGCGTTTCGCTTCTCCTCCTTGTGGCGGCGGTGCAGCGCCTTGCCGAGGGCCTTCTTCTGGTAGCGGTCCGGCCGGGCGAGCTGCCCGGCGGCGGCAACCAGCCGGATCCGGGTGGGCTCGTCGAGGGTCGCGAGCTCGGACATCTTGGTCCCGAGGTCCTCGAGAAACTCGATCACGTCACGTAGCTTGGCCTCGTCCACGGTTTGCGTAGTATTGGTCACCTCATGATCATCGCCAAGCGTCTCGTCGGCAAAGCCATCTCGGCATGGCTCGGACCCACCGGAGATGCGGCTCGCCGCGCGGTGGAGACCGTGAAAGCCCGGGTCACCAGCGCCCCGCGCAAGCTCGACCTCTACCTCGATATCGCGGATCCGTGGAGCTATCTGACCGCGCAGGCGGTGTCGCGGCTCCTCCAGGTCTATCCCGTCGAGCTCGTCATCCACATCGTCACCCCACCGGCCTCGGACGTCGATCCGTCGCCGGTCCTCCGCCCGGGGCAGCTGGTGCGCGACGCGTTGCAACTCGCCGAGTACTGGGACCTCGAGTTCCCGGGAACCAAGTCCGCCGATCCCGGCATGGTGCGCGATATCGCCACGTCGTTGATCCGCGACCGCCCCGCCGCCGATCAGCTGCGCATTGCGCTCGACATGTTTCACGCGCTGTGGACCTTCGACAAGAAGAAGCTCGGCGTCCTGCTCAACGCCGCCGGCACCGAGTCGCACGGCTCGATCGCACCGATCGTCAACGCCAACTACGAGAAGCTGCGCAAGGCCGGTCACTACATGGCCGCGATGATCTCGTACAAGGGCGAGTGGTACTGGGGCGTCGATCGCCTGCCCTACCTCGAGACCGAGCTCGCAAAAGACCTCGGCGTCGACGTCGCGCACGTGGTCACGCCGCGTCCGCAGACCGCTCGCGGTCCGCTGTCCTTGTCGGCCAAGCCCCTGAGCTGCGAGCTGTGGTTCTCGTTCCGGTCGCCGTACAGCTACCTCGCGCTCGAGCAGATCGAGACCGTGCTCGCTCCGTACAACATTCCGCTCGTGCTCCGGCAGGTCCAGCCGCTGGTTGCCCGCGGCGCGCAGATGCCGACCGTCAAGCGCATGTACATCGTGCGCGATGCGAAGCGCGAGGCGGATCGGTTGGGGATCGCGTTCGGCGAGCTCTGCGATCCCCTGGGCAAGGGCGTCGATCACTGCCTCGCGATCCAGCACTGGGCAAACAAGCGCGGCCCCAAGGACGCCCTCGCGTTTGCGCGATCGGCGATGCGCGGTGCGTGGAGCGAAGCGCTCGACCTCGCCGAGTACGTCGATCTGAAGCTCATCGTCGAGCGCGCCGGCCTTCCGTGGGAGGAAGCGCGTGCGGCGCTCGAGAATCCCGAGGCGGTGAAGGTCGCCACCCAGAACGCCGCGGACATGGCGGTGATCGGACTGTGGGGCGTGCCGTCGTTCCGGTGCGGTGACTTCACGGCCTGGGGACAGGATCGTCTCCCACTCCTCACTGACCGCCTACGGCGTCACTTCGCGCAGGGCCCGACTCAGCCGAGCTGACGCGGCCCCGCGCTCGCCCTCGGGAAGTTTTCTCCCGGCTCGAGGAACGAGCCACCCGTTCCCCATCCTTCGCCTGGTCGAAGGATCGACAGGCGAACTCTGGGGTTGGCGTGTTATCAAGGCGCTAGGATCGCCTGATGTCGAGGGACCAACCCGCGGTTGTCCAGCTGCCCACGGCTGGTGTCCCCGCCGATCAGGGGCTGTCCAGCCTCGGGTTGATCATGCAACTCGGCGGCACGGTCTCCGGCGTTGGCGTCGCGCTGTTCGCGTTCGCGATGCTGTTCGGGCTCCGCGGCGCAGACACGCTGTGGATGTTCCTGCTGCTCGCCACCTGCGTGGTGCGCTCGATGTTCCATCGCTCCGCCGGGATCGAGATCCTGTACCCCAAGGGCACTGGCTCACCTCACGGCTCGCTGGCGTACGGCCAGCCGCGCACGGACGGAGCGTCGGCTCCACTCGTCGGCCTCGTTCGCTACATCGTGATCGGACTCGCGCATAGCGTGGTGGTCGCCGCCGCGGCCGGCAAGTTCGGGGCATCTGCGAGTGTCGCGATCGGACTCGGCGTCGGGCTCGCGGTCTGGCCCGCGCTGCTCGGTGGACTGCTCGCATCCGGCTTGTTCGCGCGCTTCGCGGCGAGAGTGCCGGTCGCCGAGGACAAGGGCTTCGAAGGCGCCGCGATCCTGATGACGGTACTCGGGCTGTGCGGCGCGCTGATCACCGTGACCACGCTGCTCGCGATCTTCGAGACGGGCCTCACCTCGCTGCGCGAGGGTCGCATCATGTTGCTGACGCTCGCGCTGATCATGTTGGTCGTGCGCTCGATCCTGCACGTCCGCGCCGGGATCTCGGGGATGAGCTCCACGTCGATCGAACGCGCGGTCGAGCACGCGAACCGGTACTCGAGCTTCGGCATCATCAGCGCGTTCTGTGCCGGCGGCGCGATGCTGCTCGGCGTGATGACCACCCACCTCGACGTCACGATGCTCGCGGTGGTGAGCGGGCTGACCTGGATGCTGATGGCGTGGCCGATGATCGTGCGACGGTTCTTCAGCGATCGGCAGTTCGCGGATCTGCTCGCCGGCGATCAAGCCGAGATCCATCGCCGCGCCCCCGACGCCGGGCTCACCTGCCTCGGCTGGCTGCTGCTCGCACATGCTGCGTACAACCTGACCTTGCTACTCCCGACGCTGTTCACCAGCCAGATGCCGGGCGAGCTGGGGCGGCTGTTCTCGTTGGCCGGCGGCGATGGCCGCTCGCCGTGGTGGAACGTCGGCATCGACCTGTTCCAGATCTGGGCTGGCTACGCGTTGATCCGGATGTCGATCCATCACCGCATCATCGCCACGTCGTACGGCGTGATCTGCGCGGCTCTCACGCTGTATCTGTCGTGGCCCGCGCTGCACGGCTTCGAGCACCTCGCACTATCAAACCCCACGTATCTCGTCTCCCTTTTGACCGTCGGGCTCGCGCTCGTGATCCCGGTGGCGGCGCTGATCCTCGTCAATCGCAAGGTCGCGCCCGCGGCGACAGCTCGGTTCAAGAAATGAAGTACTTGCTGTTCGCAGTCGTGTTGACGAGCTGTCAGGACGACATCTCGACGCCGTTTCCAGCCGGACTGGAGCCGTTCGCCGACGACGCGGAGAACCAGACGCTCGATGGCACCGTCGTCGAAGCGCTCGCCGTCAAGTCGACCGACGATCCGATGATCCTGGCGTACGGGCGCGGCTTCATCTTCGTGCCCCCCGCCGAGGTCTACGCGGTGACCCACGATCCCGAGGTCATGCTCGCGGCGTGCTCGACCACGTCGCACAGTGTCGTTGTCGAGAACGAGCCCGAGTACGAGCTCAGCTTTCTGGTGTCGTACTTCGTCGACGAGATCCTCAACGTCGAGTGGGACGATCAGTGGCGTGGCAATGTGGTGATCGGCACGCTCGAGACACCCGAGCTGGTGATGATCAAGCACCAGAAGATCGAGGGGAGCGACTTCATCTCGCTCTCCGAGGGCACCGTGCAGCTGCTCGCCACCGACGATCCCGCGATCACCGAGGTTCGCTTCGTCGAGCATCTCGATGCGTTGATGGCGAGCGAGGGCGACGTGATCGAGGGGATGCAGAGCAACTACGATCGCATGCTCGCGGTCGCCCACGGCAACCCGCTCCCAGCCTGCCCATGAAACACATCGCCCTGATCTCCACCGGTGGCACCATCGAGAAGACGTACGACGAACTGTCGGGCGTGCTCGCGAACAAGCTCAGCGTGCTCGACATCATGCTGGCCTCTCTCGAGCTGCGCGGCATCGAGGTGATGCGCGTCCAGCTGATGAACAAGGACAGCCTCGACATGACGTCCGACGATCACACGCTGATCGCCAACACCGCGACACAGATGGCCAGATCGGCCGCCGGTGTCGTCGTCGTCCACGGCACCGATCGCCTCGCGGTGTCGGGCGAGCGCGTCTGCGAGCTCGGCGTTCCGGCGTCACCGGTGGTGTTCACCGGCGCGATGCGCCCGTACGAGCTTCGCTCCACCGATGCGCTCCAGAACCTCACCGAGGCGCTGCTCGCCGTGCAGATCTTGACCCCCGGCGTCTACGTCAGCATGCATAACCAGGTGCTGCAGTTCCCCGGCGTCGTCAAAGATCCGCAGCGCGGAACGTTCGTCAAACGATGATCCGCAGCCTCGAGCAGCTGATGCCGCTGACGCCCGCGCTGCTCGACGCGCTCGGCAATGCCGGCGTCGGCGTGCTGATCGTCGCCGAACGCGACGGGGAGTTCGAGCGCTGGTACGCGAACGAAGCAACGGCGGCGACCCTCGGCTACACGCTCGACGAGATGCTCGCGGTGCCACCGCTTCAGTTCATCGCACCCGACCAACGCCCGCTGGTCCGCCAGCTGTCCGCGAGCCATCGCGACGGTCGTCCACCACCGCCCGCGGTCGAGCTCCACGCGCTGCACAAGGATGGCTCGATCGTCACCCTCGAGCTCGCGCTCGGGTACGCGGACGTGCCCGAGGAAGGAGCCGTGGTCTACGTGATGGTGGTGCGCGATGCCGTGGCCTCCGCACAGCTCACGCTCCTCGAAGCTGATCGGATCGGTCTCGTCGGTGCGCTCGCCGCCGGGTTCGCGCACGAGATCAACAACCCGTTGACCTCGGTGCTGCTCAACCTCCGCTCGCTGCGCAAGCAACTCACCGCCGCGATCCCCGAGCCGGCGGCTCGACCAGCGATCCGTTGCCTCGACGACATCACGACCGGCGCCGAGCGAATCGCGAGCAACGTGCGCGCGCTCCAGACGCTGGCCACCCGCGGCGATTCCCAGGCGCTCGATCTCGCCGCCGTGGTGACGGCCGCGCTCCGGCTCGCGGCGCCCACGCTCGAGCCGCGTGCCCAGGTGATCCGCCAGATCTCGGCAGTGCGCCCGGTGATCGGAGAGGAAGCGCGGATCGGCCAGGCGGTGCTCGCGATGATGCTGTTCTCGGCGTCGGGCTTCGAGCACGACTCCGCCGCGACCACCAACAAGATCGCGATCGTCGTCGAGGAGCGCGGTGACGATATCGTCGTCGAGGTCTCCGACAACGGTCACGTGCTGTCAGCCGAGGAAGCGCGGCGCGCGTTCGATCCGTTCTTCCGATCGTCGGCGCGTGGTGCCGGCGTGGGTGTCGGGCTCGGGGTCGCACGCTCGGTCGCGGCCACGCTCGGCGGCGAGGTGATCCTGGCGCCGGCAGCTCCGGGTGGTGCAGTGATCACCATGCGGCTCCCCGCGGCCCGGTGACCGTCGACTACACTGGGCTGCAGTGAGCGTTGACGAGGGAGAGACGCGCCGGGAGGCTCCCGGCCCCGACACCGCGTTCGACGTCGCGATGAAGCCCGACGAGAACGAGAACGAGAACGAGGCCGAGAACGAGGCCGAGACCCTCGGCACCACGACCCCCGCTCCGAATCCAGGAGCCACCGGGACAGCTAGCCTCGCGACGTTCGATCACGCGGCGGACCGGTTCCAGTTAGGCGAAGAGCTCGGGCGGGGTGGCATGGGGCGCGTCGTCGCTGCCACCGATCTTTCGCTCGCGCGCTCGGTCGCGATCAAGCAAGTGCTGTCGGAGCACCCCGACGATCTCGTGCGCTTCGAGCGCGAGGTCCGGATCACCGCCGAGCTCGAGCACCCATCCATCGTCCCGATCCACGAAGCGGCTCGTGGTGCAGATGGTCGCCCGTACTACGTGATGCGCCGGATCGACGGCGATCCGTTGTCCGCGCGCCTCTCGGGGACCACGTTGCGCGCGCGCCTCGCCCTCCTCCCCAATCTACTCGCCGTCGTCGATGCTGCTGCGTTCGCGCACGCTCGCAACATCATCCATCGCGACATCAAGCCGTCGAACATCCTGCTCGGCGCGTACGGCGAGACGCACCTGATCGATTGGGGCCTCGCGCGGCGTCTCGACGATCTCGACGTCAGCGGACCTCGCGCGCTGCTGCCCGAGCAGCTCACGCAGGTCGGCCACATCTACGGCACGGTCGGCTACATGGCACCCGAGCAGGCGCGCGGTGAGCGTGTCGACGCCCGCGCCGATGTCTACGCGCTCGGAGCCACGCTGTTTCATGTGATCGCAGGTCACGCGCCCTTCGCGCACATGTCCGATGTCGAGCGGTTGAGCGCGGCGGTCACCGGAGAGGATCAGCCACCGCTCGACAAGCTCGCCGACGACGTTCCGCCCGAGCTCGTCGCGATCGTCGAGAAGGCGATGGAGAGAGATCGCGACGCTCGCTACAAGCACGCGGGCGAGCTCGCCGCGGATCTCCGCGCGTTCCTCGGCGGCAAGCTCGTGGGAGCACACCACTACACCACCGGCGAACGACTGCGGCGATTCGTGCGCAAGCACCGGTTCGCCGTCGCGCTGACCGTGGTCTCGTTGATCACGGTCGCGGTGATCTCGGTGGTCGCCCTGCGTCGCATCATCGCCGGCAAGGCCGAGGCCGAGGACGCACGCTACGAGGCCATGCGTGAACGCGGCGTCGCGATGGCACGCGCGGATCTGCTTCTGATCGAACGTGCGAGCTCGATCGCCGCCACCGAGCCGACGCGCGCCGCGGCCTTGCTCCTCGAGCTCCCGGTCGACACCTCGCATCACGAGCGAGCCCGCGATGCGATCGCGAAGGTCGCAGCCCACGGTCTGCCCCGCGGCGCCGCCACGCACACCAAGCAGGTCAACGGACTCGCGTTCTCGCCCGATGGAAAGACGCTCGCGAGCGTGGCGATGGACGGACTGGTCGTCACCTACGATGTCGCGACCGGACGCCCGTCGACGATCGTCGACCTTCACACCTCGCTCTACGGCGTCGAATGGATCGACGCCACCACCGTGATGGTCAGCGGGCACCAGCTTGGTGGCAACCGGCTGATCGACGTCCGGACGCGCGCCACCCGCACGCTGCCCACCGCCGACGTCACATCCTGGTGGCGCGACGGAGAGCGGATCCGATACTTCGATCTGGAGAAGCAAGCGATCTACGAGATCTCGCTCTCCGGCGGCGGGCCCCGCGAGCTCGCACGCAATGTCATCGCCGCGTCGGGGCAGCGCGACCTCGCGGTGTTCACGACGACGACGGGCGTGTTCGTCCTCGACGGTGAGACGCCGAGGCGCCTCGGCGATCCGGTCACCCTCGTGCCGTCGATAGCGATCGCACGAGATGGCAAGCGCGTCGCGGTCGCGACCCGCACCGAGACGATCGAATGGGAGGTCGCAACGGGCAAGGAGCGCCAACGCTGGCTCTCGGGCGCGACGCTGGGTTTGGTGTACGGCCCGAACGAATTGATCTCCACCAGTCCCGACAACCAGCTGATCGTGCTCCTGCCGAGCGGCCGGATCGTTCGCCACGCCGTCCGGCGCGCCCCACTCTGGAGCTCGCGGATCGCGAGCGGCATCGTGTTCGTCTTCGATGACGGTCAGCTGAACGTGCTCGACCAGACCGGCTT
>JBBQJJ010000163.1:0-17360 GCA_038325805.1 Haliangiales bacterium
GTCAGCGTGGTCTTGCCGGCGCCGGAGGGCGACGAGACGATGACCAGGACTCCGCGTTCGGACACCCGCACATCCTACAAGAAACGCTATTCGACGTTCTGGACCTGCTCGCGAAGTTTCTCTAGCTGCGCCTTGGATTCGACGATCGCGGACGTGATCTCCGCGAGGGTCGACTTGCTGCCGATCGTATTGAGCTCGCGGCCGATCTCTTGGACGAGAAAGTCGAGCCGGCGACCTGCCGCTTCCTTGCCGAGGAGCAGTGACCGGCATTGATCGAGGTGCGAGGACAGCCGGACCAGCTCCTCCGTGATGTCGGCGCGATCGGCCAGCATCGCGACTTCTTGTGCGATCCGCGAGGGATCCAGGGTGGTCGGGTCCTCGAGCAGGCGCCTGATCCGATCGTCGATCCGCTTCGCGATCGCCGCCGGCACTCCGCCCGCGAGCGCGGCGATCGCGGCCCGCTGGCGATCGAGCTCGGCGAGCCGGCCGGTCAGCTCGAGGGCGAGCGCGGCGCCTTCCTTGACGCGCATCTCGCCGAGCTGGACGAGCGCGGCCTCGAGCGCGGCGGCGACGGCGGGCAGCGCGGCCTCGTCGTCGCGTTCGTCGACGGCCACCACCCCGGGCTGCGCGAGGACGAGTGCGAGGTTCGGGCCGGGAAGTCCGAGGTGCGCGGCCACGGCGGTCAGCTCGTCACACGCGACCTTCGCGGCGTCGCGATCGATGCGATGCACGCCGCCGCCTTCGCGGGCGAGGTGAACCGAGATCGTCACCGCGCCACGCTCGAGCTTCGCGCGGGTCTTGGTCGAGACCATGTCTTCGACCGCGGCGTTCGTGACGCCTCGCAACTTGAGATCGAGAAAGCGATGGTTGACCGACCGCGCGTCGACGGTGGCACGCGCGCCACCGTGTGTTGCGACGCCGCGACCGAAGCCCGTCATGCTACGCACGGCGGCGGTGATACCACCACGAGCGTGTAGAGTGTGGGCGTGAAGCTGCTCGCCCTGCTCGCGCTCGCTGCCTGCGGCGAGCCCACCAGTGCGCCGCCGATCCGCTTCCTCCACACGTTCGGCGCGGAGGAGACCGAGCTGTTCAATGCGGTGATCGCCGAGAAGGGGATCCGCGTCGAGTCCTCGATCGTGCCGTTCGCCCGCGGCCAGCAGGTGATCGCCGAGCTGTTGCGCGCCGGCACGAGCTGCCCCGATCTGATCCGGATCGACGCGACCTGGCTGCCCGCGCTGCGCGCCGAGCTGGTTGCCGTGCCCGCCGATCTCGCCAGTCGCGATTGGACCCCAGAAGCAGCGAAGCTCGCCGAGGATCCCGAAGCAGCGGGCGTGTTCGCGGCGGTCCCGCAGGCGATGGACGGGCTCGTCGTGGTTCGCGATCGATCGCGGCCGGCGCCCGCGTCGTCGTCGATCGATGATCTGGTGAAGGCCGCGCGTGCCGCGAAGGGCATCGGGTTTCCGCTCGGTCTGCGCGTCGACGGCTACTGGCTCGTCCCGTGGTTGCGCGCGGAAGGCATCGAGCTGACCACCGACGGCAACGGGATCGAAGGCGATGGCGCGGTCAAGGCGACGGCGCGGTTCGCAGCGCTGTTCGGCGATGTCGCGGCTCCACCGCCACCCGCTGGCAGCGAGACTCCCGACGAGCTCCGCCGCTGGAATGCCGGTGAGCTCGCGTACTGGGTGACCGGCCCGTGGGCGCTCGGCGCGATCGACCGCGCAGGGCTCGCGATCAGCGCGCTCGCGCACGCCCCACGCGGCGGGCAGCTCTTGGTCGTGCCGAAGTGCGCGAGACGCCCCGCCGAGGGGTGGTCGCTCGCCGCGGAGCTCACCGACGTCCCGGCGCTCGCGCGGTTCGCCGGGAGTTTTGGAACGGTCCCGACGAGGAAAGCCGCACTCGCGGCCGCCCCTCCGATCGCGCGCGAGCTCTACACCGCGCTGACGTCGACCGAACCGCTGCGCCGCGACGCGAGGACGCCGTTGTTGTTCGACGATCTCAACCCCGCGCTGGCTGCGGTGATCGCACAGGACGCCACGCCGGAAGAGGCGATCGCAGGCGTGCGTCGCGGCTGGAAACGGCTGCGCGCGAAGGCGTCCAAGTGAAGCCCGCGGCGACCTTGCGGTGGCGCGTCCCGCTCGTGATCGTGCTCGCGGCGATCGTCCCGACCGTGATCGTCGGTGCCCTCGCGATCTCGCGCGCGCGTGCCGACGTCGAGCGCGAGGTCCATCGCGGCGCGCTCGCCCACATCCGCGCGCTCGGTGCCGCGCTCGACGGCACGCTGCAGGATGCCCGGCGTACGGTCGAGTTCGCCGCCGCGACGTGGGCCGACGAGCCGACGGATCCACGCAAGACGCAGCTCCTCGCGCGGCGGCTACGGCGCGACGTACCGATCGTGCTGTCGCTGTCGATCCTCGACGTCGACGGGACGTTGCTCCAAGGCGACCCGGTGCCGGCCGGCGTCGATGTCGGCTCGCACAGTTTCGGCGGCTACATCGGCGATGCGCAGCACGTCAATGGCAAGACGATCGTCAACATGGTCGTGCAGGCTCGCGGCCGCACCGGCGAGCTGATGGGCGTGTTCGTGGCGTCGCTCGATCTCGAGTTCGTGCGCGAGGTGATCGCGGCAGGTCTCGGCGAGGGTGCGAGGGTGCTCGTCGTCGACGGTGCCGGTGTTCCCGTCGCGGCGTCGAGCCCCGGGCTTGGCACGGCGTCGCTCGTGAGTGTGGATCCGGCAGTCGATCGCGCGCTCGCGTCGAGCGTCGAGGGCACGCTGACCGCGAATGGCTGGGTCAGCGCCTACAGAAACCTGTCGTCGTACCAATCACTGCGCGGCGTGCGCTGGGCGATCTTGCACCAGCAGCCCGAGAGCGAGGCGTACGCCCTCGCCCGTCGCACCACGCGCGACACGTTGATCGTCGGCGGCGTCGCGCTCGCGATCGCGCTCGTGCTCGGTCTGTTCTTCGCGACGCGGCTGACCCGTCCCCTCGCCGCGCTCGCGCACCGCGCCGATGCGATCGCCGCCGGCACGATCACCGACGCACCCCCGGTCACCGGCCCGGGCGAGATCGGGGTGCTCGGGCAGCGGATCGACGAGATGGCGAAACGGATCAACGAGCGCACCGAGCTCCAGCAGGCGCTAGCGCGGGGTGATCGCCTCGCGTCCGTGGGTGTGATGAGCGCGCAGGTCGCGAGGCGATCACCAACCCGCTGACCACCGTGCTGGGCTACGCGAAGCTGCTGCAGGAGGACAAGCCCGACGATCACCCGGATCGCGCGGCGCTCCAGATGATCGCGGACGAGGCCGAGCGCATGAAGGGCATCGTCGGCGGTCTGCTCGAGTACGCGCGTACCCCGCGGGCGAGCGAGCGCATCCAGACCCCGATGATGGGCGTCAAGGTGCACGAGTTCACCTGCCAACCCGCTGCGGTGGTGCGCCACGTCGGCGCGCTGCTCGGCCCGCAGCTCAAGAAGGCGCGAGCCACGCTGTCGAGCGAGATCCTGTCGACCCAGAGCGTCACGATCGAGGCGCACTCGCTCCAGCAAGTCCTCGTCAACCTGGTGCAGAACGCCGCGCAGGCGATGGGGTCCGGGGGCGATACCGCCACCATCACCGGTGGACGCATCCAGATCACCGTCAAGTCGGCGCCCGGTGGCATCGCGACGCTGATCCTCGTCGCGGACGACGGTCCGGGCATTCCAGAGAAGGATCGTCCGAAAGTGTTCGATCCCTTCTTCACCACCAAGGCCGCGGGTCAGGGCACCGGTCTCGGTCTCGCCGTGTGCAAGCACCTGATCGCGACCGCCGGTGGCTCGATCGAGGTCGGCGAAGGCCCCGAGCATGGCGCCGAGTTTCGCGTCGTGATCCCGAACGCGACCTGACGGCGTTCCCCGCCTCGGACTCACCCGGCGTGGTGATCGCCGAAGCCAGATCCCCGTGCTGGATCTCGAGGCATCGCACGTCGCTCGATCACCTTGCGAAGGATCACGACGCACCTCCCGTCGGCAGCCCACCGGCGCGAAACCACGCGCGCGCCTTCGCCTGCACGGCCTTGTCGACCTGGACCCACGTCAGCTTCGACGCTTCGAGCTCGGCGACCGCTTCCTTCTTCACGTCAGCGGAGAGCCACGCGAGGAACGCGCCGGTCTGCTTTGCATCGTAGCCGCCGACCGCCGCGAGCCCCTGCGCGAGCCGCGCCTCGGTCACCATCTGCTCGACGAAGTCGTCGATCGACGCCGCGGCCGACGCGTCGACCTGGACGGCCTTCTTGCCGGCGGTGCGGTGCTTGTCGCCCTTCGCCTTGAACATCCGCGCTTGATCGAACGGCGTGGGATAGAACACCAGCCCTTCCCCGAGCCCGGTGATCCCGAGGACACGTTTGCACCACGGATCCTCGCGCTCGACGGCGGCGACGCGATCGTTGAGAGCTTCCGCCGCGGCGTCGAGCGCCTCGCGCGAGGCGAAGTCGATCGTGATCGGCTCGCCCTCCCACGGCAGCACGTGGATGTCGGCCGGCGTGGTGCCGAGGATGGCCGCGATCTCCGACGGCTCGTAGATCAAGGTTTCGGGACCCGTGTCCCGAAGAGGCCGCTGGATCCCGAACACGCAGAACAGCTTCGTCGGCGACGCCGAGATCGCCATTCCCTTCTCGATCCCGGGACCGCACCACTCGCCGAACACGACGAGACCCTGCGGCAGCGACGCCCAGTAGCTCGCGTGGCCGTGCACCCACTTCGCGAAGTTCTTGTGATCCGCGTCGACGGTGAGGATCAAATTCCGGCTCTGAGCGACCGGACCCTCGGCGGTCAGCTGCACACCGCAGTTGGTGCCGTGCAGCTTGATCTTCGCGCGGTACTCGACCGTCGGGAGCGGCTGGTTTCCGTACTCCGGCTCGGCGAGGTGACTCAGCGTGCGGAAGACATTGTGGAGGAGCTCGATGCTTCCCCAGGAGACGTGCGTGGACATGGGACGGATCCTTCCGATCTCGTTCTGCATCATTACAGAACGACCACCAGCGCCCGTACGGAACGCCCCGGCAGGGTAGCTGGCCGAGTTGACCGGGCAAGCGATTGTTCGGCAGGGACCAACTCCCGTCGGGAATCTCCGTGAGATATTCGATAGTCCGAGATGAAGTCGATCCTGATCGTCGACGACGAGCGCGGCATCCGTTCGCTGTGTAGCGAGGTGCTCGGGCGCGCCGGCTACGAGGTCGAGTCCGTCGACTGCGCTGCGGGTGCACTCGCCGCGGTCTCGCGCAAGCGCTTCGATCTGATCCTGTGCGACATCAACCTGCCGGATCAGGACGGCGTCTCGATCTTGCCGCGACTGCTCGCCGGCGAGACGCCGCCGGCGGTGTTGCTGATCACCGCGTTCCCGTCGATCGACACCGCGGTGCGCGGCATGAAGCTCGGCGCGCGCGATTACATCGGCAAGCCGTTCTCGCCCGACGAGCTCCGCATGGTGGTTCGTCGCGCGCTCGATGAAGACGAGCTGCGGCGCACTCACAACGAGCTGACCAAGCGCCTCGCGTATGGCTCGATGCTCGGCGAGTCGAGTCCGATGCAGAGCATGCGGAACACGATCGACAAGGTCGCGCAGTCCGATGCCACCGTGCTGATCACCGGCGAGTCGGGCACCGGCAAGGAGCTGGTCGCGCGGGCCCTCCACTTCGCGGGGCGCCGCGCCGGCCGCGCGTTCATGCCGGTCAACTGCGGCGCGCTGGTCGGCACCCTGCTCGACTCCGAGCTCTTCGGTCACGTGCGCGGCGCGTTCACCGGTGCGGACACGGCGAAGCGCGGGCTGTTCCTCGCGGCGGACAGCGGCACGCTGTTCCTCGACGAGATCGGTGAGCTGCCGCTCGAGCTGCAGCCGAAGCTGCTGCGCGCCCTGCAGGATGGCGAGGTCAAGGCGGTCGGCGGAACGTCGTCGATCCGGGTCGACGCGCGCGTGATCGCGGCGACCAATCGGACGCTCGATCAACATGTCAAAGCCGGTCACTTCCGCGAGGACCTCTACTACCGGATCGCGGTGATCACGATCGAGGTGCCGCCGCTGCGCAATCGCCCCGGCGACATCCCGCTGCTCGCGCGCCACTTCGCCGAGCAAGCCGCGCTGCGCGCCGAGCGGGGCCGACCGCACCTCACCGACGCGGCCGTCAACTACCTCGCGTCGCAGCCGTGGCCCGGCAACGTGCGCGAGCTCGAGAACACGATCGAGCGCGCCGTGATCCTGTCGAACGGCGATACCCTCGACGTCGCCGATGTCGCGTCGTTTCGTCCGGCCTCGTTGCCGAGCGGCCTGACCACGTTCACCGGCGATCACGTCCCGACGCTGGACGAGCTCGAGCGCACGCACATCCTGAAGGTCCTCGAGCTCTGCGAGGGTCAGAAGACCAAGGCCGCATCGATGCTCGGGATCAACCGCACGACGCTGTGGAAGAAGCTGCGGCAGTACGGCATCGAAGGCGACTGATGCGCGGGTTGGTGGTGATGGTGGCGGTCCTGCTTCCTGGTGTCGCGTCCGCGGACGCGGTTCACATCACCGGGATCGAGCTCGAGGTCGAGCCGACGAATCCGCAGGGCAAGCCCTGGGATCGGTCGAAGGACTCCATCGCCGAGCCGGATCTCGTGGTCAAGCTGCGCGCGAACGGTCACAAGCTGACGACGTGCAACGCCGGCGATGACTCGGTGAAGGGCTACTGCCAGCTCGACGAGACCATCGACATCACCTCGGGAACCCGGATCGAGCTCGAAGTCTTCGACGACGACGATCGGCTGATGTCGACGGGTGACAAGATCGGCACGGGCGTGATCGAGCGTCCGCTGATCGTCGGCGAGACCAAGCTCGCGTTCGAGCTCAGGGGACGCATCAAGTGGGCGACGCTCTCCGTCGTGCCGGTCCCGACGTGGTTCGACACGCACCGGGCAGGCTTCATCGGCCTCGGCCTCGGCATCCTCGGTGCGATCGGACTCATCGGCCTGCTCCACAAGAACCTCCTCGTCCCCGATCCGGCGCCGCCGCCGATGCCGACCTGCGCGCACTGCACGGCCACGGTGCGCAAGCGGGACCGCCGCTGCTTCAACTGCGGAGCGGCACTGTGACGACCGCGCGCCCGGCCGCGATCTGGCAAGTGCCGCTGTTGATCCTCGCCGGTGCGACCGCGATCGCCGGACTAGGAATGGGCGTCGCATCGCACTTCATCCCCGCGCCGTGGGGGATGGCGATCGCGTGGGCGCTCGCCGGTGCGTCGCTGACGTTCATCTCGATGCGCGTCATTCACACCGGCGCGGTGACGCGGCGAGAGCTCGAGCTCGTGGTGCTCGCCCTCGGCGTGTTCGTCGCTCCGATCTTCGTGATCGGCGGCGTCACGATCCTCGTTTTCGGCCTCGGCGCGCTGATCCTCGACGAGACCAAGCGCGTGTTCGCACGCGGCGTCAACGCGGTGCTCGGCACGAGCACACCGGCTCACGCCCCGCCCTCACACGAGGCCGACCCCGAGGATGAGCATGAGTGACGAGCCCGAACCGGTCGACGATGACGATGACGAAGCAGCGGCACCCGAGCCACCGCCGAACGCCGACGTGGTCATGAAGGTCACCGTCGACGAGGCCCATCACGGCGACCGGATCGACATGACCATCGCCGAGCTCACGGCAGTTTCTCGAGCGACCGCGCAGCGCTTGATCGAGGAAGGTCGCGCGAAGCTCGGCGGCGCGGTGGTCGCGAAGTCCGGGCAGCGCGTGCGCGCCGGCATGGCGATCGAGCTCTCGATCCCGGCGCCGGTGACCATCGAGCTGATCCCCGAGGACATCCCGCTCAGCGTGCTCTACGAGGATGCCGACCTGATCGTCGTCGACAAGCAGGCGGGTCTCGTCGTCCATCCCGCACCGGGTCATCCCCGCGGCACGCTGGTCAACGCCCTGCTCCACCACTGCAAGGATCTCCGCGGCATCGGTGGCGAGATCCGTCCTGGCATCGTGCATCGGCTCGATAAGGACACCTCCGGCGTGATGGTCGTCGCGAAGACCGAGCACTCCTTGGTCGGGCTGCAGGCGCAGTTCGCCGCGAAGTCGAAGGGCGAAGGCACGATCGTGCGCGACTACCTCGGGCTGACGTCCCCGGCACCGCTCCAGCTCCGCGGCACGCTGCGCACGTTCCACGGCCGCCACCCGACCGAGCGCAAGAAGTTCTCGACCCGAGTGATGTGGGGCAAATCGGCGGTCACCCACTTCGAGCGCATCGAGTCGCTCGCGGAGTCCGCGCTGGTGAAGTTCAAGCTCGAGACGGGGCGCACGCACCAGATCCGCGTGCACGCCGCCGATCACGGGTGGCCGTTGCTCGGCGATCAGCTGTACGCGAAACCGTTGCGCAGCGCGCTACCGCTCTCCGCGATCGCGACCAAGCTCGGCCGGCAGGCGCTGCACGCCGCGGTGCTCGACTTCGATCACCCCGTGACCGGCGAGCGCATCCAGTGCTCCTCCCCGCTACCCGCCGACTTCCAAGCAGCGCTCGACGCGCTTCGCTCGCTTCAGCAGCGCTGAAGCTCACCAGATCTTCGACTTGACGTGACCCTTGCTCTTCACCAGCACGTCGACGATCGCGCGCTCGTAGATGTGCTGGCCGAAGATGTCCTCGGTGACGCGGCTCTTGAACAGCTCGCGACCTTCGTTGATCTCGTCGGCCATCACCTCGAACAGGTTGTCGCTCGAGATGCCTTCGAGGATCTTGGGCTCGTGATAGAGGGTCAGGTCGGAGGCGATGGCGCGGGCCAGCTGGCGCGCACGCTTCGGGTTGTCGATCAGGGTCGCCATATCGCCATCTTAGTCGAAGCGCGAAGCCCATGTCGAATCGTGGTCAGGGATGTTCTTGGTCATCCAACGAGGGCCGCGCTGCGCGGAACCGAGCGAGGTACGTGGTCTTGACCCGTTCGGCATCGAGCCCGAGCGCACGCGCGTACTCGGCGAGGAAGCCGCGCACGTAGACCGCGGCCGGCAGCTTGCCGAACACCTCGCCCTCCAGGGCCTGGAGGTATGCCATGCCGATCTTCGAGCGCTCGGCGATCTCGCGGAGCTCGACCCCGATCGCCTCGCGGATCTGCCGCAGCAGCGGTCCGGTGAACTCGGTGAGCGGCGACAGCTCGGGCATTGGCGGGCGCACCGCCATCGCGGCCGGCTCGTCGACCTTCGCGGCAGGCCGCGGCTGGACGGGGAGGTACAGCTCGTGCGGTGTGGACACCGGCTGGCTGACCGGCAGCGGCACGCCGTCGGGAAACAGCTCACCGTCATACTCCTTGCGCTTCGCCGCATCCATCAGCGTCGTGTAGGCGAGGTCGAGCCGGCGATGGACGGCCTCGAGGCTCGCCGGATCGAACAGGCCGCTGATCGCGATCGACTCGGCCCCATAGACATCGCGGACCCGGCGGTTCGCTCGTCGAATGTCCTCGAACGACGCGGTGGGTGCGACTTCGAGGAGCTCGTAGTGCGAATCGCTCGGCAGCACGTCGCCGTCGGTCGATGGCGGCTTGACCGCCAGGAGCCCCCGCGCGACGCGCTCGAAGCACTTCGCGATCCTCGTCTCGGGGTGCTCGATCAACAGGGGCCGGCGCCGGCGCGTCGAGGCCCACACGGCCTCGTCGTACTCCAGGTGACCGAGATAGCGAATGGCGGCACCGAGCCGGCGGCGCGCGACCGAGGCCACCGCGCGACCGAGCTCCATGTCCGACTTGCTGCGCGCCGAGTTGACCACCAGCTGCGGTGCGAACCGCAGGATGGCGTCGTGCAGCTCCTTCTGCTCCGGTGCACCCTGCGCGACCGCGGACAGGTAGATCTCGAGCGGGCTCGGCGCGCCTTGCTCGTAGTCGCGCCCCGCCGCCTCGCGCTTCGGCACGAGATGCGACAGGCCGCGGCGCTCGAGGTGCGCGAGGAACGCGGCCTTGACGAACCGATGCATCAGCTCGATCGACGTGGGATCGGGCACCGCGATCACGAGCCCGAGATCCGCCTGGAGGAACAGCTCGAGCGTCGAGCGTGCGAGCCCGGGCCCGAGGTCGACGACCACCCAATCCGCCGCGAGCTGCCGCAGCTGGACGCCGAGGGCACGCGCGCGGTCGAGACCGGGTTCCGCGAGTGACGGCGAGTCCCAGACGCCGCCGATCAACCGCACGCCTGGAACGTGCGTCGCCACCGCGAGCTCGGACAGCGCCGGGCCATTCGGCGTGAAGCATTCGCCGAGCGAGCGAGCGGGCCGCGACACGCCGGCGAAGATGTGGAGGTTCGCGGCACCGAACGACGCATCCACCAGCACCACGCGCTTGCCCAGCGTGGCGAGAAAGATGCCTACGTTCGCGGCGACCAGGCTCTTGCCGACGCCGCCCTTACCGCCCGCGATCGCGACGATGCGCGGACCTGCAGGCCAGGCTGGCATGGACATGAGCGGCAGATAACCCCGAGCCGAGGCCGCGGGTCAATCAAGTCCTTCCCACATCGCCCGGAGGTCGGCCGGCCGGCTCGTCGGCTCGAACGGCGACTCGTAGGTATCGACCTCGATCCCGTCGCGCGCCGCGGCCGCGACCAGCGCCGGATCGCTCGCTTCGACCCCGCGCAAGCGCACCTTCGCGGGTCGACCAGGCGCCGCGGTGATCGCTGCGATCATCTCCGGAACATCCAGGAGCTCCTCGAGCGTCAGCTCGTCGAGTCCGTCGAGCTTCGTGGTCGCGAACAGCTGATGCAGCGACGCATCCCAGCTGGTCGCGATCGCCAACGATCGCAGGGGAGGATGCTTGATCAACCGCGTCAGGGTGGCGGCCTTGAGCTCGTAGTCGAGCACGCATATGTTCGCGAGCGAAGCCGGCAGCGCGGGAGGCCACGCGAACAGGCCGCGCCCCGCGAAGCGCTCGAGCTCGACCATCGACGTGAACAGCGACGGCGGCAGCTCGAGCTTCGTCCGCCCGAACGCGGTTCGCTTCCCGAACGGCGCTTCGAACGCGAGCTCGACGAGCTGCGGAGCGATCGGCCCGAGACGCTCGAGCAAGACCGCCCGCCCGGCGCCATCCGCGTCGTTCTCGGAGAGCAACACGTGCAACGCCGTGACGCCAGCGCCGCGCTCCAACACGATGTCGAGGTCGTCGCGCCGGTGCATCCGCTTGAGCGAGACCACGAGCGTCGTCCCCACGAGCTCGTAGCCCGCCACCCGCCGTCGAGCGACGCCCTGCCGGCGCGCGGCCTCCTCCGGCGACACCGGCTTGGGAATCCAGTCATCCGTGCCGGTGAAGGCCTCGACGTCGAGGGCCAACTTGAAGCCGCGCGGGATGCCGAAGTACTCCTTCGCGACCTTCGCGAACGTCGCCGAGGCAGCGGCCACGGTCGGATGAGGAATCACCAGGATGTTGGTCGGGTCATCGGGGTGCAGGACGTGCACCTTCACGCCGTCTTGCGCGAGATAGCCTTTGCGGCGGCCCTCGAAGGTCTCGAAGTTGCGTGTCCGTTGCATGTACTCACAGTCCTCGGATGGAGAGTGCGACCACCTCGACCTCACCAGCGGAAATCGTCCGGACATCGAGCCACAGCTTGCCGTCGGCGATCCGGCCGATCACGGGCGTGGCCCCCGCTCGCAGCGCGCGATCGAGATCGTCGGCCGAGCGGCCTGCGAGCGTCACCGCGAACGACGGCAGCTCCGCCGTCGGCATCGCACCACCGCCGACCGTCGACGTACAGGGCTCGATCGCGACCGTCAACGCGACGCTACCGATCGCTCGCACCAACCCCTCGGCCGTCGTGCGCATCGCCTCGAGCGGTGCACTCAGCATTCGCGTGGTGGGAATCTCGGCGAACGCGCGGTCGCGATAGCTCGCGAGCGTCGCGGCGAGCGCGGCGATCGTCAGCTTGTCTGGGCGCAGCGCGCGCATCAGCGGGTGCGCACGCATCGCGGCGATCGCTGCCTTGCGACCTACCGCGATGCCGGCCTGCGGACCGCCGAGCAGCTTGTCGCCGGAGAACGTCACGAGATCGACGCCGGTCGCGATCGCCTCGGCCACCGTCGGCTCGTCCGGCAGGCCCCACGCGCGCTGGGTCTCGCGATCGACCACTGCACCCGAGCCGAGATCGATCATCGTGTGGATGCCATGTGCTCGTGCGATCGCCACGAGCTGCTCGGGGCTGACCTCGGCGGTGAAGCCGACCAGCGCGAAGTTCGAGCGATGCACCTTGAGCAACAGGCCGGTGCGCTCGGTGATCGCCCCTTCGTAGTCGCGCAGGTGCGTCTTGTTCGTGGTGCCGACCTCGACCATCACACCGCGCGACAGCTTGAGGATCTCGGGGAGCCGGAACGATCCACCGATCTCGATCAACTCACCGCGCGACACGACGATCTCCTTGTCGGTCGCCAGCGCCGCGAGGCCCAGCACGGTCGCGGCCGCGTTGTTATTGACGACGCACGCATCCTCGGCGCCGGTCAGCTCGCACAGGATCTCCCGCAGGTGATCGTGGCGCGATCCGCGCTCGCCATTCGCGAGGTCGTACTCGAGGTTCGAGTATGCGTGCGCGACCTCCTCGATCGCGGCGCGGGCAGCGTCGGACAGCGGCGCGCGTCCGAGGTTGGTGTGCAGCACGACACCGGTCGCGTTGATCACGTAACGGATCCGGGGTTGGACGAGCTCGCGGGCGCGACGGGTGGCCTCGGCGGGATCGATCGCAGGCTCGGCGGTCGGATCGGCGACGAGCTGTGCCCGGCGCTCCGCGATCAGGCGCCGCGCCGCCTCGACGACGGCCCACCGCGGCACCCCCTCGGCCGCAGCGGCGTCAGCGAGGGCATGTACGGCAGGGAGCTTCGCGAACCGGGAGTCGGCCACGCGCGCACGCTACCGCAGGGATCGCGGTTCGAGCAGCACCGAGCGGTCGAACTCGACGTCATCGGCCGGTCAGGTCCGGAGGAATCACGCACTTCGAGAAGCGCCGAGCATTGCTCGAGGTTGGGCACCACCGATGCCGCACGGCCTGGGCGCGTTCGCAGCAGGTCTGCGCGCTCGACCAGCTCGCGCTTCTTCTTGGTCTGCTGAGCCTTCGCCCGGCGTTGGAAGAAGCCGTGCTGCGGCCCAATCGAGATCCTGGCTCCGGCGGAGGCGCTGCGTGTATGCACCGAAGATCGGGTGGACCGCGTCGAGGCGCTGCTCGGCGACGGGACCGAACGGCGTATGCGCCGAGCTCGGGCGACACGATCCACGTAGGCCCCCAGGAGACAGGTCCCAGCACAGCTGGGGCACGGCCGGCGGTGTGTCCGATCAACCGCGCTGGTGCTCGTCGCACGCGCCCATCGTCATGGCGGCATGCAAGCAAGCTCCGACGATCGCTCTCTGACGAGACCGTCGGACATCGCGACGAAGTGCATGGTGTTGATTCTCGCTCGAAAGCGTGAATCCTGGTCGGACAGCGCGGTGATGCGACCTACTGCCGTCGCAGATGCTGCCCATCGTCACGGCGGCAACCAACTCCGATGCTCGCTCTGACCGCGCTCGGCGTCGAAGTAGCGGACGTCCAGTTCATCGCGAACGCGATCGAGCAGATCGGCTTCGTCACCGTGGGAGATCGCGACAAGGCACATGGCCGTGGCGAACCTCGAGCAACACTGCGAGCGTTGATTCTCGGCGCTCTCGAAACGCGTGATTCCTGGTCGGGCAACGCGGTGCTGCGACCCGCGCCGTAGATGCTGCCGCATCCGTGTAGATCTCGGGCACCAAGCACCGTGTGCCTCACCTGACCGAATCAACGATCCGCGCCGCCGTTCGCCTTCGGGATCTGCCCAGTAATCCCGGAGCGACGTTGGTATGAGCACGGCGGGCGGTGTGTCCGATCAACCAGCGGTCGTGCTCGTCGCATGCACATCGTCACGGCGGCGGCACCTGCAGGCGTCCGAGCATCGCATCGGAAATGCGATCCTGCTGGATTCGAAGTGAGCAACTCCGAACGGTCCGAGCAGAGTTGGTATGGGCACGGCGGGCGGTGCCCGAGCAACCGGTGGTCGTCGCGATGCCCATCGTCACGGCGGCGTGCGGGCGCCAACTTGGTCGCCTCGCGACGGCATCGACAGGGCGTTTCACGATCGGACCCGCGGACGCACGCTGTCCGTGCGCGGGACTTACGTCGAGCACGAGACTGGCGCAGAGGGCGAGCTCGCTAGTCCGCGAGCCGCCATCGTCGAGGCGTTCGGTTCGACACCTTCGTCGGGCGCGACTGCTCGGTTCGAGCAGGTCGAATCCCAGCCGACAGCCGCTTCCGCGACGAGCGTCAGGCGACCCACCCTAGCCTCGTGGCCGACCTCGGCACGTGCGCAAACATTCTCGGAGATCCAGACCGCGAGCGTCGGTGAGTGCTCATTTGGGATCTTGCGGCAGCTGACTGCGGCGACCGGATGCATCAACGCTTACGCGGAGAAGCGGCCGGAACTTCGTCAAAGCCGAGCAGTCCCCATCGCCGCCAGCCAACGGCGAGCAACCACGTGCGCGCGATCGCCGTAGGGCGCGGCAGAGACTCGAACTGCTGCACCAGCTTGTAGTTGCGTGTGATCTGATATTTCCAGCCATCGAACCAATACCCACTAGAATATGGATCTACCCAAAAGGGGTCTTGCCGCGCACCCGGGCCAACGTGGTGGCGCATGTTGAGCAGCACGTACCGCAGCGCGTTCCGCACCCGCCGCGGTGTGGTCAGTGACCGCGCGTGATAGCGGGTGAACAACTTCCCCTTCCAGCGGAACTTGGTCTTCAGCTTTCCGATGATCCGGCGAGCCAAGCGGCGCATGCCGCGCTCGAGCTCCCGCTTGGTGCTTGCCTCGATCAGCAGGTGCAGGTGGTTTGTCATGATCGAATACTCGACGACGGAGAACCCATCCCCACTGACGCCTGCGATTGCTTCGCGGATGAATACGTCGGGGTAGTACCCGCGGAGGTTCGGCGCATGCGCTCCGGCGCGCCAGGTCACGTGCAGCGGGTTGCGCGCGACAAGCTCAGGCCGTTTGTCGTGCGACACGGTCTTGCGGCCTTCAGGTCTACCAGCGCCTGGCCGCCAACCTCCGTGCCCCGTAGGCTTGCGCGCACTCTCCAGTCCCAGCTGGACCCACTGCCCACTCCTTGTCTTGTTAGTCTTACTTGTCGACGACATCATTAATCCATAACAGGCGACTCTGACATTCTCGTACGGGAATCGAGGAGTCGTCATTCGCCGCCTCGTGAAGATCTCGTCGCGAAATCGCCGCTCAGCTACTTTCGACCGCAATTTAAATTGCCACTCTCCGATGCCATCATTCCAGATCCTGTAATCCGTAATCGACCGGAACGGCATATCGAGTCGCTCTACACACTGAGAACATCAGCGAGCGTTGGCTGTTGTCCCGGTCGCCGGATCCGACACGTCTTGCTTGCCACCAACGATACGAGACCGCCGCGTCGCGTTCCGGATCTGCCTCGGCGTGCTCGAGCGTCGCCGGATCTGGCGTCCGCCAACCTCGTATGCCGTGTGATGCGGCCTTGGCGACCTCACCTTCGGCCGCGTCGCACCGCGGGTTTTCTGGACGCTGAACATGCGCGGCGCATCTCGACGGCATTCCCCCGAGGAATCCGAGAGCGCCGAGAATCGACTCGACGACCCGGAACCGCCTGCATGCCACCGCCGTGACGATGAGCGTGGCGACGAGCACGACCACCGGTTGCTCGGGCACCACCGTTCGCCGTGCCCACACCAACTCTGCTCGGACCCGCAGATCCAGAACGCGAGCTCCGGCGCGCCTGGTTGATCGCTGTTTCGGCGAGGAGGTACTCGTGCGTCGTCGCGAACTCTTCAACGAAGATCTTCGACCAAGAATCGCGCACTTCGAGAGCGCCGAGATTCAACGGCTCGCAGGCACGATGTTCCGAGTCGGGGTCGAGCAGATCGGAGTTGCTCGCGCTTGTGAGGCTGTGGGCGCAGTGCCGAAGCGATGCTCGGACACCTGCACGCCGCCGTCGTGACGATGAGCGTGGCGACGAGCACGATCACCGATTGCTCGGGCACCACCGTTCGCCGTGCCCATACCAACTCTGCTCGGACCCACCGACGGAAGGGGTTACTCGGGTAGATCCAGAACGCGAGCTCCGGCGCGCCTGGTTGATCGATGTTTCGGCGAGGAGGTACTCGTGCGTCGTCGCGATCTCTTCAACGAAGATCTTCGACCAAGAATCGCGCACTTCGAGAGCGCCGAGATTCAACGGCTCGCAGGCAGTCGGGGCCGAGCAGATCGGAGTTGCTCGCGCTGGTGAGGCTGTGGGCGCAGTGCCGAAGCGATGCTCGGGAACCTGCACGCCGCCACGGTGACGAGGAGCGTAACTCTCTGCTCGGACCCACCGACGGGAGGGGTTACTGGGGCAGATCAAGCACGCGGAGAGGGAGGTTCTCGTGCTTCGTCGCGAACTGTTCGATGAGGGACCTGCGACGACGAGTCGCTCACTTCGAGAGCGCCGGGATTCAACGGCTTGTAGGTACGATGCTCCAGAGTCGGGGCCGATCAGATCGGAGTTGCTCGCGCTTGTGAGGCCGTGGGCGCATTGCCGAAGCGATGGCGCACCGCCGGGCGGTGGGCTGCCCGATCGACACGACCGAGGGTGCCGTCGCTACGTGCATCGAACCTCGTGGTCGGCTACGAGGCGCTGGTCGCGGAACCGGCGCTGTCGGCGAACCGAGCACGAGCACGAGCACGAGCACGAGCACGAGCACGAGCACGAGCACGAGCACGAGCCCGACGCGACCAAGTTGGCGCCTGCACGTCACCACCGTGACGATGGGCATTACAACGAGCTTCCATTGGTCCGATCCGAGACACCACGGACGAGCGACTCGAAAACCTTCCCTGCCCCGGTCGGATGGTTGATGAACAAATCCGACTGGACGACGCGTTACGATCCTCTGGATGGGCTGGTACTGCACCCGCTGCGGACACGAGGCGTCGGCCGGCGGTTCGTGCCCGCGCGATGGCGAGGTGCTCGCCCCGGTGTCGAGCCACGATCTGCACGGGCGCACGCTCGGCGAGTATCGGATCCTCGCCACGCTGGGTGGCGGCTCGTACGGCTCGGTGTACCGCGCGATCCATCTGCGCAGCGGCATGCTCGTGGCTGTCAAGCTGCTCCACCGATCGATCGACGACGTCGAATCTGGGCGCGTGATGGTGGAGGCGCGCGCCGCGGCGCAGATCGATCACCCGAACGTCACGAAGGTCTACGACCTGGCGATGACGAGCGATCGCCGCCCGTACATCGTGATGCAGCTGCTCGACGGCAAGCCGCTGTCCGCGCTGATCGGGGAACGCCTCGACGTCGGCACGGCGGTGTCCGTCGCGAAGGACG
>JBBQJJ010000164.1:0-17298 GCA_038325805.1 Haliangiales bacterium
TGCTTTTGGGGATTAGTTCAATTGGTAGAACACACCGCTCTGAACGGTCGAGGTTGCTGGTTCGAGCCCAGCGTCCCCAACGAAGTGTTTCTGGGGCCGTGTTCCAACGGGAAGATGCCGCACTTGCAATGCGTGCGATGAGGGTTCGATTCCCTTCGGTCTCCACCATCTCAATGCTCACGGATACGTCTAGGGACGTTCGTTGACTGTCGATCAACGGTAGGCGAGTGCAATCCTCGTCGTGAGCGCGTCACTTGTACGGATCTGCACTCGTCGCCAAGCTAGCAAAGGCACGCGTCTGCAAAGCGCGCATACCTCGGTGCAAATCCGAGCGAGTGCTCGACTCTTCATCACGTCTGACACGCCTCCGCGCGCAGATGCGACCCGGGTTTCCGACACCTGGTGAGCTGGTGCGACTCCAGCCGGTGGTACTTCTCGCCCGACGTTAGTCGACATCGAAGTCGACTGACGCTGCTTTGCCTTTCGGTGGCGGCGGCGGCCCCTTGCGAACCTTCGCGAGCGTCTCCTGCAGCTCCTCGACCTCGACGTCGACGATCATGCCCTTGAGTGCACTGTCGGGAAGCTCGAGCGCCTTCGCGAGCGACCGCAGATAGTCATCCTCCGCGAAGTCGAGCTCCTCGTCGGCCTCGTGCACGGCGGCGACCAGGAACAACAGGCGCCGGCGGTCGTCCTCGGAGTCGGGCTTGAACTCCGCGGCGGTCCTCGCGACGTCGAACTGCTTCGCGTCGAAGTTCTTGATCCGCGCCTCGAGCTCGTCGGTGAGCTTGGCGCCGGTCAGATCTGCGAGCATCTCGCGGACCTCCTCGCGTTCGCGATCCTTGAACTCGTCGTCGGCGTACGCCGCGCCGAGCAACAGGTCGCACACGGCAAGGATGCGGTCGGGGAGGGCCATGCCTCGAACATATCCCAGGTAGGATTCGCGGAGTGAGGCGCGCCCTTCTGCTGTTCGCCTGGGCGCTCGCATGCTCCGCTCCGCAGCGTGCGAAGCCTCGCCAGGGGCCAAAGCTCGTCGTCTTGATCGTGATCGATCAGCTGCCGAGCTGGGTGTTCGACCGCGACAAGGCGCTGTTCACGGGCGGCCTCGCGCGGATGCTGCGCGACGGTGGGTATGTGCCGGCGGCCGAGCTCCCCTACGCGAACACGTTCACCGCGCCCGGCCACGCCGCGATCGGCACCGGTGCACCCCCGGCGGTGACTGGCATCGTCGGCAACAACTGGTGGCGCCGCGCCGAGGCGATCGATCGCGATGCCGAGTATGACATCTCGTCGCCGGTGCTGTCCGTCGCTTCGTCGCACGCCGGCGTGCTGTCAGCGGGCGACAACGGATCCGCGAAGGCGCTGCGCGTCGACGGGATCGCGGACGTGCTGCGCGAGGTGACGAACGGCAAGGCGAAGTCGGTCGCGATCTCGCTGAAGGCGCGGGGCGCGGTGTTCATGGCCGGCAAGCATCCCGATCTCGCGATCTGGTACGAGCCGGCCGCGGGCGGCATGACCACGTCGAAGGCCTACGCGGCCGAGCCACCGCGCTGGCTGGTCGAGCTCGCGGCGACCAAGTCTGCCTCGCGGTTCTATCGCAGCGAGTGGTCGGCGAAAGATCCGGCACTGCTCGCGAGGACGACGAAGATCCTCGATGCCTCCCCCGGCGAAGGCTCGTACGGCGGCTTCACCACGCACTTCCCGCACAACCTCGCGACCACCGAAGCGCCGACCAAGTCGATCGTGCACACGCCGTTCGCCGACGACATCGTGATGGATGTCGTGATCGGCGCGCTCGAGGCGATGCAGCTCGGCAAGGACGAAGTACCCGATCTCCTCGCGGTCAGCTTCTCCGCGCACGACTTCGCCGGTCACATGTGGGGCCCCGACTCGTGGGAGGTGCTCGATCTGACGCTGCGCCTCGATCTCGCACTCGGTCAGCTGTTCGCGACGCTCGACCAGCAGGTCGGTGTCGGCAAGTGGGCCGCGGTGTTGACCAGCGATCACGGCGCGACGCCCGTGGTCGAGCGCGGCGCGCCCGGCGCTCGCCGGATCCCCGCGACCGAGGTGATGAAGGCAGTCGACGACGCGCTGGTGCCGTACGGCACGCCGCCGTTCGTGGCCCGCGTTGTTTCGAGCAACGTCTACTTCAACGCGGACTTCGCTCGCGTCGAGCGAAAGCCCGAGGCATTAAAGGTCGCCGCCGCCGCGGTCGCGAAGCTGCCGAACATCGCGGCGTCGAGGGTGCTCTCCGAGGTCACCGGTCACTGCGAGACCCGGACAGGCCTCGAGCAAACGATCTGTTTCGGCGCTGTCGACGGAGATGGTGGCGAGCTGTTCGTCGTCCCCACTGCGGGCTCGCTGATCACCGACTACAGGTCCGGCACGCACCACGACGCACCGTTCGACGACAATCGCAGAGTTCCGATCCTCGTCCTCGCGCCCGGGCTGTCCGCACGGCAAGGCGCCGGCACCTTGCTCCAGGTCGCGCCGACCGTGGCCGCATTGCTCGGCATCCCGGCTCCACCCGCGGCCAAGTCACCGCCGCTATTTGACCTGCGTTGACCAGAACGTCGACGCCGCCGCGAGCGTGCTCACGTACTCGGAGACATCGGCCCGTGCCTGCGACGACAACTTCGCGAACGGCACGACATGCTCGTCGGGCACATACCGCAGGGTGAAGTTCACGCGCCGCGTCCGGAAGCCTTCGATCGCCGGAGGTAGCTCTGTCTTCCCCTTGTCCTCGACGCGCTGCACCCTGTGCAAGAGATCGTCTTTCCACCTCGGCCCCCCGAAGATCTGCAGCGACCCATCCTCGAGCCACTCGGTGCGGACTGGCGGAGCGTTGTGCACATCGCCGCGCCGCACGAACTGAAAGCGGGCACGCTCGCCGAGCGACAGCGATGCGACCGGACCGGGCTCGAAGTCGCGATGCTCGCCGACGCGCGCCACATCGATCTCCTTCCCTCCGTCGAGCCGATCGCCGTAGAAGTTCACCAGGCAGGTGTTGAGGTGCCAGCGACGGGGCACCGCCTGCGCGGGAAACCCCGAGCGGACGCGGCGCTCGATCGCCTGCGTCAGCTTCGCGAGCCACGGTGGAAACGACTCGGCCGCAACCGCCGCGTTCTGGACCCGCCGCGGTGGCTCGTAGTACCCGAGACAGGCGAACTGCCAGTTGCCGAGCCAGTACACCGGGCGGAGCAGGGCGCGCTGTTGCTTGCCCGGCGGGAGCGGGCGCTGCGTGGAGAACCGCATCTCCCACAACGGTCGTAACGCCGCGAGCCAGGCCAGGATCTCGGCCCGGGGCCCGGCCTCGATGAAGCCGGGCTCGTAGACGTAGCAGGGATCGTGCACCGGCTGGCTACGTAGCACGCAACCGCGGACACAGCCGAGCGAGAGGGCCGGCCATGCGTGCTCTCGACTGGTTGTTCGCTCCTTGTTGTGTCGGCTGCGGCGTCGCGCAGACCGATCGCCGATCGGATCCCACCCCCGATCCGATGTGCGAACCGTGCAGTGCGTCGCTCGACGAGATCGGGCTCGCGTGTCCCTCCTGCGCCGAGCCGTCGGACGAGGGGACGGTGTGCAAGCGCTGTCGAGCAGCTCCCCTCGCACTGGAGCGAATCGTGTCGCCGTGGCGGTTCGGCGGTCAGCTCGCCGTCGCGATCCGCCGGCTCAAGCTCGCCGGTCACACCAGCATCGCCCGGACGATCGCACCGCTGTGGGCGCCGCTCGTCGCTGCCGCCGCCGAACCCGACGGTCTCGTCGTCCCGGTTCCCACCCACTGGCGCCGCCGGTTTCGTCGCGGCTTCGATCACTCGTGGTTACTCGCGCTGCACGCGTGCGCGTCGGCCGGGTTGCCTCGCCCGATCCCGGCGCTGCGGAAGGTGCGCGCCTCACCGCCGCAGAGCACGCTGACCGCCGCCGAGCGACGCACCAACCTCCGCGGTTGCTTCGCGACACGTCTACCCGTCGCCGGGAAGTCGATCGTGCTCGTCGACGATGTCGCGACCACGGGGACCACGCTGTCGGAGTGCGCGCGGACGCTGCTCGATGCCGGAGCCGTGCGTGTCGTCGGCGTGGTGCTCGCTCGAGCGCATGCTTCGCCAGCTACTATTTCCGCTCCAAGATGATCAGCTCGACGCGGTTGTTGACGTCCGTCGAACCCTTCTGACCTTCCGGCGCCAGCAGCTTGGTGCTGCCGAACCCGCGGGACTCGACGCGGTTCGGCGCGATGCCGTACTGCACGAGCCAATCGCGGATCGCCTGCGCGCGCTTGTCCGAGACTTCTTGATCCTTCTCGTAGCTTCCCGAGGGGTGGACGTGTGCGGTGACTCGGAGCCGCACGATCTCGGTATGCGCACGCATCGTCGCGCCGACCTGACCGAGCACGTTGAACGACGCCTTCGAGATCTGGATCTTCGCACCGCGATCGAACGAGATCGCGTCGAGGGTCTCGATCCGATCGGGGCTCAGCACGATCGCCGAGTCACCCGGATCCGGACAGCCGTCGTCATCCTTGTTGCCGTTGATCGTCTCGGCTTCGGCGGGGCACTTGTCCTTCGCGTCGGGAACGCCGTCGTTGTCGTTGTCGGGGTCGGGACAGCCGTCGATGTCGTTGAAGCCGTCCTTGTCCTCGGGCTCGTTCGGGCACTTGTCGGCCGCGTCGGCGATGCCGTCCTTGTCGTTGTCCTTGTCGGGACAGCCGTCGTCGTCCTCGAACTTGTCGACGTCCTCCGGATCGAGCGGGCACCTGTCGACGGCATCGGCGATGCCGTCCTTGTCGTTGTCGAGATCGGGGCAGCCGTCGCTGTCGTCGAACATGTCGAGATCCTCGGGCTCGTTCGGGCACTTGTCGACGCTGTCGCGAAGGCCGTCACCGTCGGCGTCGAGGTCCGGTTTCGGCTGCACCGCGATCCGGATCGGACGGAGCTCCGGGGCGCGCGGCGCGTAGCTCAGCTCGAGCACGCCGCGGAGGCTCGGCGAGCCCGCTGCGGACGTCAGCCCGCGACCGAAGGCGAGGCCGATGCTGAAGCGATGATCGGGTGCGTAGCGCATCCCGGCGAGCCATTCGATCGGCGAGAGCGAGACCGCGCCGGTCGTCGCAGTTGCCTTGCGTGCGGATGGCAACAGATCGCCGAACATCTCGGCGGACAGCCACATTCGATCGAGCGCGCGCACGCTCCCTCCCACACCCCAGGTCATCCCGCTGCCCTGCTCGATGTTGGCGAACTCGGACTTCGCTCGGGCGACACCACCGAAGTGACCCGTCAACGAGATCCGATGCTCGAGCGTGTCCGGCGTCAGGCTGCCGATCGCGATCGCCCGGAGCGACGGCTTCTCGGTGCCGGTGAACGAATCGTTGGCCGCCGTCGGGATCGTCAGCTGGAGTCCGGCGCCGGCCGCCGCGCCACCATGCTTGTAGAGCCGTACCTTGCCGTGCAGCGTGATGTCGCCCATCGCCGCGCCGCTCGCCGGGTCCGCGGTGAACATCATCGTGCGATCACCCGCCGCGGCTCCGTCCTGCAGGTACAGCGGGATCCGTGCGCCGGCCTCGAAGCGGTCGAGGAACGCGAACGCACCACCGAGCAGCATCAGCGTGCTGCGCTGGATCACCTGCGCTTGTCCGTCGAGGCCACCGTCGAGGACGAGTGGATCGGTCGCGTGCGAGAACGTCGCGCTGAGGACGTAGTCGCCGGCGTGGCCGACGTCCGCCGACTGCAGCTGGAAGTTGGTGCCGGTGGTCGCCGGCGTCGGATCGAAGACCGAGATCGCGAGCTTGTCGGCCGAGGCGGCGGAAGGGATCGCCAGTGCGAGCGCGCCGGCGATCATGGCCTTGTGCCAGCGAGCCGGCAGGCGAGCAAATACCCTTGGGGTGCGACGACGGCGCAGCAGCATGCCGAACACACCGAGGCCGAGCAGGGCGCCGCCGCCGGCGTCTCCGCCGGTCGAACAGCCACCGCCGCCGTGCGCGTCGACGAACACCGCCTGGCCCTCGAGGCACACGGTGGCCTGCGGCACCGGATCGGGATCGAGGTAGAGCTGCGCCGCAGCGACGAACCGGCCCGCCGTGGTCGACGTGAAGAGGACGTCGTACGTGGCCTGCCCACTCGCTGCGAGCTCGTCGCCGACCGGCGGATCGGGAAGCGTGAACGCGCCCGCGTTGGCCGTGGTCTCGGCGGTCGCGCACGCCGGATCGTCGACGATGTCGATCCTGGTGATCGCGAAGGTGGTGGTGGTGTTCATGCTCGACACCAGCAACGCATCGCGGATCGTCACCGGCACGCCGATGCCCGTGAAGCCGAGGTCCACGCGCTGTGGCCCGCCGAACTGGACGTTGCGATCGATCGCCGCGCCGCTGAACGTCAGGGTGACCGAGGGCTCGCTGCGGTCGTCGCTCGCGATCGTCACCGTCGCCGACGGCTGCGCCCCGAGCGTCGTCGGCGAGAACCGCACGCGGTACTCGGCGGTGGCACCGGCGGGAATGTCCTGCGCGGCGGTGTCGAGCAACGTCCACACGTCGGTGGCGACGGTGTCGAGCGACACCTGTGTCACGTGCAGCACGGCGTCGCCGGTGTTGGTGATCGCGATCGCGCGGATCGGCGCGCCTGCACCGGGGTTGCGGAACGTGTCGGGGAGCTCGGTGTTCGCGACCACGTCGATCTCGCGGTCGATGATCAGCGTGTCCAGCGACACCGAGTTGTTCGCCGGGACCGGATCCGCGAAGTTCGAGCTGACGGTGAGCGTGGTGGTCGCCGTGGTACCGCTCGGCGCGTCGCTGTCCGAGGTGATCGTCAGCTGCGGGGCTGCTCCGATGGCGACGTTCGCGCGGGTGCACGTCACGACTTGCGTGACCGCACCACAGGTCCAGCCCGTGCCCGTGCCACTCGCGAAGGTCAGCCCGACCGGCAGCGTGGTATCGACGGTGACGCCGGTCGCGGTGATCGGCCCGTTGTTGGTGACGTCGATGACGTACGAGACCTGCGTGCCGGCCTCGATCGTCCCCGCGGGAACGGCCGCCGCGGCGATCGCGAGATCGGTCGACGGCGACACCGTAGTCTGCTCGGTGTCGCTGTTGTTGGCGGGAACTGGGTCGGTCACCGCCGACGAGATCGTCGCGGTATTCGAGATCGTACCCGTGGTCAGTGGTGCCGTGACGACGATGGTGATCTCCGGTGCGGTGGTCACGGCGAGGCTCGCGCGCGTACACGTCACCGTCACTCCGCTGCGAACGCAGACCCAGCCGGTGCCGTCCGCGCTGACAAACCCGACGTTCGCCGGCAGCGTGTCGATCATCGTCAGGCTCGTCGCATCGCTCGGTCCCGCGTTGGCGACCGTGATCGTGTAGGTCAGCGTCGCGCCCGTCGCGACCGGGTCGGCATCGTCGACTTTGGTGATCGACAGATCCGCGCGCGCGTTGACGGTTGTGGTGGTGGTGACCGAGTTGTTCGCGGCGTTCGGATCGGAGGTGGTCGACGAGGCGACGGTCGCCGCGTTGGTGATCGTGCCGCCGACCACCGGGGCGGTGACGCGGAACACGATCGGTTGCGAGACCCCGGTCGCGAGGGTGGCGCGCGTGCAGGTGATCGTGCCGTTCAGCTCGGTGCAGCTCCAGCCGGTGGTGGTGACGAACTGGTCGAAGGTCGCGGTCGCCGGGATCACGTCGGTCACCGTGACGTTCGCGGCCGTACTCGGGCCACCGTTGGTCGCGGTCACCGTGTATGTCAGCGCTCCACCGGCCGTGACCGGGTCCGGCGAATCGACGACGGTGATCGCGAGATCCGCGCTCGCGGTGACATCGGTGGTCTCCGTCGACGAATTGTTGCCGGCGTTCGGATCCGAGGTCGCCGCCGAGATGTTCGCGGTGTTCGACAGGGCCGCGGCATTCGCAGGCGCGGTGACGTTGATCGTGATCGTGGGTGCGGTAACACCGGTGGCGAGCGCGGCGCGCGTGCACGTCACCAGCCCTGCGGCCTGGCTGCAGCTCCAGCCCGTACCCGAGGCGCTGACGAACGCGACGCCGGCGGGGAGCTGGTCGGTCATCGACAGCGTCGCCGCGTTGCTCGGACCGTTGTTGGTGACCGCGATCGTGTACGAGAACGCCGAGCCGGCGACGACGGGGTCCGCGGAGTCGTTCTTCGTGATCGAGAGATCCGCGCTCGCGGTGACCGTGGTCTGGATCGTCGCCGAGTTGTTGCCGTTGACCGGATCGGTGGTCGCGGTGGTGACGGCGGCGGTGTTGCTGACCGTGGCGCTCTGGGCACCGACGGTGACGTCGATCGTGATCGCGGGTGCCGCGCCAGGCGCGAGCGACGCGCGCGTGCAGGTCACCACTTGCCCGGCGACCGAGCAGGTCCAGCCCGTACCCGTGGCGCTGATGAATGTGACGCTCGCGGCGAGCGTGTCGGTGACCGAGATGGTCTGCGCCGTGCTCGGGCCGAGGTTGGTGACGCTCACCGTGTAGGTCAGGTCACCGTTGGCGATCACCGGATCGGGGTTGTCGGTCACGGCGACCGCGAGGTCCGCGCGTGCCGCGACGGTCGTCGAGGTGCTCGCGGTGTTATTGCCCGCGACCGGGTCCGTGGTGGTGCTCGCCACCGCGACCGTGAAGGTGACGGGGGTGGGCTCGGTGGGGGCCTTGAGCACGATCGACAGGTTCGGCGCCGCGGCGACGGCGAGCGCGGCGCGCGTGCAGGTGATGGTCCCGGCGGTCTCGCTGCACGCCCACCCGGTGCCAGTGCCGCTGACGAACGTGGTGTTCGCCGGCAGGTCGCCGGTGACGGTGACGGTGCCCGAGTTGCTCGGCCCGGCGTTGGAGACACCGACCGTGTACGTGATGTTCGCGTTCGCATTCACCGGATCTGGTGCGTCGGAGATCGTGATGCCGAGGTTCGCCGACGGCGTCAGCGTGTCGGTGTCGGTCGCGCTGTTGTTGGTGGCATCGACCTCGGTGATGCCGGCGGGCGCGGTGATCGTCGCCGTGTTGACGAGGGTGCCGGTCGCCGCGGCGCTGATCGTCGCCGCCACGGTGAACGTGGCCGTGCCTCCCGGGGCGAGGGTGACAGCGTTGTTGATGTTGCCGCTGACCGGACCGGCGGGGCAGCTCGAGCCAGTGGACGCGGCGCAGGTCCACGACGGGCTCGTCAGCGTCGCGGCGAACGTGTCGGCGACCGTCGCGTTGGTGACGACGTCCGCGCCGTTGTTGGTCGCGATGATCGTGTACGTGGTCGCGGTGCCGGGCGTCGAAGTCGCGACGCCGTTCGTCTTGGTGATCGACAGATCGACCGGCGTGCACACCGGCAGCACGCCGCTCGCACTCGCCGTCGCCTGACCCGTCGCGCCCTTGGTGGCGCCGTTGGTCGGGAACTCGTTGACGTCGGCGCTCGACGTGGTGCCGCCGTTGCCACCGTTCGTGGTTCGGGTGGGCGTCCCCGTCGACACCGCGATGAATCCGCCGCCACCACCGCCACCACCGCCGACTGCCGAGAGCAACGCACTGTGGGTGCCGCCGTCGCCGCCGTTGGCGCGGAGCTGGAGCGTGTTCGCGACCGTGTTCGCCTTCACGACGATCGTGCCGCCCGCCCCGCCGCCGCCGGGCCCATCACCAGCGCCACCACCACCCGCGTTGCCGTCCGCCTGGATCGGTCCGGAACCGGCCACCGCGTTCGCGATCACGAGGACGAGACCACCACCGCGACCACCGGCACCCGCGAGCGTGGTCGGGGTCGCGCCGGCGCCACCGCCGCCGCCGAGGAACAGCCGATCCGCGGGGTCGTTGATCAGCGGGTGTCCACCGCGACCGCCGACGACGCGCCGAAAGTCGGCGCCCCACGCGGGGTCCTCGGGGCCGGCGACGTCGGGATCGAGATCGACGTTCGACCGCGAGTAGCCACCACGACCGCCGCCCGACGAATTGGTCAGCGCATCGGGGTTGGCCAGCAAGAACGCCGGATCGCGCGACCACGCGCTCGCGCCGGTCACGGTGCCATCCATCACGCCGTGGCCGTTGTAGGTGTTCGCGTTGTCACCGTTCGCGCCGCCGCCACCCGGTGCACCGTCGCTGTTGCCACCGCCGCCGCCGTTCGCCGGCGCGCCGCGACCATTGTCGCCGCCGAACGTCGCCGCATAGGTCGCCTGATCACCGGCGATCGACTCGCCCTTCTGCGCGCCGAACAAAGCCAGGTTGGAGACGAAGCCGTTGCTCCCCGTGGCGCTGTTCGCCTCGACCGCGCCGCCGCGAAAGCCGCGACCGGTGGCCGTGATGCCACCTTGCGAGATCGTCGCCGTGCCCTGGACGTGGATCGCCACCACCCCGCCGCGCGCGCCGTCCCATTGCGCGGCGATGAGCGACGCACCCGCACCGGTGAACTGGAGCGACGCGGCTTGTGGGACGCGGATCACCTGCGTGCGACCCGCGACCGTATAGGCGTGCTCGAGCCCGCCGCACGTCGACTCGATCGTGATCGTGTTCGTGACGACGCTCGCGACGTGAACGAATTCGTAGTTGCCGGCGCCCTGGAGCAGGCCGAGGGTGCCGTACGACTCGTCGTCGTCGATGTCGATCCCCGCACCCATCGGCTGGTAGAGGAGGATCAGATCGCCGGCCGCGAGCCCACCGGGAAACACAGGAGGATTCGCCGGGAAGTCGGCGGCACTATCAGTCACGGTGAGCGAGGTGGCACCGGCCGCGACGTCGGCGGCGAGCACCGCGTACTGGTTCAGCACCGTGCTCGGTGCATTGATACTGACGAGGCCGGCTTGCCCGGTCACCGCCTGCTCGGTGGTGGACGTCGCGACCTCCGCATCAGGCGCGGAGGAATGCCCACCGTTGCACGCGATCACCAGAGCCGCGACGAACACACCGTAACGAATGTTGGACATAGTCTTGGCTCACGCGTCATCCCCGACCGGCGCGAAGCCCAATGGTACAACGCAGTTGGACCAACCCGAAAGCGCGCTGCGGTGGCGTCACCAAGCCGAATCGCCGTTGTAGGATTGCGCACATGAACGAGACGCCGAGCGGCCTCAAGTACGAAGACTCCGTGGTCGGAACGGGTGCGAGCCCTCAAAAGGGCCAAAACTGCAAAATGCACTACACCGGCTGGCTTTACGTCAACGGTGCGAAGGGGAGCAAGTTCGACAGCTCCCTCGACCGCGGCGAACCGTTCGAGTTCCCGCTGGGGATGGGCCGCGTGATCAAGGGCTGGGACGAGGGCGTGGCGTCGATGAAGATCGGCGGCAAGCGCACCCTGGTGATCCCGCCCGCGCTCGGTTACGGCGACAGAGGCGCGGCGGGCGTGATCCCGGGCGGCGCCACGCTGCTGTTCGAAGTCGAGCTGCTCGGGGTGGCCTGACAGTTCGCAAGCTCGTCGAGGGTCTTGGCCGCCCGCCCGCAGCGATAGTGCTCCTGGGTGGTGGTGCGGCAGTCCGCGACGAACTGCGTGCGAAGATCGGCCTCGATCTTCGCCGCCTCGTCCGTGGTTGGATACGGCGTTTGGTTGGTGGCCTTGACCTCCGCGGCGTACAGCGCGACCGCGTGAGCGACCAGCTCCGTGCATTCGCGCTCGGTCGGCCCGGGCGTTGCCGCCACGGTTCCCGCGTCCGGTAGTGGAGCGTTCGAGCCGCCTGGCGGTGTGGGCTTGCCGGTATGACTCGAGCACGCGACGAAGAGCAGCCACACGGTGAAACGCACGATGGCTAGATGGTAGCGTGTTTGTTCGATGGCGCTGTGGTTCGCGGCCGTGCTCGGCCTCGTGCAGGGACTCACCGAGTTCCTCCCGATCTCGTCGACGGCTCATATCCGGATCGTCGTCGCGCTGTTCGGTCAGTCCGACGAGGGCATGGCCGCATACACCGCGGTGATCCAGCTCGGGACGCTGCTCGCGGTGCTGGTCTATTTTGCCAAGGACCTCAGCCACGTCGCGGTCGCGATGTTCAAGGATCCGAGCTCGCCCGACGGGCGGTTGCCGTGGCTACTCGCCGCCGGCACGGTGCCCATCGTGATCGCGGGGCTGCTGCTGAAGAAGCATATCGAGGGCGATCTGCGGTCGCTCTACGTCATCGCGATCGCGCTGGTCACGGTCGGCATCGCGATGGCCGTGATCGACAAGCTGTATGGCGGCGGTGACGACAAGCGCCCGCTGTCGTCGCTCACCCTGTCCGATGCGATCCTGGTCGGGCTCGCGCAGACGATGGCGCTGGTGCCCGGCGTGTCGCGCTCGGGGTCGACGATCTGCATGATCCTGCTGCTCGGCTTCACGCGCAGCGATGCCGCGAGGTTCTCGTTTCTGCTCTCGATCCCCGCGATCGCCGGCGCCGGTATCTTCGAGGTCAAGGACGCGATCAAGATCCTCGGTCGCGAATCGATCCCCGCGCTCGCGGTTGGCACCTCGGTCGCGGCGGTGACCGGCTATCTGTCGATCGCGTGGCTGATCAAGTGGCTCGGTCAACACGACCTGATCGGCTTCGCGATCTACCGGATCATCGCCGGGCTAGCACTGCTCGCAGCGTTGTTCTCGAAGCTTCTGTAAGTGAGCATCTGCCAGACGCTGTGAAAACGCGCACGCCGCTGGCAGGTACATCGAGGGTGACTGCTGGTACGCTGCTTTGCGATGAGGATCGATCTCGTAGTTCGTCTGCTCGGTCTTTTGTTGCCGCTGCTGTTCGTGGTGGGGACAGCGGACGCGCAGCCAAATTGCCCGAACGCGAAGGCACAGCGCACCCAGTACGCGGTGAAGATCGACTCGGCTCCGCCGGGGGCCGCGCTCTTCATCGATAGCGATCAGTGCGCGTCGGTCGGTCAGACACCGTGGACCGGCAAGCTCAACCCGGGCGCCCTGACGATCGTGATCAAGAAGGATGGCTACGTGATGGCCGTCAAGACGTTCAACGTCGCGAAGGTTCGCAAGGTGCAGGAGCTGTTCGTGCCGCTCACGGCACAGCCCCGCGTCGAAGTGAATGCCAGCGCCGACAAGAACCTGATCGATGCCGATGTCACGCTCGACGGTGTACCCGCCGGCAAGATCTCGGGGCCGCTGATCATCCAGACCACGGCGGCGCGCCACCTCCTCGAGATCAAGAAGGCCGGCTACGACACGATCTCGCAGTGGGTCGATCTGTCGGTCACGCCGTCGGTCGTGCTGACGCCGGTGTTCAAGGCGATCCAGCAGTTCGGCAGCGTGCTCGTCGACTCCGACATGCCCGATGCGGAGGTCTACATCGATCAGAACAAGCACCCCGACAACACGCCAGCGACGATCTCGAACGTGCCGGTTGGCGTGCACGTGATCGAGGTCCGCAAGAATGGTCAGTCGCAGACCAAGCCGATCACCGTCGTCGCGAACCAGCAGATCAAAGTCCGGCTCGAGCTGTCCGCCGGCGTCGGCGTGGTCACCGTGCTCTCGGATACGCCGGGCGCCCGCGCGTTCATCGACAGCATCGACAAGGGCCCGGTGCCCGTCGACATCAAGGACATCAAGGCCGGCGAGCACATCATCCAGATCAAGGCGCCTGGCTTCAAGACCTTCGATCAGATCGTCCAGGTGACGCCGGGCTCGTCGCGCTCCGTCAAGAAGGAGCTCGAGGCCGATGTCCCCGCGGATAGCGGCACGATCAAGATCGTGTCGACGGTCGCGGATTCGACGGCGTTCCTCGACAGCGTCCAGGTCAAGCTGGGCGAGGACATCCGCAAGCCCGCGGGCGAGTACCTCGTGCAGGTCCGCAAGGCCGGCTACAAGCAGTTCGAGCAGAAGGTGAAGATCGATCCGGGCAAGCCGGTCACCGTGACCGCCGAGCTCAAGATGGTCGGCAAGCTCCGCATCCTGTCGAACCCGGCGGGCGCGAACGTGATGATCAACGGCTTCTCGGTTGGCAAGACTCCCGTCGAGACCGAGGTCGAGACCGGGGACACGATCCTGCGCATCGAGATGCTCGGCTTCAACGCGTTCGAGGAGACCCTCAAGGTCGAGGGTGGCGACAAGACGCAGACGATCTCGCGCGAGCTCGCGATCGCCGGCAAGAGCGACGCCGAGCTGTCGACCGAGCAGAAGGGCCTGTCATCGTTCGGCGCCCGGACCCTCCCACGAGGTCGCTCGACCGTCGACTTCGATGCGGGCTACCCGTACTTCCTCAACGGGCGGATCACGGTCGGCGCCGGACGGCTTGCGAAGCGGTTCGGGTTCGACGCGTCGATCGGTGTGCGCACCATGTTCGCGCGCACCGAGCTCGGGGTCGGCGCTCGCGCGATGCTGTCGAACAACGACCCGTTCTCCGCGGGCGTGTTCACGAATCTGTACTACGGCAGCAAGTTGTTCGACGACTCGCAGCGCAACGGTGTGACCTTCGATGTCGGCGCGATCGCGTCGCTCACCGCGCTGTCGAACGTCACGATCAGCGGTCGCGCGTATCTCGAGATGTGGAGTGATCGCCACTGCCCGGCGCTCGATAACTCGATGGCGAACGGCTTCGAAGGCACCGACCCGACCGCGACCTGCGTCGGCTACAAGAACCGCGTGCTCGATGGCGGCAACCCGGCTGATTTCTCGGCCGACGATCAGCGCAAGGCAGAGAAGCTGACCGGCAACACCGGCAAGGACTTCTTCGACCGCGATGGCGGCGTTCGCTTCATGGTCTCGCTGATCGCCGAGATCGCGGTCGATCAGCACTGGAACCTCTACGGCATCTTCGAAGGTGCACCGTTCCAGGGCAAAGACGAGCGCGCGCTGTTCACGGACTTGTTCAGCAAGCCGATGGGCGACAAAGACTTCCTGGTCTACGCCCGCCTCGGGCTGTCCTATAAGTTCTAGGTCGAGCTGAACGCGATCACCGAGTAGGCGATCGCGAGCTTGTCATTGGGGTTGTGGTAGCCGTGGCGCTGGTCGCCACGGAACGTGACCACGTCACCCTCGGCAAGCGTGTAGAGCTCGCCCGCGACCGCCAGCTCGACGCTGCCGCGCTCGCAGGTCAGGTATTCGCGGGTGCCTGGGGTATGTGGCACGCCGGCCATCCGCGCGTGCGGCGGCAACACCATGCGCTCGATGTCGAGGCCAGGTAGTGGCTCGGGCAGTAACTTGCGGATCGCGACCTGGCCCTTCGTCCGCGTGGGGAGCTCGGCGGCAGTGAGGTGGCGGGCGGACTGGCGCGGCGGAGCGAGCAGCTCGTCGAGGCGGACCTGCAGCGCGCTCGCGACCTTCATCAGCACGGCGAGCGTCGGATTCGCACCGCCGGACTCGAGGTGCGTCCAGGTCGCGCGCGGGATCCCGGCGGCCTTCGCGATCTGTTGCTGGGACAGCCCGCGTGCTTCGCGCACCGCGCGGATGTTGTCGGCGAGATGGTTCTGGCTCATCGGATGGCCTCCTGCCAAGGGATTAGCACAACCGATGACATGTTAGCAGCGACGATGCAGGGTGAAGTTATGCAGATCGAACAGCAGGGAGTCGTGGTCACCGGCGCCAGCCGCGGGCTGGGCAGGGCACTGGCCGAGGCACTCGCCGAGAGAGGTGCGAAGGTCGTGCTCGTCGGGCGGCAGCTCGGCCCGCTCGAAGATGTCGTCGCGGGGATCCGCGGAAGAGGCGGCATCGCACACGCGATCGCAGCCGACGTCGCCGACAAGCAGGCGACCCATCGGATCGCGGGGCAGGCGCATGGCCTCGTGGGCGAGATCGGGATCGCGATCCACAACGCGAGCTCGCTGGGACCTGTGCCGCTGCGGTTGCTCCTCGATACCGAGTGCGAGGACCTGGCGGACGTCCTCGAGACCAACCTCGTCGGTCCGTTCCGACTGACCAAGGTGCTCGCCGGTGCGATGGCGCTGCGCGGTGCGGGGACGATCGTCCACCTGTCGAGCGATGCGGCGATCGAGCCGTATCCGACGTGGGGTGCCTACGGGATCTCGAAGGCCGCGCAAGATCACCTGTCGCGGATCCTCGCCGCCGAGCTCGCGTCGACGGGCGTCCGGATCCTCGCGGTCGATCCGGGTGAGATGGATACGGTGATGCACGCCGCGGCGATGCCCGACGCAGACCGCACCACGCTGCAGCGGCCCACAAATGTCGCGGCGAAGATCATCGGGATGATCGAGGACGATGCGCGTGCGCGAGGTGGTGCGCGGATCGCGGCCTCCTCGTGGTGAGCGCGGCCCTCCACCCGATCCGCCTCGCAACCGCCGAGGTGTCGCGCCACGCGGTCCGGCTGATCGCGATCGATCCGACGTGTGATCGAGTGGCCCTACGATCGTTCGCCGAGCTGCCTGGGTTACTCCGTGCCGGCGATCTCGTCGTCGTCAACGACGCGGCGACGCTGCCCGGCTCGCTACGAGCAACGACCAGCGATGGCGATCCGATCGAGCTTCGCCTCACCGGTCCCGTCGACGGGACGCGGCTCGAGGGCGTGCTGCTCGGTGCCGGCGATTGGCGGACGCCGACCGAGCGTCGACCTGTTCCACCCGACGTGCGCCCTGGCGCGGAGCTCTGGCTCGGTGGGATCCGCGCGCGTGTCGTCGCCGCGACGGGTCGCCGGATCGCACTCGAGACCACCGGTGGCGACGCGTTGTGGCGGGCGCTCTACGCGGGTGGCGCGCCCGTGCAGTACGCGCATCGTCACGAACCGCTCTCGCTCGACGCCGTCCAGACCGCCTATGCCGCGCGGCCGTGGGCTGCGGAGATGCCATCGGCTGGGAGACCACTGACGTGGAGCGTGCTCCTCGGTCTGCGCCGCGCGGGGATCGAGATCGCGACGTTGACGCACGCAGCAGGGTTGTCCTCGACAGGCGACGACGCTCTCGATCGCGAGATGCCGTGGCCGGAGCGGTACGAGCTTCCCGCGCGCACCGAAGCAGCGATCCGCAAGGCTCGAGGTGAAGGTGGGCGCGTGATCGCGATCGGTACGACCGTGGTGCGCGCGCTCGAGGCAAGTGCGGGGGTCGCCGGTCCGGGGGTCGCGACCCTGCGATTGTCCGAGGGTTATCGACCTGCCGTCGTCGATGGACTCGTCAGTGGGTTGCACGTTCCCGGCGAGAGTCACTTCGATCTACTGCGTGCGTTCGCCTCGCACGCGCGACTATCTCGCGCGCTCGCGCTCGCGGAAGCCCACGGCCTATCGAGTCACGAGCTCGGGGACGCGTGCATGATCCTTCCTGGCTGAGCTTGGCGTCGCCGCGATCACGGCGCCGTCGTACGCGCCAGCAGATCGAGCTGCGCGAGGGCGGCCGCGACAGCGCCTTCGACGCGCAGGATCGCCGCGCCGAGCGACACCGGCAGGAAGCCGCGCTCGCGAAACGTCTCGACCTCTCGCTCGATCCAGCCGCCC
>JBBQJJ010000165.1:0-16924 GCA_038325805.1 Haliangiales bacterium
GAGCCCGGTAAGGATCTCAAGGCGCCGCAGGTCCCGGGCACGCTGTCGATGCGCCAGCCCGGTGCGCCGGCCGCCGCGGAGCTCCCGCAGGATGCGATGAAGAAGGGCGTGGCCAACGAGAAGTCGCCGATCGTCGCGAACGGCGGCATCCCACGCCGCGGTGATGGGGCCGTCGAGCAGCAGCGCCGCGACCCCGGTCAATTGACCAAGGGGGAGGGCGGTGCCGGCGGCGGTGCACCCCCCGTCCCGAACCTCAAGCCGAGCAAGGAACAGCTCGAGCGCATCGTCGGTGGTGGCTCGGTGGATCACCTCGAGGAGGTCGAGAACGGCGATGAGACCGCGCTCAATGCGAAGCGCTGGGTGTTCGCGAGCTTCTTCAACCGGATGAAGCGCCAGGTCGCACAAAACTGGGATCCGCAGACGGTGTGGCGCCGCGCCGATCCGCAGGGCACGCATCACGGGTTCAAGACCCGCATCACCGAGGTGCGCGTGGTGCTCGGACCGAAGGGCGATCTCGTCAAGGTCACGGTGACCGCACCGTCGGGTGTCCGGGAGCTCGACGACGAAGCCGTCAAATCGTTCCACGCCGCCGCGCCGTTCCCGAACCCGCCCGACGGGCTGGTCAGCAAGGACGGCAACATCACGTTCGCGTTCTCGTTCTATTTCGAGATCGGCCAGTCGCGCACCAGCTGGCGCGTCATCCGACAGTGAACTGACCTGGGTGAGCGCGCGAGCTCCTATGCCCTGAGCTCTGGGGCTAGGCTAAGCGCCGTGCCGAAGGTGCTGGCTGCCGTCGCGAGCTGTCTGCTCGTGCTCGTCACGCTGTCACCCGTGCTGCGGTGCGATCCGTACGACGACGGCTTCCCGCTGTCGACGTATCCGATGTTCGGCAGCGTGCGACCGATCGAGCATCGGATGAGCTATCCGCTCGGCGTCACGCGCACCGGCGAGCGCCGGTTGTTGAGCCCGCGGCTCGTCGGCAGCGGCGAGATCCTGCAGGCGTATCGGATCGTCGAGCAGGCCGCATCCTCGAAGGCGACGGCGCAGGTGTTGTGTCGCCAGATCGCCGAGCGCGTACGAGGCGGCGAGCTCGTCGCGATCCGGATCGTCACCGCGACCCACGATGCGCTCGCCGCGTTACTCGAGGACACGCTCGGGCCCGAGCGCGAGGTCACGCGCTGCCAGGTGCCGCCGTGAACCGCTGGTTCTTCGCCCCCGCACCCGCGGAGCGGCTCGCCGCGATCCGGATCCTCGTCGGGCTGTTCGCGTTCGGTTGGGTCACCGCGCGACTCCCGGAGATCTATCGCGTCGCGAGCTTGCCGACCGGGTTTCGTCCGTACGGCCTGGTGCGGATCGCCTCCGAGCCGCTGCCACCGGCCGTCGTGCTCGCGATCGGCATCGCCACCAGCGCGGTGCTCGCGCTGTTCGTGCTCGGCGTCGCGTATCGCGTGACCGCTCCGATCGCGGCGGTCGCGCTGACGTTCACGCTCGGTTACCGCAACTCGTGGGGCATGCCGTTCCACACCGAGAACCTCCTCGTGCTCCACGTCATCGCGCTGTCGTTCGCGCCTGCCGCGGATGTCTGGGCGGTGGCCCGAGGGCGGAATCGATCGAGCACCACCGGCTACGGCTGGCCGCTCAAGCTGATGCTCGCGCTCACCGCGTCGACCTACGTGCTCGCCGGCATCGCGAAGCTCCGGCTCTCGGGGATCGACTGGATCGACGGCGAGACCCTGCGCAATCACATCGCGACCGACAACCTGCGCAAGCTGCTGTTCGGCGACACCACCGCGCCGCTTGCCACCACGTTGCTCGGGCATCCCAGCCTCCTCGCGATGTTCTCCGTGATGTCGATCGCGCTCGAGCTCGGGGCCCCGATCGCGCTGTTCCACCAGCGGCTCGGGCGATGGTGGGCTGTCGGGGTCTGGGGCTTTCATGTCGGCGTCGTGCTGCTGATGAACATCTGGTTTCCTTACCCGCTGTTCGGCTTCGCCTTTTTGCCGCTGCTCGCCGTCGAGCGGCCCCTTGCCCGAACAGGGAGGTACGTCCGGGAATGGCGATCGCGATCACCGGGTTGAAGACGCGCTGGACGTCGTGCTTGCTTTCGAAACTACGGTTGTAGTAATCCTACGAAGGTCGTCGTAATGAGCACTCCAGACCTAAGCCCCGGCGAGCTCCGCGTCATGAAGGCGCTGTGGGCCGTCGAGCAAGGCACCGTCGCCGAGGTTCGTGCCGAGCTCGCTCGCCGCGGCCAGGAGCTGGCGTACACCACGGTGATGACGCTGCTCGGCCGGCTCGCCGTGAAGAACGCCGTGGTGGTCGACAAGGACCGCGAGCCGTTCCTCTACAAGGCGGCGCACCGCCGCGAGAACGTGCTGCGCGATCGCCTCCGCGACTTCGTGCGCGAGGTGTTCGACGGCAAGGCCGACTCGCTGGTGCTCAACCTGATCGAGGACGACAACCTGTCGGCCGACCAGCTCCGTGCGATCGAGCGCAAGATCTCCGAAGCCGAGAAGAAGCCGACGCGCAAGGAGCGCAAATGACGAGCCCGCGAGTCGAAGGGGGCTCGAGCCGATGAGCGCCGCCGCGAAGGAGCTCCTCGGAGCGCTCGCGATGATGGCGGTGCACGGCACCGTGCTCGCCGCGATCGCACTCGTCCTCACCCGCGGTCGCCGGATCCCGCCCGCATGGCAGGCCGCCGTGTGGCTCGTCGTGATCGTCAAGTTCGCCCTACCGTGGGCACCCGCTCTGCCGTTCTCGCTCGCCGACGTGCTCGCCATCCTCCGCGGTGGTGCTGCCAGCGGTCCTCTGCCGATCACCACCTCGTCGGCGGCCGCACCCGTCGCTGCTTCTCTCTGGATGGGCTGGTCGCTGCTCGGTGCGCTATGGGCCGCCGGGTTCGCCTTCGTCCTCCTGCGCGCGAACCGCGCCGAGCGCGCAGCCCTCGCGATCGCTCGCCGTGCATCACCCGCCCCTGAGGGTCGTGCGATCCTCGCCGAGCTCGATGCACCTCGCCGCGTCCAGCTCGTCGTCGGTGACGCTGTCACCGGGCCCTACGTGATCGGCGTGCTGCGTCCGCTGATCGTCGTGCCGCCCGCGCTGCTCGAACAACCCACGCTGCGCGCCGCGTTGCTTCACGAGCTCGCGCACGTCCGTCGCTTCGATGCCCTCGGTCGACTGGTCCAGCTGATCGCCCGTGCGACGTTCTGGTGGTACCCGGTCGTCGGGCTCGCGAGCCGTCGGCTCGAGGCTGCGCGCGAGGCCGCCTGTGATGCACGTGCCCTCGAGGTTGGTCGGATCGAGCGCCCGGCGTACGCACGGTTGCTGCTCGAGATGGCGCAGCTTCGCTCCACCCCGAGCGGCGTCGCGCTCGCGGCTCCCTATGCGCTCGATCACCGGATCTCGAGCGTGCTCGGTCCGCCGCGCAAGTCGCGGCTCGGCCTCGTCCACCTGGTCGCCCTTGTCGCCTGGGCCTTCGTCGCTCTCGGTGGCGCGCGCAGTGCCGAGGCCCGCGGCGTCGAGACCTGCGTCTACAACATCGAGCTCGCCGAACAACTGCGCCAGGCGCACCCGGAAGCCGACGCCGATAACGATGGCGTGCTGTCCCATGACGAGGCCTGCGAGCTCCAGGCCGAGCTTCGCAAGGACACGTCCACGATCGATGAACCCACGGCCGCGTTCCTCGCGGAGCCGCTGTGTTGCAACTGTGCCGTCAACGGCGAAGGGCCCACCGCACCCACCTCGGATGCGACGTGCACGGCCGAGTAGTGTTTCGTTCGCTAACGCAAGCCTAGGAAGTTACGGAGACCTCATGAACAAGCTCGCTCTCATCGCCGCCGCGCTCAGCATCGCTGGCTGCCAGCAGGACACCAAGAACCTCGAGCGCAAGCTCGACCTGATCATCGCGAAGCTCGACCAGGGCGGCGGTGCGAAGGGCGCCGCCGCTGGTGCCGCGAACCCGCGCGCACAGCGCCCCGAGCCGGATCGTGCGAAGACGTACGCGGTGCCCGTCGCCAACGATGCGTTCGACGGCCCGGCCGATGCGAAGATCACCGTCGTCAAGGCATACGACTACGCGTGCCCGTACTGCGAGAAGGTGCGCCCCACGATGGAGGAGCTGCACAAGAAGTACGGCAGCGACCTCCGGGTCGTCTACAAGCAGCTCGTCGTCCACCCGCGCAACGCGATGGCGTCGGCCCTCGCGTTCTGTGCCGCCGGCAAGCAGGGCAAGCACAAGGAGATGAATAACCTGCTGTGGGACAAGGGCTTCAAGGCGCGCAACATGGATCTCTCGGATGTCGCGGCTGATCCGCAGGCCGAGAAAGGCGCCGAAAAGACGGGTGGCGGCAAGTGCTGGGATAGCCCGGACGGTTGCAAGATCACCGTCGGCTTCGCGCAGGAGCTCCAGCTCGACGTCAACAAGTTCAAGGCCGACATGAAGGGCGAGTGCAATCAGATCGTCCAGACCGACATCAAGCAGCTGCAGCAGTTCGGCGTCAACGGGACGCCCGGCTTCTTCATCAACGGCCGGTTCATCGGCGGCGCCGTGCCCGTCGAGAACTTCATCACGCTGATCGACGAGGAGCTCAAGAAGGCCAACGAGCGCATCCAGCAGGGTACGCCGGCCGCGAGCTACTACCAGACCTGGGTGATCGACAAGGGCGCGAAGAGCCTCGGCGGCTGAGGCTTGCAATCAACCCCCAGCTCGGGGAAATCTTGGGACCGGAGGTCATGATGAAGTCGTTACTCGTGGTGGCTGCAGTACTCGGTATCGCCGGGTGCCAGCAGGACACCAAAAATCTCGAGCGCAAGCTCGACCTGATCATCGCCAAGCTGGACAAGCTTCCAGCAGGTGGCGGTGCGGGAGCAGCGGCCGCGCGGCCGCAGCGTCCCGAGCCCGATCGCGCGAAGACGTACGCGGTGCCGATCGACGGTGACGCCTTCGTCGGCCCGGCCGACGCCAAGGTGACACTCGTCGAGGCGTTCGACTATGGTTGACCGTATTGCGAGAAGGTCCGTGTGACCATCGAAGAGCTACATAAGAAGTACGGTAATGACCTCCGCGTGGTTTACAAGCAGCTCGTCGTCCACCCGCGCAATGCGATGGCGGGTGCGCTCGCGTTCTGCGCTGCTGCGAAGCAGAACAAGAACGTCGAGATGAACAACCTGATCTGGGACAAGGGCTTCAAGGCTCGCCAGCTCGACAACTCTGACGCCGACGGCGGCAAGAAGTGTTGGGACACCGACGAGGGCTGCAAGAACGTCGTCGGTTATGCACAGGAGCTGCAGCTCGATGTCGCGAAGTTCAAGAGCGACATGAAGGGTGCCTGCCAGCAGCTGGTGCAGAACGACATCAAGTCGCTCCAGGCGTTCGGTGTGAACGGCACGCCGGGCTTCTTCATCAACGGGCGGTTCATCGGCGGCGCCGTGCCGATCGAGAACTTCACGACGTTGATCGACGAAGAGCTGAAGAAGGCCAACGAGCGCGTCCAGCAGGGCACGCCCGCGGCCGAGTACTACAAGACCTGGGTGATCGAGAAGGGGCAGAAGTCGCTCGGCGGCTGATCCACGATCGATTGCAGAGAGCGGCCTGGTCCTCGGACCGGGCCGTTTTTCGTTTAGCGGTAGGCATGTGGATCGTGAGAGCAGACCCACCGCCGAACGACAATGCTAGGGTGGGTACGTGGCTCGCCCCACAGCCATCCCCGAGCGCAACTGGGTCAACATCCATTGGCTCGCGCGCCTCCGCTGGGCACAGACCGCCGGGCAGGCACTCACCGTCCTGGTCGGGCAGTTCGTCCTCGAAGGCGTGCTGCCGATCGCCTCGCTGCTCGGCGTGATCGGCATCGGCCTGGTCTCGAATCTCCTGCTCGAGCTCTACTTCTTCGGCGATCGCCGTCGCGAGACACCCACGCGCACCGTGCACGAGTGGCAGCTCGCGGTGGTGATGATGCTGGACGTCGGCATCCTCACGGGGCTGCTCTACTTGACCGGTGGTCCGAACAACCCGTTCGGGCTGCTGTACGTCGTGCAGATCGCCCTCGCGACGGTGCTGCTGCGCGCGAAGTGGGCCTGGCTCCTCGGTGCGCTGTCGTTCGTCGGCTTCGGCCTGCTGTTGATCGTCCACCAGCGCCTCGAGATCCCGCTCGACAATCGCGCCGTCGGTGCCTGGGTCGGGCTCGGCGTCGCCTCCGCGTTCGTCGTGCACTTTCTCCAGCGCATCACGGTCGCGCTCGGGGAACGCGAGACCGAGCTGACCGAGGCGCGGCACCTCGCGGCACGCCAGGAGCGCCTGGCCTCGCTCGCCACCCTGTCGGCCGGCGCCGCGCACGAGCTGTCGACGCCCTTGGGAACGGTCGCGCTCGCGGCCAAAGAGCTCGAGCGCGCGCTCACCAAGGTGGATGCCGGGCCGGCAAACCTCGCAGAGCTTGCCGCGGATGCGCGGCTGATCCGCGAGCAGGTCGGGCGCTGCCGCGCGATCCTCGAGCAGATGGGGCAGGGGGTCGGCACCGTCGGCGAGGCGCTGGCACCGACCACGATCGCCGCGCTGCTCGACGAAGCGTTCGCCGCGGTCCGCACCACCACGCCGGTGCATCGCGATCTCCCCGACAGCGTCGCGAACCGCGTACTCCGACTGCCACCTCGCGCCGTCAGTCAGGCCTTGCGCTCGCTGATCACCAACGCACAGGACGCGTCCCCACCCGGAACGGCGGTGGTGCTCAGCGTCCGGGGCGACGACAAGACCCTCGCGATCTCGGTGCGCGATCGTGGCCCCGGGATGCCCGAGGAGATCATGGCGAGGATCGGCGAGCCGTTCTTCACGACCAAGGCGCCCGGCCGTGGCATGGGCCTCGGACTATTTCTGGCCCGCGCGGTGATCGAGGGCGTCGGTGGAAGTCTGCAGATCGACTCGATCCCTGGCGAAGGAACCGAGGTGTCGGTTCGGCTTCCCACCGACATCGCCGTACCGGAGCGCGACACCACGCCGCAGCGGAGTGCCGTAGCCATCTCGCCCGCAGTAGTATCCAAGTCAGCGTGACCACCGGAGCCGAGCACAAGACGTCGATCCTCCTCGTCGACGATGACGAGGTGTATCGGAACCGCCTGGCGCGAGCGTTCGTCGATCGTGGGTACGACGTCCGCAGCGCCCAGGACTACGACACCGCCGTGACCGCCGCGCAGGCCGACTCGCCCGAGCTTGCCGTGCTCGATCTCAAGATGCCCGGCAAGAGCGGCCTCGAGCTGGTCAAGGCGCTCAACGAGATCGATCCCTCGACCAAGACGCTGATCCTCACCGGGTACGGCAGCATCGCCACCGCGATCGACGCGGTTCGACTCGGTGCCACCTACTACCTGTCCAAGCCCGCCGACGCCGACGACATCGTCTCGGCGTTCGCCCGCGGCGAGGCGCCGCCCCTCGATCCGCCGCCGCCGGAGTCCGACGAATACCGTGCGCCGTCGCTCGCGCGCGCCGAGTGGGAGCACATCAACCGCGTCCTCTCCGATGCCGGCGGCAACATCTCCGAGGCCGCGCGCCGGCTCGGCATCCATCGCCGTTCGCTGCAGCGCAAGCTCCAGAAGTACCCGCCCGCGAAGTAGCTCGTTGCAGGGCCTGGACGGATGGAGAGGTGGTCGTCGACGGCTTCACTCCGTCGAGCAGTCGTGGTCTGATCGATCGATGTACCCCAAGGGCACTGGCTCGCCTGACGGCTCGCTGGCGTCGCCGTCGCCCCCACGCAACTCGCTCGCGTGGGTGATCGTGGCGCACGTCCTCGGGGCAGCGGTGCTCGGCGGCGTCGAGACCCTGCGGCTCGGTCATGCCGAGCTCGCGCTCGTCATGGTCCCACTGTTCGCTGCGGTCGGTCTCGTGGGTGGCGTCGCGTGTGCGGGCGTCGAATGGATCGCCCAGCGCCCCGCCTTCGAGCGGCCTGGAAGAGGCTGGGTCGTCGCGCTGCTGCTCGCGTCACCGAGCCTGCTGATCACCGCACCGGTCTGCGCGACGTTGTTCGACGGCGCGTTCGCCAGCACGCTTCCGGGCGCCGCGGTGTGGCCGTACGCCGGACCTGTCCTGCTGTGGATCCTCCTCGCGATCGCGATCGCGCTCGGTCGCCGGCTCGCCTCGGGTGACCTCGCGTCGCGTGCGTTGCCGATCCTCGCGTGCGCGGGGATCGCGGGCGTCATCATGCTGGTGCGCCGCAAGCTCGGCAGCGGGTACCTCGACGCGCAGCTCGCCGCCACCCTCGCGTTGATCGCGCTCGCAGGCGTGATCGCACGGCAGGCTCGTCGAGCGCGGCCTTCGCCGTACCTGGCCGTGGCCGTCGCGGCGATCGTCCTCGGCACCACTGTTGCGGCGCTGACCGAGGGTCTCGCGGTCGAGCGCGATCGCAGACTCATCAAGAGCATGCGCGGTCAGGCGCGCGACCTCGTCAACCTCGGCCGCGAGCTGTTCGACTTCGACGGTGACGGCACCTCGCCGATGCTCGGCGGTGGCGATTGCGATGATCGCGATCCGACGATCAACCCCGGCGCGATCGACATCCCCGGCGACGGCATCGATCAGGATTGCGATGGCGGCGATGCGATCGCGCGCCCGGTCGCGCCGGTGCCAACGAAGAGCGCCGATCCGGTCGCGTACCGGTGGTCCGTCGAGCCCAGCGTGGTGCTCGAGCGTACGCGCGGGATGAACATCCTGCTGATCACCGTCGATGCCTTGCGCTTCGATGTCCTCGCGCCCGATGCACCGCATCGCGAAGACTTCCCGCGGCTCGCGAAGCTCCTCGACGACTCGGTGTTCTTCACGCGCGCCATCGCACCGGCGACGGGCACCGATGTCTCGCTCGGGACGCTGCTCACGGGGCGGCGCGATCCGTTCCAGCGAGTCGAGACCACGCTTCCCGAGGCGATTCGCGCGACGGGGCGGTTGACGGTCTCGGCGATGCCCGGCGAGGTGCTGCGCCACGTCGGTGACGTCATGCTGGGCCGCGGCTTCGATCAGGTTCGCACGGTCCACACCGACTGGGAGACCGAGGACATCGGCGATCACATCAGCTCGCCGGTCACCACCGACGAGCTGCTGCGCGCGATCAGCAAGGAGCAAGCGAGCAAGTCGCCGCGTTCGTTCTTCGCGTGGGGCCACTACTTCGACGTCCACGAACATCATCAGATCACGCCGCAGGGTGAGTTGCGCCGCGCCGTCAATCCCGGTGCGAACGACGTCGAGCATCGCTATCGCGCCATGCTGTTCGCGATCGATCGCAGCGTGGGGCGGCTCCTCGACGAGCTCGACAAGAAGGGGTTGCGCGACTCCACGATCATCGTATTCGCGTCGGATCACGGCGAGTCGCTCAAGGAAGATGCGCGCTTCCTCGATACCCACGGCATCGTCACCTATGGGCCGCTGGTCCGGATCCCGATCGCGATCCGCGTGCCCGGCGTGAAGGGTGGCCCTCGCGTCGATCCGGTCTCGCTCGTCGATCTCGCACCCACGCTCCTCGCGTTGATCGGTGCGCCGCACGCGATGGGCCCGCTCGACGGGCAGGACCTCGTCGCGACGCTGCTCGATGGTCCGCCGGAGCTTCGTCCCCCCGTCGATCGCGCCTTGATCGTCCACGAGGAGCGGCAGTACAGCGTGGTCGAGTGGCCGCTCCAGGTCATCGTGTCGCCGGCCGACGATCTCGTCGAGCTCTACGATCTCGCCGCCGATCCGCTGCAGCGCAACGACCTCGCGGGGCAGCTGCCCGAGGTGGCACGACGGCTCAAGGAACGCGTTGTCGAGGCGCCGCGGGTGCGCGTCGATCGCACGCTCGACGGCCGCATCTGGCGAGAGAACCAAGCGCAGCCACCACGCAAGTAGACAGCGAGCGCCTCCGCTCGTGCCGGGCGTGGGCGCACGCTGACTCTCCTGAAATCGCAAGCCGCGCTGAACAACATGTTCCCCGCGAAGTGCCACATTGGACCCAATGAGATTGCTCCTAGCGTCCCTACTATTCGTGACGGCGTGTGCCGGCACAGCCTCGTACTCGGCCACCGGCTCCATCTCCACGCCCGACCTCGTCGTGATCGAGCCGGGTGTTCAGGTGATCGCCGACTACGACGAGCCGATCTTCTACTCGGAGAACTACTACTGGCGAAACGACGGTGGTCGCTGGTACCGGTCCTCGTATCACAACCGCGGTTGGGTCGTGTACGAGGCGCCGCAGCGGGTCCGCTCGATCAGCCAACCCAACCGGTACCGGCGCTACAAGCCGGCGGGCTATCAGCCGAAGAGCAGCCGACCGGCGCCCTACCGTCCGGCGCCGTCGAACCAAGCCCGTCCGGACCACGACAACCGCGATCACGACAAGCACTACGACAAGGACGATCGCAAGGAAGACAAGCGCGATCGCAAGGAAGAGCGCAAGGAAGACAAGCGCGACCGCAAGGAAGACCGCAAGGAAGACAAGCGCGACCGCAAGGACGACAAGTACGACCGCAAGGACTGACGCGACGAGGTGATCAAGTCCCAACCTGGATTCGAGCGGGTTCGATCTCACCTATGAGACGCGGCTACGTCGGGGGGCTGCGAGTCGCGCTGCTTGATCGCGCTGTAGACGAGCCGAGCGAGGATCGCGAGCGCGACCGCCGCTGAACCCGCACCGACCATCAACACGAGCACCAGCATGTAGGCGGTGTAGTGGGGGACGACCGGCGCGACCTCCGCACCGGCCAGCGTCGACCACGCACCCGACGTGGTGATCGCGGCAGCGAGCGCGAGCAGCGGCACGCCGAGCTGCGCGGCGATCACGCGCGCGAGCGTGGTCTTGCCAAGCCCGAACCACGTCGCCGCGATCGCGACGAGCAGGCCCGGGATCCAGAGCTCGAGCATCGCGCGGCCGTCGTAGGCGTAGAGCCAGCCGACCGACAGCGACGGCTCGCCCAGACCGACGAGCGTTGTCACGCACGCGATCGCGAACCACCACGGCGCGAGCCACCAGCGGCGCGCACCCCACACGATCGAAGCGAGCGCGATGGCGATCAGAAAGATCGCGACCGCACCGCGTGACAACGCCAGGGGCGGCACCGCTTGATCGTCCGACAGCGGTGCGGCGAGTGCGACGGAGAGCGGCCGACCGCGCGAGGCGGTGTCGAGCGTGGTGCCCGTCGAGTCCGCGATCGCGCGCGCGACATCGACGATGTGGATCAGCGGTCCGCGCTGCGGCTGCATGCCCGCGCCGAGGATGCAGCCCTCGACGTGGCGCAGCGAGCGCTCCTCGCCACCGTGGCCACCGAGGTGACCGTGGTCGGACAGAAGGAACCACCGCACGTCGTCACCCGGCGCGGCGGCGAACAGCGTGCCGAGGAGCGCGTCGGCCTCGGCGGCGATCCGCCCGTAGTGCGGCCCGAGCCCGAACTTGTGCCCGGCAGTGTCGACGCGCAGCACGTGGATGAACACCAGCGGCGACCGACTCTCGACCGCCGCGCGCGCATCGGTCTCCCATCGCTTGGCCCACACGGCAGGGGCGAGATCGTCCGCGGGATGCGTACCGGCGGGAGGCGCGGTCTGCGCGAAGCCGAGCGACCGCACGATCCAGCCGTGGTCCTCGGCGATCGCGATCGACCTCGGAACCTGCGAGGGGATGCCACGCAGCGGCGGATCCAGCGGCCGACCGTACTTGCCGTCCTTGCCTCCACCGCGATGGACGATCCCGCTCTGCTGCTGGGTCAGGCCTGTCCACAACGCGGCCTCGACCGGTAGTGACACCGTCGGGAAGCCGACGTCGACGCTGAGTTCGAGTCCGCGTTTGCAGGCCGCACGCCAGTGCGCGAGCCCCGGCGTGACCTGCGCATCGAGCCCATCGATCAGCACCACGCGCGTGCGCGGTGCCTTCGCCAACCCCGGACCCGTGCCACCACCGAGCTCGGGCGGATCGCCCGGCCGCGCGTCCCAGTACGTCAGATCGAAGATCAGCTCGCGGCGCAGTCCCGGTGTCAGGTACGCGAGCACCCCGAGCGCGATCACGGCGACTCCGCTCGCGAGCATCGACTTCACGCGCGGGGACATCTCACTCCGGCGGCGCGTCGATGATCGGTTGCAGCGTGCCGAGCGGCAGCTGCCACGGCAGCTCGCCGAGCCGCTCGACGGGCAACAGTCGCAACAACGAGGGCACCACGATCGCGTCGGTGACGAGCGGCATGTGGAGGAACTGCGCGCGTACGTAGAGGTGCTTCGCCGTGCGTGCCTGCGCGGGCCACAGCTCGTAGGCAGGCGGGACGCGATCGATGGTGAACGTGTCGTCGGGGAACTTCGACGCAAACGACTCGGTGCCGAGCAACGTATCCTCTCCCAGGGTGATCAGCTTGCGGTTCGGCGACGCACGCAGCCACGCGGCGATCAGCTCCTCCTCGCCGTACATCGCATCGACCATGGTGATGTGATCGAGGGTCGGTTCGTCGAGCCACGCCTGGATCGTGCGGAATGCACCGGAGTGGCCGATCACGGCGGTGAACGCAGCGCCGCGCAACGTGCCGCTCGCGTCCTCGGCGATCCGGATCAGCTCCCCGAGGTTCGGGTAGTTGACCGGAATCTTCTGCTGCATCGGCGCCTCGGGCGCGATCAGCATCGCGTTGAGCCCGGCCATCGCGAACTGCTCTGGGATCTGGTGGCCGATCCACGCGGTGTCGACGTTATCGAAGTAGCCGTGGACGTAGACGAGGGTCGCTCCGGTATCCGCGCGATAGCCGGCGGGGATCCAGACGTGGATCGGACCACGGGGGCCTTCGATGCGGAGGTGCTTGCCGGCGGCGACCGCCTGCTGGATCGGGCCAAGCTCGGGCGTGGTCTTCGCCTGATCAGCGGCGGAGAGGCCGATTCCGATCGCGGCGAGGCCGATCAGACAACCGGCGGCAAGACCAACGCGATGCACGAGGCGATCGTAGCAAACGGCGCGGGCGGGTGCCCACTTGGTGAATTCCTTCGACGCGCAACGCGCGCGAATCGGTCCTCCCGATCGCCGATCACGACTCGATGGATCGACGCGCGAGCCATCGGAGGACCGCCCCTGTGTCTGTCGTCTCCTTGGTCGCTGTCTAGCTGATCGGGCTGATCAGGCTGATCGTCCTTGGTCGCAACGCCGATCGTCGGCGTGATCGACACCGGATGTCGTCGACAGGGGATCCGTCAGCTCTGGCCGCCGCGCAGCAGCTTGAGCGTCGAGCGCATCCGCGCCCGCTCCGCTGGCATCAGCGCCGCGCGCAGCAGTGCCGAGCCCGGGCACTGTGCGAGGCCGACCTCGCACGTCGCCACCGCCGCATCGTGCAGGCCGAGCGTCTCGAGGATCATCGCCTTCTCGTAGAACAGATCTTCGAGCATCCACGCGTCGTCATCGGTGATCACGCGGAATGCGCCCTCGATCGCGCGCAGCGATTCGCGGAGTCGCCCCAGATCACCAAGCACCGCGCCACGCCAGTACAGCGTCTCGGCGCGCTCCGGTGCGCGATTGCATGCCATCTCTGCCGCGGCCAGGGCCGAGATGTCATCGCCGGTCGCGGAGGCGACCTGGCACTTGACGAGCCAGCCATCGACCGATTCGGGGCGCAGCGTCAGCGCCTGGTTGATCGCGAGGTTCGCATCGACGAGCACGACATCATCACCGGCGCCTAGCAGCTCGCGTGCGCGCTCGAGCAGCCGGTCGAACTCGGTGTCGTACTCGCGCACTGAACCCACACTAACACGGGGTTGTTAGAGCGCCACTAACCCCAGAGAGCCGCTCGTGTTCGGGGCGCGAGGACGGCACTCGACGACACTCAACCCAGGTACGCGCCCAACACCGGGGAGCGCCGGCGGGACAACAACCCGTCGATCATCGTCTGGATCTGCTGCCGGATCTGATCGGCGAGGCGGTTGACGAGCAGCCGATCCTCCGCGGCCTCGGGGCCGAGGCCTTGCTTGGTGAGATCGATCGGTTCGCCGAACTCGACGTACCACTTGCTCGGCAGCGGCAACAGTCCTGCGGGACCGAGCCAAGGGAACGTGGGAGTGACCGGAATCCACGGGATGCCGATGTTGCGTGCGAACCACGTCACCTTGCCGAGCATCGGGGCGGCCTCTTCGGCACCGACCACGGCGACCGGAATGATCGGCGCCCCCGTGCGAAGCGCGAGCTTGACGAAGCCGCCACGCCCGAATCGCTGCAGGCGGTAGCGATCCTTCCACAGCTTGCCCATGCCCTTCTCGCCCTCGGGGAACACCGCGACGAGCTCGTCCTTCTGGAGCAGCCGCTCGGCGTTCTCGGGATCGGCGCGCACGCCACCGATCCGATTCATGATCGGCCCGAGGAACGGGAGGTGAAACACGGTGTCCTCGACGAGCGGGCGCACGTCTCGGCGCGACGGATGATCGCGACGCACGGCGTGCATCACCATCGCGCTGTCGTACGGCAGCGAGCCGGCATGATTCGCGACGAGCAGCGCGCGACCGCGCGACGGCACGTTGTCGAGCCCGAGCGCCTCGACGCGAAACCACTTCGAGTAGAGAAATTCGAACAGCCACTCCCAGCGCGCGGTGGCGCGGGGATCGTGGCCGAAATCGTCGACGACATCGGAGCGGCCCCACATCGCGAGGGCACGCCAGCGACGCCACACAGCTTCGAGTGGGAGACGCCGGCGTAGATCGATCGGGAACACCGGCGTGCGCTGTTGCTCGACGCGGCGCTCGAGCTCGCGCAGCTCCGCCTCGGTGGTGGGCTGCTCGGCCTTCGCGTAGTCGTTACCTTCGGCGTAGACGTCATCGCCGAGGAAGCCGAGGTCGCGCTCGGGCCACGGCGTGGCATCGGGGACGCGTGGGTCCGCTTCGCCGTACCAATCGTCGTCGTTATCGTCGGTCATGGTCTCTCAGGCCTGGGCTCGCGTGACGTCGGTGGCTCCGTCCTCGGGGGCGACGCCGAGGAAGTCGAGGATCGTGCGCTTGATCGATAGCCTGGGCGCGAACCCGAGCTCGCGCCGGGCCCGCGCGCCGTCGGCGACGCACAGGAACAGCAGGAAATCGAGGAAGCTCGGCGGCGAGCCGACCAGCTGCGCCGTCCACAGCACCTTGGTCATCGCCCGGGCAGCCCACTGCGGCATCGAGATCGGGACGCGGCCGAGCAAGGCGAGCACCGTGGTGTACGGCAGCACGCCCTTGCCGACGATGTTGAACACGCCGGTGGCGTTGCTCTGGACGGCCTTCTCGAGCGCCCAGGCAGCATCCTGCTCGTGCACGAACTGCATCAGCGGATCGTGGCCCATCATCACGGGCGCGACCGGCCGCGTGAAGAACCGCGTGAACATGTTCGACACCGTCGGGCCGAGGATCGGCGCGAATCGCAGGATGCAGACCTCGACCCCCGGGTACTCCTTCGCGTAGCGCTGGACGTGCTTCTCGGCGCGCAGCTTGTCGTTGACGAAGCGCGAATCGCGATGGCCCTTGAGCTCGGCATCCTCGACGAGGAAGTTCGGGTTCTTCGGGTGTGCGCCGTAGACCAGCGTGGTCGACACCATGACGAACCGCCGAGGCTGCGCACCCGCGCACGCATTGAGCACGTGCATCGTGCCGACGTCCTCGAGCTCGTGGGCCCACTCGGAGGCGTGGGTCGGATGGGAGAGGAACGCGCCGTGGACGAACGTGTCGACCTTGTAGCGGGTCATCAGCGTGGCCAGCTCGGCATCGACCTGGGGCTGCGTCAGGTCGATCTTGACGAACTCGACCTTGTTCTGGCTGCCCGGTGCGAGGGCAGGCGGGCGGATATCGAGCGCGAGGACCCGGTGGACCTTCGGATCTTCTTCGAGCCGGCGCAGCAGCTCTCCACCGAGGAACGTGCATGCCCCGGTGACCGCGACTACGCGAGCATGGTTAGCCCGCTCGTGTCCCGACTTCGACATCCGCTCGCCTTATAGCGCAGTTAGCGGCCGGAGGAGGTGTCAGAGGTGCGTGTTACCCCAAAGGTATGGAACCCGTGATCGCGGTGTTACCGGCCCACGTGGTCGATCAGATCGCTGCCGGCGAGGTGATCGAGCGGCCGGCGTCGGTGGTCAAGGAGCTGGTGGACAATGCGATCGACGCCGGTGCGCGCACCGTCACGGTCGAGGTCGCCTCGGGCGGGCGAACGCTGGTCCGTGTCACCGACGATGGCTGCGGCATGGCTGCCCGAGATGCCGTGCTCGCGTTCGAGCGCCACGCCACCTCCAAGCTCCGGGTCGTCGACGATCTCTGGGGCATCACCAGCATGGGCTTTCGCGGGGAGGCGCTGCCTTCGATCGCCAGTGTCGCCCGGGTCACGCTGACCACGCGGCGCGAGCGCGATCTCGCTGGGACGCGGGTCGTGATCGAGGGCGGGCAGCTCGTCTCGGCCACGGAGGTCGGCGCGCCGGTCGGCACCACGGTGGAAGTGGCGGACCTGCTGTTCAACGTCCCCGCGCGCCTCAAGTTCCTCAAGGGCGAGGCCACCGAGGCGTCGCACATCACGGACTGGATGGCCAAGGTCGCGCTCGGCCACCCGCACCTCCATCTCCGGCTCAAGCATCGATCACCCGGCGTCGGTGTGGCGCGCACTGCGCTCGAGCTCCCGCCAGATCGCGATGGCTTCGCGCGCGTCCAGGCTGTTCTCGGTGCGCGGATCGCGTCGCGGATGATCCCGATCGAGGGTGAAGAAGGCGGCGTGCGCGTCACCGCGTTTCTCGGCGCGCCGGAGCTCGCGCAGGCCACCGCGCGCAACGTCCAGCTGTTCGTCGGCAAGCGCGCCGTCCGTGATCGCGGGGTGCTCCACGCACTCGCGATGGGGTATGGCGAGCTGGTCCCGCGCGGTCGCTATCCGGTCGCGGTGGTGATGCTCGAGCTGGCCGCCGGCACCGTCGATATCAACGTCCACCCCCAGAAGTCCGAGGTGCGGTTCTCCGACCCGTCGGCGGTCGC
>JBBQJJ010000166.1:0-16889 GCA_038325805.1 Haliangiales bacterium
CCGCGATCGGGAGCACGCCGGTAGCTGATGCGGCCTTCGAGCATCTGCATGACGTAGGCGCTGATCGCGAGGCCGAGGCCGGTGCCTTCGCGCGTCGTCGAGGCGAACGGCTCGAACATGGTGTCGGCGATCTCGGCCGCGACGCCAGGGCCGTCGTCGGTGACCGTCAGGATGACCTCGGTGTCGGTGACGCGAGCGACGACGTCGACCTTGCCACCCTTGGGTGAGGCGTTGGCAGCGTTGCGCATGAGGTTTGCGAGCACCTGGAGGAACAGGGCTTCCGCGACCGAGATATCTGCGGTGGGAAGCGGCGCGATCCGGAGCTCTGCACGCTCGCGGACGTAGCCACCGGCGATCCGGACCGCGCGCTCGACGACGCGATGCAGCGGCACCGGCTTGCGAGCCACGTCTCCGTCGCGGATGAACTTCCGCATCTGGACGAACAGCTGGATCGCTTCCTCGCCGGCGGAGTTCGCGTCGGCGACCGCGGCGTGCATGCCCTCTGGATTGGTGCCGGCGAAGTCGCTGACGTCGGCGAGCGCGGCCGTCAGGGCCTGCATCGTCGACGCGAGATCGTGGAGGAGCGACGAAGTCAGCGCACCGAGGGTGGCTTGCCGCATCAGCTGGTTGACGCGCGAGCCACTGCCCGTCGCGACATCGATCGAGGTGATCCGCGCTTCGAGGACGCCACATGCGCGCTGTGCGCGATGCGCCATGTAGCGGACGACGGCGCGAGAGGACTCGGTGACACCACGCGCACGCAGGATCAGCTCGCCGTCTGCGTCGAGGGGAAGCTCGAGAAACCAGCCGACGCCGACCTTCGGCACGATGCCGCCGGTGAACGCGTGCTCGCCCTCGACGGTGCGCACGACTGTCGCGCAGGCGGTGACGCCTTCAACCATCAGCGCGCGGCGAACGATCGTTTCGGAGAGCTCGAGCGGCGTGCGGGTGTTCGTCAGCTCGTCGTCGAGGTTGGAGAGCGACAGGGCATCTTCGACGGAGGCGAACAAGCGGCGCTGGAGATCGCGCTGCTCGAGGCCGCGTCGCACCACGATCTCGATCTCGTCGTGCCACGGCTTGCCCACCTTGTAGGGGGCGTCGGGAGACATCAGGGCGCGTTGCGCCCGCTCGTCGAGGTAGCCGGTGAGCAGGACGCGAACCGGATCGCGCTGATGGGTCCGCGCGAACTCGAGCACTTCGATGCCATCGTGATCGGGCATCTTGAGGTCGGAGATGACGACGTCGTACTGATGCTCGGTGAGGGCGTCGAACGCTTCGTTGCCGGAGGCAACGGCTTCGACCCGATAGGATTCCGAGAGCTCGTCGACCAGAGCCTCTCGAACGTGGTCGTCATCGTCGACGACGAGGATGCGTGCGTGTTTCATGACTGGCCTTTGGTCGGGATGTCTTCCATCCGCTCTGCGAACGTGGCGAGCACGACCTGCAACTCCTCGGGGAGCTCCGGTCGGTTGTGAACATCCTCGAAGGCGTTGGAGCGGCTGGCCTGGACGATCGCGGCCACGTTGGATTCGATCCGGCGGGCGATCTGATTGACGCGGTTGAGGAGGCGATCCTGCTCGACCTTGAGGTCTGGTGGGAGCTTCGCGGACACCTGACCGAGTCGACGCACGGTACTGGCGAGAGCACCCACCGGATTGTTCAGGTGGTGTGCGATGCCGGCGACGAGCTCGCCCATGGCGGCGCGCCAGGCGAGCAGCGCGATCTCGTGGTTGCGGGTCTCGAGCTCGAGTTTGGTGATCTCGAGGGACGCGTGAGCCTTCTCGAGCTCGGCGTGCGCGGTGAACAGCGCGGAGTGTTTGGCCTGGAGCTCGTCCTCGAGCAGGCGGCGCTCCGAGACATCGCGCGCCAGATATGCAGCGACGGGTCCGTGCTCGATCGTGTCGAGGTGCGCAGCCTGAAGCGCGACGTGAACTGGATAGCCATCGCTGCGCTTGAAGGTGACGTCCTCGTAGCGACCCGGCATCGTCAGGTCGCGCTCGAGATCATAGGAGAGATCACCGAGCGACATCCCGACGAGCTCCTCGTGGTCACGGGCGAACAGATCGACGGCGCGCATGTTTGCCGACACCACCCGCCATCCGGATCGGTCGACGACAAATGCAGCGTCCGGGCTGTTCTCGAACAGCAGCCCGAAGACTTTCTCCGCGATCTTATCGCTCACAGGATCGACTTCGACCGGTTCGATCGAGCGTCAAGGACGCCGACGTCAGGTTCCGCAACAGAGGTAACTACGGGCTACCCCTGGAGCTGCGATCGGCCTGGCCCTTGCTGTAGAGGGCACCGTGAGCAGCATCAACGGGTCTCTCGATACGCTTCAGGCGGCGCTCACATATCACCGCGAACGCCACACGGTACTCGCGGGCAACGTCGCCAACCTGGATACCCCCGGCTACCGCCCGCTCGATCTGTCGCGTACGGATCCCGGGAGCAACGGCCAGGCGCAGGTGATCACCTCGTTCGACGATGGCGGAGCCTTCCAGGGCCCCGATGGCAACGCGGTCTCGCTCGAACGCGAGCTCTCGAAGATCGATGCAAACCGGACTCGCTACAACACCACGGCCGAGCTGGTGTCACGGCGGATCGCGATGCTGCGTTACGCGGCAGGAGATGGAACCTGATGTCGAACTCGATCACGAACACGACCGATTTCTTTGCCGCGATGGAAGTCTCGGCGTCGGGCCTGTCGGCTCAGCGCACGCGGATGAATGTCGCGTCGTCGAACCTCGCCAACGCGCAGACCACGCAGGGTGCCGATGGCGGTGCCTACAAGCGTCGCGATGTGGTGATGGCGTCGACATCGGTTCCCGAGGCGAAGGGCACGCAGTACGAAGCGTTCGTGCGCGGCGTCGCGGTGCAGCAGATCACCGAGGATCAGAAGGCACCGCGCCTCGAGTACGACCCCGGCCATCCGCACGCGAACGCCGAGGGCTATGTCGCGTATCCGAACATCAATCCCGTCGAGGAGATGGTCGACATGATCACCGCCTCGCGAGCGTACGAAGCCGGTATCACTACGATGTCGACCGCCGTCAACATGGCCGAGCGCGCGTTGGGAATCGGCCGATGAGCGTCGCACCAATCACCAGCAGCCCGGCCGGCATCGCACCCGTTCAAGGAATCTCGAGCGAGCCCAAGGTTGTCGGCACGACCGGTCCGGATTTCGGTTCGGCACTGGCCGACGCGCGCGGCCTCGAGAAGGATGCGACATCGCTCGGCGAGAAGTTCGCGAACGGCGACGCCAGCGTCGGCATCCACGAAGTCATGATCGCCTCGGAGAAGGCGAACCTCGCGCTCCGGTTTGCCACCACGCTCAAGAATAAGGCCGTCGAGGCCTATCGCGAGCTGATGAACACGCAGGTCTAACCATGGCGGACGCGAAACCTAACCAGGCCTTGCAGGTCCTCTCGCAGCTCAAGGAGCTGTGGGGCAAGCAAACCAAGAAGCGCAAGACGGTCGCCGTCGCGGTGGTGCTCGGCATCGTCGCGGTCGTCGCGGTCGGACAGTTCGCGTCGAAGACGGCCGGTTGGGTGACGGTCGGCGACGGCGTGTCACCCGACGACACCCAGGAGCTGCTCTCGTTGCTGACCCAGCGGGGCGTTTCGGCGCGTCTGAAGGACGGCAAGATCGAAGTCGACGCGAAGCGCGCTGACGAAGCGCGTGCGATCGCGGCGTCGAATGGTCTGCCGCGCACCGGCAAGGGCTTCGAGTTGTTCGACGGCTCGAGCCTCGGCCAGTCGAGCTTCACCGAGCAGGTGAACTACCGCCGCGCCCTGCAGGGCGAGCTGTCTCGCTCGATCACCTCGATGGCGCAGGTCCAGAGCGCGCGCGTGCACCTCGCACTCGGCAAGCGCTCGGTGTTCAAGGATCAAGAAGAAGCAGCGTCGGCCTCGGTCGCGCTGCATTTGCACGCGGGTCAGACGCTGACCGGCGACCAGGTGCGTGGCGTTCGCCAGCTCGTCGCGGCCAGCATCGAGGGCCTCAAGGCCGATAGCGTGATCGTGGTCGATAGCCACGGCAATCTCCTCGATGGCGCGACCGCGGGTAGCGGAGATCGCCGCGGTGACCTCGAGCAGACGCTGACGATGCGCGTGCGCTCGATGCTCGAGAAGGTGGTCGGTCCGGGCAAGGTGAGCGTGGTGACGACGGCTGTCGTCGACGATCGCAAGCTCAGCGAGACCCAGGAGATCTACGAGCAGGAGAAGCCGGTGCTTCGCAACGAGGCGCGCACCCTCGACGGTGAAGCCGCGGCGAACGCGACGATCGGCGGACTCGCCGGCACGCGAGGCAACCTTCCCGGTGCACCGGCGGCGACACCCACACCCGGGACGGGCGGAAATTCGCGCCTCCAGGAGACCAAGAACTACGAGGTCAATCGCACGGTTCGCCAGGTCGTCAAGCCCGACATCCAGCTGCAGCGCCTCCACGTCGCGATCGTCGTCGACCACAAGGCGGGTCCCGACGGCAAGGACGTGCCGCGCAGCAAGGAAGAGCTGGCGGAGATCACCGCACTCGCGCGCCAGGCCGCCGGCATCGACGACGCGCGTGGCGACAAGATCGAGGTTCGCTCGATCGCGTTCATCGTCGATCCCGACAACGCGGCGATCGCCGCCGCAGGTGAGCCGGCCGGTGAGCTGCCGATGGTTCCGATCGCGATCGGCGCCGGCGGGCTCGTCGCTGCGTTCGCCGTGATGATGCTGCTGAAGGGCAAGAAGAAGGCAAAGCTCGAGGCGGCGAAGGACATCGAGAGGGTCCGCCCATCGCTCGCGCTGCCGCTGGCCATCGGCGACCTGGAGCGTGCCCTCGATGCGCGCCCCATCACCGGCGAGCTGCCGGTCTCGCCCGAGATGCCCGCGCTGCCGCCCGGCAAGCCCGTCCGCGAGCGCGTCCTCGAAGTGGTTCGCAACGACGCCGAGCGCGCCGCTGAAGTGCTGACTGCCTGGTTGTCCGAGACCGCCGCCACTGCTGGAGCCAAACGATGAGCACCCCCACCGCCCCGTCCGGTCCCCGCAAGGCCGCCATCGCGCTGCTCTCGCTCGACGAGGAGGTCGCAGCACTGGTCCTCGCGAGGATGGCGGATCAAGACGTGCGCAAGCTCGTCGAGGCCGTCGAGGATCTCGATGACGTCGGCCCCGAGATGATCGATCGCGTGCTCGTCGATCTCGAGCGCGGCCTGACGAACCCGCTCTCGCTCGTGCGCTCGGGTGGCTCCAAGTACGTTCGCAAGCTCGCCGACCGCGCGTTCGGTTCCGACCGGGCGCAGAAGCTGTTCGGCGTGGCACCGGTGATCTCCGAGCCGCTCCAGCTGCTCCGCACCGCGCGCGTCAACTCGCTCGCGGAGCTGCTCGCCGAGGAGCATCCGCAGATCGCCGCGGTGGTGCTGACTCAGCTCGCCGCGGGGATCGCCGCGAAGGTGTTGGCGCTGATGGATCCCGTGATGGCGGCCGATCTGGCGTCGCGGATCTCCAACCTCGACGAGATTCCGGAGCACGCCGTGGCGGAGGCCTCGGAGAGCTTGGTCAAGGCCCTCGATGCCGTCGGTGGCCTCGCCGGCTCCGACTCCCGCGCCGAGTTCGACGGTCTCGCCTTCTCCGCCGCGATCGTCAACGAGATGTCCGCCGAGGACGGCGACAATCTGCTCGGCAAGATCGCCGAAGCCGACGAGGGTTGTGCCACCAGGATCCGCGAGTCGCTGTTCACCTTCGAGGATCTCGCTCGGATCGCGGCTCGCGAGATGGGCGGCCTGCTCCGGAACATCCAGACCGAGGTGCTGGTCACCGCACTCCAGACCGCGCCCCCGGAGCTCCGCGATCACTTCCTCAGCTCGCTGTCGCAGCGCGCCTCCGCGACGCTGCGCGACGACCTCTCGGCCGCGGCGCCGAAGCGGGTCTCCGAGGTCGAGGCAGCGCAGCGCGAGGTGGTCGAGCAGGCGATGAAGCTCGCCGCTGAAGGCAAGCTGACGATGCCGGCCCGAGGTGGCGAGTAGCGTCATGGCCGACGTGGTTCCTTTCCTCAAGGCCGTCCAGGCGAACGCGGCCAGCAAGCCGCTGCAAGCTGCGCTGCCGCAGATCGCGACGTCGAGCGCAACGTCGCCGTGGTCACCGCAACCTCAGGCGGCGCCGTTGATGATCGAGCCGGAGGTCGACATCGCCGCGATCACCGCACAGGCGATCGAGGACGGCCGCGACGAAGGCTTCCGCGAGACCGAGGCACTGCGCGCGAAGCTCGTCCAGCTGATCGACGAGCTCGATCGAGCGCGCCAGAGCTTCGCGACGCCTGCGACCGAGATGATCGCCGATGCCGCCGCGACCGTTGTCGAGACGTGGGTTGGTGTCACGGATCGCACGCAGTTGTTCGCTCCAGTCGTCGCCGCGTGGATGTCGAGTAGTTCCAAGAGCGCCACGGCGCGCTGCCATCCCGAGGATGTCGAGACGCTGCGTACCGCGATCGGCGACGCCGCGATCACGGTGACGATCGATCCGACGATCCAGCCCGGTGACATCACGATCGCCGATGCCACACGCGAGCTCGCTCACGCGTGGGCGCCGCGACTGCGCGAGCTGCGAGAGGCGATCGCCGGAGCCCTGTCCGAATGATCACGATGATGAAGGCCAAGCTCGGTGAGATGACGCAGAGCTGGCTCGTGCCGAAACCGATCGGTCGCGTGCTCGAGCTCGCCGGGACGATCATCCACATCGAGATGACCGGCGCCTCGATCGGCGACGTGGTGGCCATCGAGATCCATACCGAAGCTGACGTGCTCGCCGAGGTCGTCGGCTTTCGCGACGGCAAGCTGCTCGCGGTGCCACTCCAACCGATTCGCCGCCTGGCTCCGGGTGCTCCGGTGCGCCTCCGTGGCGCGATGTCGACGATCCCCGTCGGGACGGCTCTGCTGGGTCGCACGATCGATCCCTTCGGCGTGCCGCTCGACGGACTTCCCGTACCTGCGTGCAACGCGCGGATCGCGATCGATCGCGCCGCCATCCCCGTCGATCAACGCGACGAGGTGACAACGCGGTTCGACACCGGCCTCCGCGTGATCGATGGCGTGCTGACGTGTGGTCGCGGCCAGCGCGTCGGGATCTTTGCAGGCGCCGGCTGCGGCAAGAGCGTGCTCGTCGAGCAGATCGCGAATCAGGCAGATGCCGACGTCATCGTGATCGGGCTGATCGGCGAGCGCGGCCGCGAAGTTCGCGATCTGCTCAACGGCAAGCGCCGCGACAAGACGATCATCGTCGCCGCCACCGCGGATCGCTCGCCGCTCGAGCGCGTGCGCGGTGCGCAAGCCGCCACGGCGATCGCAGAGCACTTTCGCGATCGCGGCAAGAACGTGCTGCTGATCCTCGATTCCCTGACGCGCTTCTGCATGGCGCTGCGCGAGGTCGGGCTCGCTCTCGGCGAGCCGCCCGCGACGAAGGGCTATCCACCGAGCGTGTTCGCGACCCTGCCGCGCCTTCTCGAGCGCGTCGCGCCGCGGGCTGGTGGCGGTGCGATCACCGGCTTCTTCACCGTCCTCGTCGAAGGAGACGACATGTCCGATCCCGTCGCCGACTCGGCGAAGTCGCTGCTCGACGCACACATCGTGCTCTCGCGCGACCTCGCGGGCCGCGGCCACTTCCCCGCGATCGACGTGTTGACGAGCGCCTCGCGTGTCGCGCAGAAGGTCTCGACGACGACGATGCGCCAGCTCGCCTCGTCAGCGCGCGGCATGCTCGCCCGTCGCCAGCAGGCCCAGGAGCTTCAAGCACTCGGCGCGTACAACCCCGGCGCCAACCCGATGCTCGACACCGCGCTCGCACTCGGCGAACGCTTCGACACCTGGGCTCGGCAGACTCCGCAGGAGCGCTCGGAGATCGACGCGACGATCCGTGGTCTCGCCGGCGCCCTCGGCGAGCAGCTCATCGCGTAGCTCGTCAGCCCTGCCGACACTTCGCGCAGGGCATGAGGAGAAACAAGCGACTAGCGCGGCACGCCGGCTGCAATCGCCCCCTGCATGACCATTCGGCCTCGCGCGGCACGTGCACTTCGTGATGTCCGAGAGCGGTTGCGCGATGCAGCCGCGGCGACGCACGCGACGGCAGCTGCCTCCCGCGACGCCTCGCAGGTCGCGCTCGTCGTCGAGCAGCGTCAACTCGAGCGCCATGTCGAGGACGCCGCACACGTGCTGAGCAACGCGCGCACCGTGTACGACCTCGAGCGCTACGACGAGGACACCGGTGTCCATCGATTCGCGATCGCGGACGCGGTCACCAAGCGCGACGAGGCGACGGCCGCGTCACAGATCACGGCGCAGCAACTCCGCGACAGCACGCGCAAGCTGCGGTCCGCCGAGAAGATCGCCGAGATCGTCCAGACCACACGCGAGCGCGCGGCTTCCAAAGCCGAGCAGCGCGCGAATGACGACATGGCGGGAAGGCGCGTCCGATGACTGCCATCGCTCTGAAGTCGCTCGATCGGGAACCCCGCACGCAGGCTCCGCGCGTGCGCGAACCGGCGCACAAGCACGACTTCGCGAACCTCGTCGAGCGACAGAAGAAGCCGTCGCTGAAGGAAGCGACGGAGCGGATCCTCGAGGACAACGGTCCCGCGGAGCGCGATGCGTTGCACATGCTGCTGCAGCAGATTCCGCCCTCCGAGATGCCCCACGGTGGCATCCCCGAAGCGATCGCGACCGAGGTCTCGGTGGTGATCGATCTTCCCGAGATGCTCGAGACCGAGACCAACGTCGCACTCGCGTCATCGATCGCGGACTACCTCCCCGGGCTTCCGATCGAGCAGCAAGCCTTGCCGATGCTCGTCGAGGACGAGCTCAGCGACGGGATTCCGCTCGCGATCGAAGCAGGCCCTCACCCGCGCCTCAAGAAGTTCGACGACGACGCCATCACGATGACCGTCGCGATCCCATTCGAGATGCGCCAGTCGATGCAGCACGCACGTACCGAGCTCCAGCTGCCGATCGTCGACGGTGCGAGAGGCAGGTCGAACGCCCAGCTCGACGCCGTGCCCGAGCTCGTCGCGAAGCTCGCCCCGACCACGCCCCCCGTCGCAGAGATCCCACTGACGCCGCTCGAGCAAGCCGTCCAGGAGCTGCTCGCCGAGGTTGGCGACCGCGACGACAAGAGCTCGAACGACGTCCCCGCGTTCTCTCCGTTGATCCCGGAGGTCAAGCTGCTCTCCGTCGAGTATCCAGATGCTCCTGCGGCGAGCTCGCCGCTTCGCGAACCGCGGCAGGCGCCCGAGCTGACCAACCCGAGCCACGTCCACCTCGTGCTCGACGACGGTGCCGAGCGCGTCGTCGTCACCGTCGCGGTGCGCGGCAATGAGGTCAACGTCGCGCTGCGCGGCCAGGACGACGCCACCACGGCCGCACTCGCCCGCAACGCCGGGTCGCTCGATCACGCGATGCGTGCACGCGGCCTCGATCTCGCGAGCCTGATGACGGGCCGCGATCCCGACTCGCAACACCAAGGCCCGGATCGCGAGCAACCACGCGATCGCAACGGCAAGCAAACGTTCTCTCTCGAGGAGCTCGCATGAGTATTTCAGGCGTCTCGGGCGCTGACCCGACGACCACAAGTACCGGAACCTCCTCGACCCAGCTCTCGGGGACCAAGGACGAGTTCCTCAAGCTGTTCATGGCGCAGCTGCAGCACCAGGATCCGTTCGCACCGACGAGCGGCGCGGACATGGTCGCGCAGCTCGCGCAGCTGTCTGCCGTCGAGCAGGCGAAGACCACCAACGATCAGCTCGCGTCGCTCGCCGGTGCTCAGGAGGCGGCAGCAACCGCGTCGCTGTCGACCCTCGTCGGGCGCGACTGCAACGCGACGCTCAACACGTTCGGGATCGACCAGGGAGAGGTGGGCCGCAAGGCCTACCCTCCGATCGACATCTCTGCCGCGGGCCCGACGAAGGGCGCCTCGGTCGTGATCACCGACGCCGACGGCAAGGAGATCCAGCGGATCCCGATCGCCGACGGCACCAAGGCCACCACGATCGCGTGGGATGGCAAGGACAAGTCCGGTCAGCCACTCAAGGCCGGCACCTACAAGATTTCGATCGACGGCGGGAGTTCGCCGGAGATCACCGCGAGCTGGCACGGAAAGGTCGATGCGGTGGAGCTCACCGCAAATGGCCCGCGTCTCCGCATGGGGGACTTGCTGCTCGCACCTGGCGACATCCGAACCATTGGAGTGGGCACGTGAGTATCACCAACAATCTGTACATCGGTATCAGCGGGCTCCTCGCCCACGGCGACGCGATCGGCATCGTCGGCGATAACATCGCGAACACGTCGACGGTCGGCTTCAAGCGATCGCGCGCGAACTTCTCGGACATGCTCGGCGGCGAGCTCGGCAGCCAGCGTCTCGGCGGCGGCGTGCGCCTCGGCGGCCCACAGACGATGTGGGATCAGGGCACGATCGCGCTGACCGGCAACGGCATGGACGCCGCGATCAACGGCGGCGGCATGTTCGTCGTCAAGGGCAACCACGGTGGTCGCGAGAACCAGTTCTACACGCGTGATGGTCGCTTCCAGCTCGACAACAAGGGCTTCGTCGTCGACTCGCATGGTCTCAAGTTGCAGGGATACGCGATCGATTCGGCCGGCAACGTCGGCACCGCACCCGGCGATCTCGCGCTCGGCGCTCGGCAATCGGCCCCGGTGCCGACGACGAACGCGAAGATGACGCTCAACCTCGATTCCAACGCGACGGCACCGGCGGCCTTCGATCCGGCCAACCCGAACACGACGTCGAACTATGCGACGAGTGCGACGGTGTACGACTCGCTCGGCAAGGAGCACCGTGTGGAGGTCTACTTCCGCTCGCAAGGCAACGGCAACTGGGAGTGGCACGCGATGGCCGATGGTGGCGAGCTCGCCGGCGGCACGCCTGGACAGCTCACCGAGGTCGCGACGGGTGGCATGACCTTCGACCCGACCGGCAAGTTGCAGACCCAGACCACGACCTCGTCGAGCGCGAGCTTCGTCGGGGCGGCGCCGAACCAGGTCGTCACGTTCGACTTCGGCGACGACATCGCGAGTGGCGGTACGGGGCTCGGAGGCACCACGCAGTTCTCGGGGGTGTCGGCGATCGCGGGCCTCGAGATCGACGGCCACGGCTTCGGCAACCTGACCGACCTGTCGATCAACGAGGACGGCACGATCACCGGCATCTTCGACAACGGCGATCGCCTCGAGCTGGCAAAGATCGCGCTCGCGGACTTCGCGAACCTCGATGGTCTCGAGCGCGCCGGCGACGGTCTGATCTCGGCGACGGCAGCCTCCGGCCCCGCGCTGCTCGACGGCGCACAGACGGGCGCGAGAGGTAGTCTGGTGTCGGGTGCGCTGGAGCAGAGCAACGTCGACCTCGGCACCGAGCTGGTCACGCTGATCGCGTATCAGCGCGCATTCCAGGCGAACTCGAAGACCATCACGACCGCCGACGAGATGATGGCCGAAGTGGCGAACCTCAAGCGGTGATCGCCAACGCCGCCGACAGTGTCGGAGGCAAGCTAACGAAGTCGCGGATCTAGCGCGGCACACCAGCTGCAGAACCCGAGGACGTGAGCGAGACGGGACTAGAAGCTGCGGAACTGGAAGCCATCCAGTCTGCCATGCGCGAGACGGCGCCCCGCGCTGCCAAGGCCTCGGTCGAGCTTCCCACCCGCCTCGCGCTGATCGCCGATGACCGCAGCGCAGAATCGGCCCGGCCGATTCTCCTCGGTCTCGCGGCTCGCCTGATCCGCTCGATCACGCGCGGTCTCAAGCCGCAGGTGCCCGGTATCTGGCAGCTCGACGTCGCCGGCGCCGAGATCATCGACGGCTCGGCCGTCAAGGAAGAGCTCCGCGGTGGTTGGGTCGGTGGACTTCGCGCGAGTGACGGCGCCGAGCTCGTGGTCGTCGCACACGGTGGCGTCATCGACATCGCCGCTGCTCGTCGCTGCGGTGCTGCAGCCCCGACCTCGAACGACAGCAAGGCGCCCTCGGCGCTCTCGCTCAAGCTGTTCCAACCCGCCGGCAAGTCGATCACCGAAGCGTGCGTGTCGTCGTGGGCCGAAGTGTTTTCGTCGGAGCTGCTGCCGTCGGCCGACCTCGGCATCGTCGCGCGCCTGCTCGAAGCACGCAGCGTCATCCGCGTCGCCCTCCAGTTCTCGGGCGGCGTCACCGGTCGCATTCAGATCTACGCGCGTCCCGATGGGTTGATCGCCCGACCGGGCGCGCTCGCCGCGTTCCGCGCCAATGCGCAGAAGATCGCGAGCGCATTGTCGTGCGTGCAGGTCGAGGTCGTCGTCGAGCTCGGCACGCTGCGCATGAAGCTCAACGAGCTGCGCCGCCTCTCGAAGGGTAGCCAGTTCACGCTGCAAGGTTTCGTCGATTCGCGCGTCCCCGTGTACTGCGGTGGCGTGCTCAAGGCGTGGGCGCGACCGGTGGTTTGCCGCGGCGTTCTCGCGGTGGAGATCGAGTCGATCGTTCACGGACAAGGGAGCAACTCATGAGTGACACCGCCGAGCACCAGTTCGATCCGCAGGCGCTTGAAGCGCTGCTGCACGATGTTCCCCTCGAGGTCACCGTCGAGCTCGGGCGCATCCGCATGAACCTCGCCGAGCTCGCGGCTCGCCTCGGCCCCGGCTCGATCATCACCCTCGACACGCCGACCGGTTCGCCGCTCGACGTGCGCGTCAACAACCGCTTGGTCGCCCGTGCCGAGGCGATCGCTGTCGGCGAGAAGTGCGGCATTCGCATCGTCGAGCTCGTTGGCAAGGACCACTGACATGAAGACCCTCGCATTCCTCCTAGTGATGATCTCCGGTGGTGTCGCCGCCGCCGAGCCTCACTTCGAAGTGATCGATCGCGGCACCGCGGTCGAAGTGATCGCGTACGAGGTCAAGGCCGCGCGCACCGCCGTCATCCCGGCTCGCTCGCGCCTCGAGGTCGACCTCGTCGGCTTCCCGAAGATCAACGCGCTCGCCCCGAACGACAAGAGCGTCAAGGTCATCGAGCTCGACGGTTCGAGCCCACGCCGCCTTTCGGTGAAGCTGCCGTTCGAGCGCACCGACGTCAAGACGATGGCGAAGTTCGCGCAGGCCATCCAGGTCGGTGAGGACCTCCACCTGCTGTTCCCGCGCGACGTTCCTGTCGAGGGCGCGCGCGTGGTGCTCCCCGAGCCGACGCTGCCGACCCACATCGCGGCGAAGCTCGCGACTCCGACGATCGGTCCGCAGCTGCCGACGCAAGCGACGAAGCCCGAAGCGCCGGCCGCCGCCGCGAACGACAAGCTCGAGACCAAGGAGGCGAAGGCTCCCGATGCCCTGCCGAAGCTCGAACAAGACAAGCAGAGCAAGCAGGACTCGTTCCTGGCTCCCGAGGAGCCGTCGTCGAACTTCTCGATGTACGCGATGGGCGGTCTCGGCGCGATCGCGCTCGGGATCTACTTGGTCAAGAAGAAGAAGGCAGCCCTCGCGCCAGTAGCGTCGACGATCGAGGTCATCGCGACGCGCTCGCTCGGCTCCAAGGCGAAGGTCGTGTGGCTCAACGCCGGTGGGCGCGAGATGGTCGTCGCCGTCACGCCGCAGGCCGTCCGCATGCTCGGTCAGTGGAGAAAGTCGGAGACCGCGTCGTTCTCGAACAGCATGTCCGCGAACATGCCATTCGCGCAGGCGCTCGAGAATCAGCAGCGATCGGAGAAGCCCCGCGCCGCGACGTCGTCGCCGGTCGCCGGCATCCTCAAGCTCCGCGAGCGCGCCAGCACGTATGAAGGTCTCAACGAAGACATCGCGACGGGTGACCTCGACGCGGATGCGCAGTGGGCCAAGGAGATCTTCGCTGCCTCGGGTGGTCGCAAGTGATCTGGCTACTCACCGCAGGTGCCGGGGGCGTGGACCCGGTCCAGATCGTCGAGAACACGACGAAGGCGGCACAACAGTCGGCGAGTGGTGGTCCTGGTGCGATGGGTGCGGTGTCGATGGTCGTGATGCTCACGGTCGTCACGCTGCTCCCCGCGATCGTGCTGTCGTGCACGAGCTTCGTTCGATTCGTGGTCGTCCTCGGGTTCGTTCGCACCGGAATCGGCACGCCGTCGGCGCCACCCAACCAGGTGCTGGTCGGCCTCGCCCTGTTCATGGCGCTGTTCACCTCGGCGCCGGTCGCGATGAAGATGTACGACGCCGGTGGCAAGGCATACATGAGCGGCGAGATGACGGAGAAGCAGGCCTTCGAAGCCGCGACTCCTCCGCTCCGCGATTTCCTCCTCCGCCGTACGCAGGAATCGGACCTCTCGCTGTTCTACGAGTTCTCGGATAGCCCGCGCCCGCAGACCGCTGCCGACGTTCCGCTCCGCATCGCGATCCCCGCGTTCATCCTCTCGGAGCTCCGGTCGGCCTTCAAGATCGGGCTCGCCATCCTGCTGCCGTTCCTCGTCATCGACCTGCTCGCCGCGACGATCCTGACCGCGCTCGGCATGGTGATGGTGCCGCCACAGACGGTCGCGTTGCCTCTGAAGATCCTGGTGTTCGTGATGATCGATGGCTGGCACCTGATCGTCCAATCGCTGCTGCGAGGTGCCGCGTGACCTCCGAGTCGCTCCTCGATCTCTGGCGCGAAGCGCTCGGTGTCGTCGTCGCGCTGTCCGCGCCGTTCCTGATCGCCGGCCTCGTGGTCGGGTTACTCGTCGCAGTGCTCCAGACGGCGACCCAGCTGCAGGAGAGCATCCTCGGCTTCGTCCCCAAGCTTGGCGTCGCGATCCTCGTGATCATGCTCGCCGGCCACTGGGCACTCGATCGCCTCGGCAAGTTCTCGACCACCGCCTTCACGGCTCAGACCGAGACGGCGAAGCGCGGCGAGATCCAACTCCCTCGTTCTCTCACCACACAATGAACATCGATCCGGCCACCCTCGGTGCATTGATCGCCGCCTTCGTGCGCGGGTCTGCACTCGCGGCGACGGCGCCGGTGATCGGTGACACGGCCACCCCGATTCGCGCTCGCCTGGTGTTCGTGATCGCGGTGGCGCTCGGCGTCGGTCTCAATCGCCCGGGAGTTCCTCTCGGAGAACTTCCGATGGTCGTCGTCCTCGAGCTCGCGAGTGGCCTGATCACCGGCGCCACCGCGCGCTTCACGCTCGCCAAGGTCGCGGTCGCCGGTCAGTTGATGGGCCTGTCACTCGGCCTCGGGTTCGCGGCTGCCTACGACCCGCACGCCGAGGAATCGGCCGGCACGATCCGCACGATGCTGTCCACCATCGCCGCCTTGGTGTTTCTCGGATCGGGTGGGCTCGAGGCGGTCGTGCGCAGTGTCGCCGCATCCCCGACGTCGATCACCGACATCGCGCTCCTCGGCCCGGAGCTGGTGCGCGCCGCGACGTCGGCCATGGGCCACGGTCTGGCGCTGGCTGGCCCGATCGTCCTCGCCGCCCTGGTCACCAACATCGGCCTCGCCGTGATGAACCGCGCAGCTCCCGCCGTCAATGTCTTCTCGATCTCACTGTCGGCCGTGCTGATCGTGGGCGGCGTCGTCATGGTCGCCACGTCGGGCACGCTGTTCGGTGGGATCGCGGATGTCGCGCGGAGAGCAGTCGCCGTGTTTGGCTAGTGGTACGATGGGCCGTCATGGCCGGTGGTAGCGACGCTGCGCTGCAATTGCCCTGGGACTTCACCCGTACGAAGGCCACGCAGCACAGGGCGGAACGGTTCGGGTTCGACCTCCACGTCCCCGCGATCGGGATGGATCGCGAGGCGCTGACGATCGCCGCGTTCGCGATCGCACTGCATCGCTACAGCGGCCAGCCGTCGATCTTGCTCGATATTCGCCGGAGTGGTGCCGCGCATTCGCTCGAGCTCGCGATCGCCAACACGACGTGCCGCGAGCTGGTGACCCGCACCGAGGATGGGCTGAACGGCGAGCTGCGACCGCCGCGCCATGCCGGAGCGACCGTCGCGTGGGACGACGCCGATCCACTCGCCGATCTCACCCTCGAGCTCGGCAAGGCGTGCGCGCTCGTCTACAACGCGAACCTGTTCAAGCGCTCGACGATCGAGCGGCTCGCCGGGCACCTCGACGTGTTGTTGAAGACGATCGGCCCTCGGCTCGATGACTCGACCTCGACGCTGCCGCTGCTCGCCGCGACGGAGGCGAAGTGGCTCGAATCGATCACCACCGGTACCAAGCGCACGCTGCGCACGCCGCTCGCGCACCAGATGATCGAGCATCGCGCCTCGCGCTCGCCCGCCTCGATCGCGCTGCGCTATCGCGACCGCAAGCTGTCGTACGACGGGCTCAACCGGCGCGCCAACCAGCTCGCTCATGCACTCACCGAGCGCGGGCTCGGCGCGGACTCGCGCGTGATCGTGTGCGTCGAGCCCTCGTTCGAGATCGCGGTCGCGCTGCTCGGTATCCTCAAGGCCGGCGCGATCTACATCCCGCTCGACCCGACATATCCGGCGGCGCGAATCCGGGCGATCCTCGACGATGTTCATCCCGATCTGATCATCTCGAACGGCTACTTGATCGAGCGACTCCGCCTCGAGGGTGCAGCCCTCGTCCTCGACAGCGGCGCGCTCGATGGTCTGCCCGAGGGCAACCTCGATCTCGCGATCGAACAGTCGCGCACCGCGTACGTGTACTTCACGTCGGGCACGACGGGGAAGCCGAAGGGGATCCTCGCCACGCATGCGAACCTCCACACGTATATCGAGGTCGCGCGCGAGCGCTTCGCGATCGACTCCAAGGACGTGGTACCGGCCATCGCGCGGTTCTCGTTCTCGATCAGCATGTTCGAGCTGATGTCACCGCTGGTCGCGGGCGGCACGCTCGTGATCCTCGACCGCGATCAGATCCTCGCCCCCGATCGACTCGCGCTGGCGCTCACCGAGTGCACG
>JBBQJJ010000167.1:0-16881 GCA_038325805.1 Haliangiales bacterium
GCCACGGCGTGTGGCATCCCGCGAACGCGCTGACCAACGACGAGCTGGTGGTTGCGTTCAACGAGTTCGTCCGCCGCGACAACGCGCAGCATCCCGATCGCCCGCCTCTCAAGGAGAGCTCGAGCGAGTTCATCGTCAAGGCGTCGGGGATCAAGCAGCGCTACGTCGAGGACAAGACCGGGCTGATGGATCCCGAGCGGATGTGCCCGAACATCCCGGACCGGCCCGAGGAGGCACTGTCGGCGCAGGCCGAGTACTCGGTCAACGCGGCGAAGCGCGCGCTCGCGATGGCGGGCAAGACCGGCGAGGACATCGATCTCGTCGTGCTCGGCGCATCGAATCTGCAGCGGCTCTATCCCGCGATCGCGATCGAGGTGCAGGAGGCGATCGGTGCGCGCGGCTGGGCGCTCGACATGTCGCTCGGCTGCTCGGCCGCGACCGGCGCGACGATCGTCGCCTCGCAGGCGATCCAGGCCGGCACCGCAAAGTGCGCGCTCGTCGTCGTGCCCGAGCTGACGACCGGCCACATGAACTGGCGGGATCGCGATAGCCACTTCATCTTCGGCGATGCCGGCGTGTCGATGGTCGTCGAGCCGATGGCAGATGCCAAGCAAGGCGCGTGGGAGGTGCTGTCGACGCAGATGCTGTCGAAGTGGTCGAACACGATCCGCAACAACAAGGGCTACCTCGATCGCTGCGACCCGAGCACCGAGCACAGCGACGACAAGCTGTTCCATCAGCAGGGCCGCCGTGTGTTCAAGGACGTGGTGCCGATGGCGAGCAAGTTCATCGCCGATCACCTCGCGCAGCACGACCTGCAGCCGACGCAGATCGGTCGCTACTGGCTCCACCAGGCGAACCAGTCGATGAACGAGCTGATCATGAAGTACATCTACGGTCGCGCAGCCACGCGCACCGAGGCGCCGCTGATCCTCGACGAGTACGGCAACACCGCGTCGGCTGGCTCGCTGATCGCGTTCACCCACCATCACGCAGATCTTCCCTCCGGGACGTACGGAATGATGGCGTCGTTCGGGGCGGGCTACTCGCTCGGCTCGCTGCTGCTTCAACGAACCTGACGATTGTATTCGGGGTCCCCGGCTCGAGGACGAGCCACCCCGTTCCCCATCATTCGCCTGGTCGAAGGATCGACACAGGCGAACTCTGGGGTTAAGCGGCCGTTCGGCGACGAGTGGTCGACGCTACGCTGCCGCCGGTAACGCGCCAGTGGCCCGGGTGAAGTCCGACAAAACATCGACGCCGGGGCGCATCCTGTTGACTGGCTTCAAGGGTTTGTCGAAGGTGCGCGGATGGAGCGGGATGTCATTGCCACGGTGTTTCTGCCGATCGCTCTCGGCGTCATCATGCTCGGCCTCGGCCTGAGCCTTTCGCTCGCCGACTTCAAGCGCGTCATCGTCTATCCGCGCGCCGTGATCGTCGGGCTCGTCGCGCAGATGTTGATCCTGCCGGCGATCTGCCTCGGGGTCGCCCACCTGTTCGCCCTGCCGGCCGAGCTCGCCGTCGGCTTGATGCTACTGGCAGCCTCGCCGGGTGGCGCGACGGCGAATCTGTTCTCGCACCTCGCAAAGGGTGACGTCGCGCTCAACATCACGCTGACCGCGGTCAACAGCGTGCTGTCGCTGGTGACGATGCCGCTGATCGTCGGGTTGTCGATGCAGCACTTCATGGGCTCCGACAAGGCGATCCCGCTGCAGTTCGACAAGGTCCTCTCCGTGGTCGCAGTGATCATCACCCCGGTGATCATCGGCATGGTGATCCGCAGCAAGCGGGCACAGCTCGCGGATCGTCTCGACAAGCCGGTGCGGATCATCTCGGCGGTGTTCCTGCTGCTCGTGATCGCCGCCGCGGTGATCAAGCAGCGGGGCGAGATCGTCGATCAGTTCGCCGAGGTCGGGCTCGCGGCCCTGGTCTTCAATTTCGCGAGCATGGCGATCGGCTACTTCCTGCCCCGCGCGTTCGGCGTCGTGCGCAAGCAGGCGATCGCGATCGGCATGGAGATCGGGATCCACAACGGCACGCTCGCGATCACGCTCGCGCTCACCGTCCTCGACAACCAGCGCATGTCGGTCCCGCCGGCGATCTACAGCCTGATCATGTTCTTTACGGCCGCCGCGTTCGGCGCCTGGATGGCCCGTCGGGGTGCGGAGACCCCTGCCGGGGAGCCGGTTCGGCAGCCTGCGTAGCTTGTCCAGATTTCGGACATGATCTCGCGCGCTTCGGTTTGTCACACCAAGCTGATAGGGTGCGCGTGATGTTGAGTGCGCACGAAGCAGCCGACCCCCAGGCGGTGTTCACGCGCGCTCTCGCGAAGTTCGGGCACACCACGCTGCGGCCCGGTCAGTCGGAGGTGATCGCAGACATCTTCTCCGGCAAGCCGGTGATCGCGGTGATGCCCACCGGTGCCGGCAAGTCGCTGTGCTACCAGCTGCCCGCCGTGGTCCTCGGCGAGAAGGGCGGCATCACGCTCGTGATCTCGCCGCTGATCGCGCTGATGAAGGATCAGGTCGATACGCTGAACGCCCGCGGCGTACCTGCGGTCGCGCTGACCTCGCGCGATGGCGCCGAAGAGCAGCGCGAGATCCTCGAGGGGATCCGCGCCGGGCAGTACACGCTCGTGTACGTCGCGCCCGAGCGGTTTCGCAGCCCGCGCTTCATCGACGTGATCTATTCGATCGCGGCGCGGATCTCGCTGATCGCGATCGACGAGGCGCACTGCATCTCGGAGTGGGGCCACGATTTTCGCCCGGACTATCGGCGGCTCGGCAACGTCATCAAGGAGCTCGGCGCCGCACGGCTCGCGTGCTTCACCGCCACCGCCACGCCGGAAGTTCGGCGAGACATCGCGCATCAGCTCGGGATCACGGGTGCGCGGCTCCACGTCCGCGGCTTCGATCGCCCGAACCTCCACTACTCGATCGTGCAAGCGGGCGGCCCCACCGACAAGGCGGAGCGCCTCATCGAGCTGGTGCGGATGCGCGAGTCCGGCGTCGCGCTGATCTACGCAGCCACGCGCAAGAACGCCGAGAAGTATGCGGCCGAGCTCAAGTCCGCCGGGATGAAGACCCGCGTCTATCACGCGGGCCTCAAGAACGACACGCGCGAGAACGCGCAGGACACGTTCATGGCCGGCAAGCTGGACGTCATCGTCGCCACCAATGCGTTCGGCATGGGCGTCGATAAATCGGACATCCGGATCGTCATCCACGCAGACATCCCGCGCAGCCCCGAGGCGTACTACCAGGAAGCGGGTCGTGGCGGCCGCGACGGCAAGCCCACGCGCTGCGTCCTGCTGTTCAACCACAGTGACATCAAGCTGCAGGAGTTCTTGATCGACGCGTCGTTCCCGTCCGCGGAGCTGCTGCGCGGCATGTGGAAGCTGCTGCGTGACAAGCCCGAGCTGGGCCAGATCCCACCGGGGTATGAAGAGGAGCTCGAGGAGCGCCTCCGCAAGCAGCTCTCCGCGATCCTGCCGCCGCAGAAGACCACGCGGAACGGCGAGCTCTCCGGGGCCACCATCTCCGCCTCGATCCGCCTCCTCGAGCGCCACGGCATGCTGCGTCGCGATTCCGACTCCGAGCGGCTCGTCGCCACGCGTCCCACGGACTCGATGTCCGGTCTGTATCCACCGCTCGATGTCGAATCGATGCAGCGTCGTGCGGAGGTCGAGCGCGGCAAGCTGCGCACGATGGTCGAGCTCGCGTACTACCCGCGGTGTCGCCGGCAGTTCGTGCTCGATTACTTCGGCGATCAGGAGTGGGCCTCGCGCGAGCGGCAGTGCGGCGCGTGTGACAACTGCGAAGCGTTCCTGTCGGGCAAACCCACGGGGCTATCGGATGGCGATCGCACGGCGATCCAAGGCTTGCTCAAGCTGGTCGGTGCGCTGACGGGTAAGTTCGGTCGCAAGCGGATCGCCGGGATCGCGAACGGCACGGATCTCGATCAACGCTTCCTCGAGATCCCCGAGCGGAACGTGCTGCGCGGATGGGCGGAGAACCTGGTGATGGATCTGCTGCGCGCACTGGAGGGTGCCGGGCTCGTCGAAGCCGCGCGCGGCGAGTACCCCACACTGAACACCACGCGGAAGGGTGATCAGGTCGCGTTCGGCCACCTCGATCCCGGGGAGCTCGGGATCCAGATGCCCACGCGCTCGAAGAAGAAGCCGCGCAAGCGGTGACCCGATCGGGATCCGGATCCGGATCCAACCGAGGTCGGATTTGTCCGCTTCCGATCGGGCCGTGCTTCCGGCCCCAGCTCCACTGGAACGTCGTCTCGCGAGGTACGCCCTTCTCGCCTCGATCAGCCCCGCTTGTGTGGCTTCGTGAGCGTCGGCGTGCCTCCCAGCCACTGGGCCACCTGGGCGCGCTTCTTGCCTCGCAGGTTGCTGCGTGGCTCGAACGGTTCCCACGCGGTCTTCAGCTTGGCAGCGGCGTTCGCGATCCACACCGGAAGCTCCTCGGGCTTGCACGCCCCGAGCTCGAGCGTGTCGTGTTGCGTGCCCGCGTTGTTGAACGAGGTGATCTGACTGATCTCGAGCGCGTGCGGATCGACGGTCGACGCCCACACGCTGAACCAGGTTGGCGAGCGACTATCGACGTGTACGCTGCCTTGGATCCACGGCACGTTGCCGTGCGGTGCCTTGGTCGTCGAGCTCAGTCGAACATCGAACCACAAGAGCTCGACCTCGCCGATCCCGATGATCGGACCGAGCAACCGCGCCGGTGACGTGTCGTTGCGCTCCTGGAGCGCGTCATCGAGGTCGGAGAACAACCTGTCGAGTGCCGGCGTTCTCGCGGCATGCTTGCGCAAGTCCCTTAGAAGATCGAGCCGCCGATCGCGCGAGGTGAACGCGATATCGATGTGGCGGACGAGCGCGTCGTAGCTGACATCGCTGCCGTCCGCGGCGAGCACGGCGAGCATGGTCATGCCCGTCTTGTCGGCGTGTGCGACGGTGCCCTGGATCGCGCCGAGCATCGGCTTGTCTGCGACGAGCTTCGCGATCTTCGCGCGCATCTGCACACTGCCCCAGCTGTAGCTGGCGTCGAGATCGAGCAGGGTCTCGAGGGCATGTGTCCACGACGTCTGGAGGAGTGCGTCGTTCGCTACCGGCGGGACCGCGAGCCGGAGAAACAGGTGATTCGGATGGCTCATCGACGCCGCGAGCACGCCGCGGATGACTCGCGGTGGCAGCTTCTTGCAGCTTCGACCGATCCAATACTTGTTGTCGATCAACTTCTCGACGACCGCGACCACCACCGCCACGTCGACAGTCGCAGGCAGCGATCGCATCGTGTCACTGATGTCTCCGCGCTCGCCGGCGAGGTAGCGATGCAGCAGGGCTTCCGCGCTCACCGCGAAAACATACACCTGGCGTAGACTTCGCGGATGCTCGAGCTGGTGCGGTTTGCGCGGTACGCGATGCGCTTCGAACGCGCCGTCAAGTCAGACGACTGGAGCCGCGTGCGCCTGTCGTTTGCCGACGACGCGCGGTATATCATCGACGGCGGCGGTCAGTTCTCGGGCGAGGTGGTCGGAGGCGACGCCATCGTCGCGAAGTTCCGCCAGATGCTGAACGACTTCGACCGCCGGTTCGACAAGCGCGTCCCTACGCTCCGCAGCTTTCCGCGCGTCAGGCACGAGACGGTGACCATCGTGTGGGCGGCGAAGTACTTCGTCGGCGGTGAGTCGGCGACGCTGACCGGCTCGAGTGCCTGCGTGTTCGAGGGCGGGAGGATCGTGCGCCTCCACGATCACATGGTCGACGCCGAGTGCGAGCGTGCGTGGGAGCTCGTGCAGCGTCGCGGAAGGCCGATGCCGAGCTGAAACGTGTTGTGATGGGCCATGAACCTGGTCGCGTTCGAGTGGATCGCCTGGCGGGTGTTCGTGACCGGCGCGTGCGCGGCGATGTTCGTTCGCCTGCAATGCGGCGCGACGCCCATCGAACCGCCGACGAGCATCGAGGTCGCGTTCAGTCACCTCGTCACGCCCGACGAGCTCGCCGCGCACCAGACGAAGCTCCTCGCCACCGTCGGTGAGAAGTCCACCCGCTGCGCACGTCCGGTGTTGCGTGGTGAGCCCGCAGTCGGAGCCGCACTTCAAGATCAGCTGCTGCTCGACGCGAAGGATTCTTCTGCGGGGGCTTGTCTCGAGGACTGGCGCAAGACGCTCGACCAACCGTTCTCGGACACCCCGACGACCATGCAGCGCGAGGTGATCGGCCGCTGCGCCGGTCCGCTCGAAGCTGCGGTGCGCGCCGCTATCGGGCACGCCGAGGGGTGCTCCGCGTACGGCCCCGGTGGTCCGGCCCCCCGGGCCGATGGCACCGTCCTGTTCGCCGGTCAGCTGCTCGGCTGGCGGGCACGCGAGCTCGCGAACACCGATCCACCGAAGGCGCTGTGGATTCTGCTCGAGTTGATGCGGTTGGGCCAGGATCACGCGCGCGGGCGCTCCGATCTGACGCTGGCGATGGTCGGTACTGTGGTCCAGAGCACCGCGGTCGACCACGCGAACGCGATGCTCGACCGGGTCAAGCCCGCAAACCTCGACGAGCTCGCCGCAGCACTCGACCTGTTACTCGCGAGCGAGCCGTCGTTCGGCGAAGCCGCCGCCGCGGACCCACTCCGCGTGGCGATCGATTGGGGGCTCGCCGCCCTCGAGCCCGGGTCGTGGATCCCACCCGGTGGGAAGCGCTCGCCGCAAGCGCCGCCGGCCGATGTCAACGATCTGCCGGCGTATGGTCGCGCCGTCCAGGTCGTAATCTTCGGTACGGTGTCCCCGACCAAGATCGCGCATGCGTGTCCCGGAGATGCGAGCCTCGCAGCGTGCTTCAACGGCCTGAGTCGGCCGGTCGCAGTCGTCGACAACGATGGCTCGCCGCGCTCGATCGTCCAGCAGGCACTCGTCGAGACCACGATTCCGCTCGTGCTGTTCACGCTGCGCGACTACGTCGTCAAGCGCGCCCAGCATCACAGCGACCTGATCGCCTTGCGCCTACGCGTCGAGGTGATGCGTCACGGCTGCGATCGCGCTGCGCTCTCCAAGCTCGCGGCCACGCCTGCGCTCGGCGATACGTTGCAGCTCGACTACACGCCCGATGCGGTCACGGCGCGTCCGCCTGCCTGGGTCTCCTCGACGGAGCCGCTGACCCGTCGCATCGCTTGCAAGTGACTCGAGCGGTGTCGGCTACGGGAACACCGTGATGCGCACGAAGCCGTTGAACGCGTTCGTGAAGCTGACGCCGAAGCACTTGCTGACGCCCTGTGGGGTGAAGCCCATCCCTGCGATCGCCAGCGTGTTCTGCTGGTTGCGGCGATAGCTGGCCACGTTCGTCAGCGTCCAGGTGTTGAGCACCTCGGTCGGGTTGCACACGTTGCCACCGGGGTTGGGGTTCAACGCGAAGTTGCCCGACGCGGTCCCGTTGAGGTTGGTCACTGCGGTCAGCGTGGTCGGGTTGCCGTTGAAGTCGGTGTGGATCCCGTTGTTGACCTCGATCGTGACCTTCGACGGCTGGAACGGCGTGCTGTCGACCCAGGTGAAGCCGGTCGGCTGGTTCGAGCAGTTGTCGTACGGATTCGTGACGTCGCCATCGGCGCCGCCGCACTCGCGGACGAAGCCGAGCAGCTGGTTCGACGAGCACTGCTGCGTCTGCGGGTTACAGCTCAGGTTATTGAGGATGTAGACCTTCGGCTGCTGTTCGATCTGACAGTTCGCGTTGCAACCGTCGCCGGCGACCGTGTTGCCGTCGTCGCATTGCTCGACGCCGGTGCGCACGAAGCCGTCGCCACAAACCGCCGCCTTGCACGCGATGCACGCGTCGTTGACGGACGCGTTGGCGTCGTCGCACTGCTCGATCCCGGTCCGGACGAAGCCATCGCCACACACCGCCGGCTTGCACGCGATGCAGGCGTCGTTCACGGCAGCGTTGCCGTCGTCGCATTGCTCGACGCCGGTGCGGACGAAGCCGTCGCCGCAGAACGCGTTCCGGCAGTCGGTGCAAGCGTCGGTCATCACCGCGTTGCCGTCGTCGCATTGCTCGATGCCAGTGCGGAGGAAGCCGTCGCCACAGGCCGCTGCCTGGCAGCCAATGCACGCGTCGGTGGTGATCGCGTTGCCGTCGTCACACGCCTCGCCGCGGGTCGTGTTGACCGTGACATCACCGCAGAACGCCGGCGTGCAATCGGTATCGCAGCTCGCATCGCCGTCCGGACCGGCGTCGCATTGCTCTCCGCGAAAGGCGTTCACGGTGCCGTCGCCGCAGAGCGCGACCGTGCAGTTGAGATCGCAGGTCGCGCTGCCGTTCGGGCCGGCGTCACATTGCTCGCCGACGTCGACGTTGAAGTTGCCGCACGCCTCGTTCGACTGGCAGTTCGCGCTGCACCCGTCGCCCCCGACGGTGTTGCCGTCGTCACAGGTCTCGCCCACGGTGGTGTCGAGCGTGCCGTTGCCGCAGCGCTCGGTGCTCGTGCAATCGGCGCTGCACCCATCGCCGCCGATCCGATTGCCGTCGTCGCAGGCCTCGCCATCGTCGACTGCGCCGTTGCCGCAAGCCTCGCGCTCGACGCTCCCGGTGCAGTCCGCGTTGCAGTCGTCACCGTCGCAGGCCTCGTCTCCTTCGACGGTGCCGTTGCCGCAGACGGCGGGTGGCGCATCTGCGATCAGGAACGGCGGCGGACCCGCGCAGGCACCGACCACGAGCACTGCGAGTAGCGCACGATGTCCCATCATCGGATTCAATACGCGCGACAGCGTCGAGCTGTTCGACGGAGATTACGGGAACACGGTGATTCTCACGAAGCCGTTGAACGCGTTCGTGAAGCTGACGCCGAAGCACTTGCTGACGCCCTGTGGGGTGAAGCCCATCCCTGCGATCTGCAGCGTGTTCGCCTGATTGCGCTTGTAGCTCGCGACGTTCGTCAGCGTCCAGGTATTGAGCACCTCGGTCGGGTTGCACACGTTGCCGCCGGGGTTGGGGTTCAAGGCGAAGTTGCCCGACGCGGTTCCGTTGAGGTTGGTCACCGCGGTCAGCGTGGTCGGGTTGCCGTTGAAGTCGGTATGGATGCCGTTGTTGACCTCGATCGTGACCCTCGACGGCTGGAACGGCGTGCTGTCGACCCAGGTGAAGCCGGTCGGCTGGTTCGAGCAGTTGTCGTACGGATTCGTGACGTCGCCGTCGGCGCCGCCGCACTCGCGGATGAAGCCGAGCAGCTGTGTCGACGAGCACTGCTGCGTCTGTGGGTTACAGGCCAGGTTGTTGAGGATGTAGACCTTCGGCTGCTGTTCGATCTGGCAGGTCGAGCTACAGCCATCACCATTGGTGGTGTTGCTGTCGTCGCATTGCTCGACGCCGACGCGCACGAACCCGTCCCCGCAGACCGCCGCCTTGCACGCGACGCACGCGTCGGTGTTGACCGCGTTGCCGTCATCGCAGCTCTCGCCGCGCGCCGAGTTGATCGTCGAGTCGCCGCAGAACGCTGGCGTGCAGTCGGTGTCGCAGCTCGCGTCCCCGTTGGGGCCACCATCGCACTGCTCGCCACGGAACGAGTTCACCGTGCCGTCGCCGCAGATCGCGGCCGTGCAGTTGACGTCGCAGGTCGAGCTGCCGTTCGGGCCCGCGTCACATGCTTCGCCGCTGTCGACGGTGAAGTTGCCGCACCCTTCGTTCGACTGACAGGTCGCGCTGCAGCCATCACCGCCGGTGGTGTTGCCGTCATCGCAGGTCTCGCCGACCGAGGTGTCGAGCGTGCCGTTGCCGCAGCGCTCGTTGCTCGTGCAGTCGCCACTGCAACCATCGCCGCCGATCTGATTGCCGTCGTCGCAGGTCTCGTTTGGATCGACGGTGCCGTTGCCACAACCCTCGCGCTCCTGGCTGTCACCGCTGCTGCAATCGGCGCTGCACTCGTCACCGTCGTCGGTGTTGCCATCGTCGCAGACCTCGTCGCCTTCGATGGTGCCATTGCCGCAGACGGCCGGTGGCGCGTCGGCGATCAGGAACGGCGGCGGACCCGCGCAAGCGCCGGCCACAGTCACCGCGAGTAGCAGTGCACATCCCACCATCATCGTTTTACGCATCTGGGTCAGGTCTTCTTTCACGCTTACTGACACAGGGTGGAGGTGCAGTTGAAGCTGGCGTTGTCGTTCGCGTTGGCGGCGGCGCCAGCGGCCGGAACGAGATCGGCGGGCGTGTTGTTGGCGTTCGCGACCGCGCCGAAGTTGCACGTCGTCGACGTGAACGACGCCCCGGTCCCCGTCAGGTAGACGCCGTTGCCGGTGTTGCGGTTGAACGTGGTGTTGTTGCAGCGAACCGCGCCATCGATGAACGCGCCGCCACCCTGGCCATTGGCCGACGAGTTCTCGAGCACGATCGAGTCGATCAGGTTGACGACGGCGCCGGTGGTGCTCGACAGGCCGCCACCCACCGTGCTCGCGGCGTTCTTGGTCAACGTGACGTTGGTCAGCGTCGCCGTACCGCTCAGCGCGCTGAGACCGGCGCCGTTCGCGCCCGCGTTGTCGCGAATCGTGACGCGGTTGAAGTTGGAGGTGCAGCGATCGAGCGCGACACCTGCACCGCGACCACTCACGCGGTTGTTCGAGATCACGACGTCGCGCACGTCGAGCGTCGTGTCGGCGCAGTACAGAGCACCACCCGTGGTCGACATGCCGTTGGTCAACTTGAGATCGCGAAGGGTCGTGGTCGTGCCCTGCGTCTCGGTGGTGATGATGCGAGCCTTGCCGCCGCCATCGAGGATCGACGTCTCGGCGCCGGTGCCGACGATCTCGAGGCTCTTCGTCACGGTGATCGCCGCGAAGTACGTGCTCGCGCCACACAGCGTCAGCTTGCCGGCGGTGGCGAACGAGACGCGTGCGGGCAGCGCCGCGGTGCCGTCCTTGAACTGGTCGGAGACATCGCGCTCACCGGCGGCGTCCGTGAACTTCGCGCTGCCCTCGTCCTTGATCCCGTCGCAGTTGTTGTCGACGTCGTCGCAGAGCTCCGGCGCGCCCGGGAACACCTTGTCGTTGTGGTCATCGCAGTCGACTGACTTCTCGAACGTGTCCCCGTCCTCGTCGTTGTTGGTGGGCACGGGGTCGGGTCCCGCATCCGGGGTGGGCACCGGCGGCAACGACTCGCCCGTCACGCAGTTGATCAACGAGACGCCGAGCACGACCAGCAGCAGTCGGTTCATGTACGTTGTACGGGTCAAGCTCACATCAATTTCCTGGGACTCTGCATGGGACCTTTCCCTCGGGATCGTCGGCCCCAGACTTTTGAAAAAGCCAAGTGAGCTCGGCGACTTGCGATCAAGCGCTCGGGTCTGTTGACCCTCCCCCAAGAACTACGCGGGGCTGGAGGAACCAGATCGAAATCCGGACGGTCGTTGCGTCAAGCCCGCGCAGCGATTGGGAGCAACGCGATCTTTGAAAGCCAGCTCACAGTCGCGTACGGCTGGATCAGATCCGGGGAACAGACCGCAACGATCGAACGTACGGGTACGCGCAAGAGCTCGACACGCAGCCCGCCGCACACCCACTACACGCAGAAGTGGAGGAGCTCGAGGAGAAGTTCCCTGGCTGCTCGGCCACGTTCGACCGCGACCTCGGAGATACGTGGCTTCAGGGTCGCGAGCGCGAGTCGGGATCAAGGGCCTCGCGACGTGTGCGGGTCCGCAGCGAACGCGTACTACTCAGCGCTAGCGAGCGATCGCAGCTAACAGCATTGCGTCTAGAGCGACGGAGGCTTCGGGTCGACGAGGCCGCCCTTGCCACCGCGATAGATGTACGCGCCGTACGCGAAGTCGGCACGCTTGTCGCCGTCGATGTCGCCGAGTGCGGTGAGCGCGTTGCCCGAGATGCCGAAGTTCTTGCGGGGCGGTGACAGCGTGTGGACCGGCATCGACGATAACCCCCGCGCGCTCCCGAGGAAGACGTACGCCGAGCCTGCGTTGCACGACGACGCCTTCGCATCGAACGTCGTGCACGGCGCCGCGATCACCAGATCGTCGCGACCGTCGCCGTCGAGATCTCCGACCGACGCGATGCTCGCGCCGAACCCGGCCCGGCCATCGCCGCGCGTCCGCTCGCTCGACGACGTGGTCGCGATCCCTCGCGCGCCACCGCGATAGATCACCACGCGCCCGGGTGCCGTCGCGCCCGTGGGGAGCTGCGTCTCGACCGCGACCGCGAGATCGGCGAACCCATCGCCGTCGAAGTCGCCGCGCCCGGCGTTCGAGAACCGCGCGTTCGCCGGCAGCACCAGCTCGGTGGCGCGCTTGGCATCGGCGCCCGACCACACGAAGACCTTGCCCCCGTTGACGACGACCAGATCCGCCCGCTTGTCACCGTCGACATCGCCGACGGCGAGGACACGCTCGGCCGCGAGCGCGATCGGCTTGTCGGCGAGCCCCTTCGCAGCACCTCTGAACAGCTGCGCCCCGTGCTGCTCGGTGACGACGAGATCGGCGCGACCATCCCCATCGACGTCACCGACCGGCACGAGCTGCGCACCGAACATCGTGTTCTTCGCCGTGGCGCGACGCGACTGCGATGGCTTCGCGGAGAGCTTCGGTCCGAGGAAGACGTGGATCGCGCCGATGTCGCACGCCGGGAGATCCAACGCGTAACTCGCGCAGCCCGGGTCGCCGAGCACGACATCCGCGAAGCCATCGCCGTTGAGATCGCCGACCACCTGGAGATCGGAGACGAGCAGCGGCACGTTGCGTGGTGTCACCGGCGCCGAGCCAAGCACCACTCCCTTCGCACTCCCACGGATCAGCATGCTGCGATCGAGCACGGCGTCATCGAAGCCATCGCGATCGATATCGCGCGCGGGCGATGCTGCTGCGAGCCCTCCCGACGCGATCACGAGCAGCGGAGTCAGGCGCATGGCTCTATCCAACGGCCTTCGGGCAGGCTAGGTCTACCGCCGGAGGTCGCCTGTGTCGATCCTGTCCTCGAGCCGGGGACCCCGAAGACAATCGACCGGGTGAGCGCGATAGCGCGAACTCCTACTTCCAGAGCAGCCAGGAGGACAACCGAGGTGAGGGCCGCATGTAAGGTTCTCGTGGTACGCATCGATCGTGGCGCGTGACGAAGGGCACGACGATGCCCCAGACATCGATGTCCGCCCCGTCCCCGAGGCTGCCGGTGGCCTCGCTGCACTCGCGGCCTCGATGCGCCACCTCCAGCGCGATGGGGCTCTCCGCCGCGGCTCGCGGGCGCTGCTCGCGATGAACCAGCCCGACGGCTTCGATTGCCCCGGCTGCGCGTGGCCCGAGCCCACGGCCAAGGAGCGTAGCCACTTCGAGTTCTGCGAGAACGGCGCGAAGGCGATGGCGGAGGAGACCACCACCCGTCGCGCGGGCCCGGAGCTGTTCGAGCAGTTCTCGATCGATACGCTGCGCGAGCTCTCCGACTTCGAGGTCGGCCAGCTCGGTCGGCTGACGCATCCCCTCGTCCTCGACGGTCGCCACTATCGCGCGATCACCTGGGACGATGCGATCGCGCTGCTCGCCGAGGAGCTCCGCACCGCCGGACCCGCGGGAACCGCGTTCTACACCTCGGGCCGTACCAGCAACGAGGCCGCGTTCCTCTATCAGCTGCTCGGCCGGATGTTCGGCACCAACAACTTTCCCGACTGCTCGAACATGTGTCACGAGTCGAGCGGCGTCGCGCTGTCGGAGACGGTCGGCGTCGGCAAGGGCACGGTGTCCCTGGCCGATTTCGACGACGCCGAGCTGATCCTCGTCGTCGGGCAGAACCCCGGCACCAATCACCCGCGGATGCTGAGCACGTTGCGCGAGGCTGCGAAACGCGGCGCCGCGATCGTCGCGATCAACCCGCTCCGCGAGGTCGGGTTATCGAAGTTCGCGCATCCCCAGAAGCCGCTCGATCTGCTCAGCGGTGGCGTCGCGCTCGCGACCGATTTTATCCAGATTCCGATCGGCGGAGATCAGGCGCTGTTCCTCGGCGTCGCGAAGGCGGTGCTCGAGGCGGACGCGATCGATCGCGACTTCCTCGACCGCTACACCACTGGCTTCGCCGCGTATCGCGACCACGTCCTCGCCACCCCGTGGGCACTGATCACTGCGCGCTGCTACCTCGACGAGCCTGTGATCCGACGGCTCGCCGATCACTACATCAAGGCCGAGAGCACGATCGCGTGCTGGGCGATGGGCCTGACGCAGCACAAGCACGCCGTCGCGACGATCCAGGAGATCGTCAACGTGATGCTGCTACGCGGCAACGTCGGCCGTCGCGGCGCGGGGCTGTGTCCGGTGCGCGGACATTCGAACGTGCAGGGCGATCGCACGATGGGCATCGATCACCTGCCCCCCGCCGAGTTCCTCGATCGCCTCGGCGCCGCGTTCGGCTTCGAGCCACCGCGCTCCCCCGGCCTCGACACCGTCGAGACGATCCACGCGATCGAGCGTGACGAGGTCCGCGTGTTCGTCGCGCTCGGCGGCAACTTCGTCTCCGCGACGCCCGACACCGATCGCACGGCGCGCGCACTCGAGCGCTGTACGTTGACCGCGAGTGTGTCGACGAAGCTCAACCGCACCCATCTCTATCCTGGCCACCGAGCCCTGATCCTGCCGTGCCTCGGCCGCAGCGAGGTCGATCAGCAAGCGGGCGGGCCGCAGGTCGTCACCGTCGAAGATTCGATGAGCATGGTGCACACCTCGCGCGGCGTGCTCCCGCCTGCGGGTGATCAGCTGCGCAGCGAGGTCTCGATCGTCTCCGCGCTGGGTGCCGCGCTCGTCGGCGGCGCCGTCCCCTGGCACGAGCTCGCCGGCGACTACGATCGGATTCGCGATCTGATCTCGCTCGTGGTCCCCGGCTTCCTCGACTTCAACACGCGTGTTCGCGAGCCCGACGGCTTCCAGCTCCCCAACGTCGCCCGCGAGCGCAGCTTCCTCGCCGGCCCCAGGGTTGGCTCGCCCGCCAACCCCGCGGCCGACCCATCTTCCGGACATGGTCGCGCGCACTTCACGATCTCCACGCCCCCCGATCTGACGCTGCCGCCGGGCCGGTTGCGGCTGATGACGCTGCGCAGCCACGATCAGTACAACACCACGATCTACGGACTCGACGATCGCTACCGCGGGATCCGCGGGGCGCGCCGCATCGTGTTCGTCTCGCCGGCCGATCTCGAGGAGCGAGGGCTCGCCGATCGCCAGCTCGTCGATCTGATCTCGGAGTGGACCGATGGCGAGCGCGTCGCCGAACAGTTCACGACCATCGCGTTCGATCTGCCGCGCGGCAACGCCGCCGCCTATTTCCCCGAGGCCAACGCGTTGGTGCCGCTCGATAGCGTCGCCGACAGATCGAACACCCCGACCTCGAAGTCGGTGGTGATCCGAATCCGGCCGCGCTGACTACCAGCGCAGCTCGAGCTGCGCCCCGGCGGTTTGCGGCGAGACCATGGGTGTCACCGTCGCGCGGCGATCCACCGACCGCGCCTTGAGGACCAACACCGTCGTCACCACTGCGAGCCCCGCCGTGATCCCCAACGCGGTGCGCGCACGGCTCTGCCAGGTGAAGCCCTCGGCGTTGAGCTTGTTGAGCCGCTCGAAATCGAACGGGGGCATCTGGCCATCGATGTCGCTCTCGATGCTCCGGATCTTGAGCGCCGCGAACAGATACCCGGTAGCCGACAGCACCGTGACGGCACCGCCGGCGAGCGCTGCGGTCCGCCACCAGTTGCGAGGCGGTGAGATGGTGGCGGGAGGCTTCTCGAGAGGCTCCGGCGGCGGGTCGGGTTCCTCGTCGGGCTCGGGCCCGCTTACCATCGCGAGTGCCGGGACCTCGACGCTGACCTTTTCGCCGAGCACGGCGGGGACACTCGTCTCGAAGCTCTCGCGTTCTGGAGCCTGCACGACCACCTTGACCTCGCCGGGGTCGAGGCGATCGACGATCACGAGCGCCGGGGTCACCGCGCGTCCCGCGATCTGAACCGTCAGGCCCTTCTGCTTCGGCTTCGCCAGCTTGACGATCACCGTCGCGAGCTTCGGACCCAACGCATCGGCACGCGCGCGCGCGAACTTCGACCGCTTGTCGGACTTGCGCTCGAACTCGTCGGCGGCCTAGGTCCACATCAGCCACGCCGCGCGCGGCTTGTCATCGCGCTCCGCGCACTCGGCAAGGTTGAGCTTGGTGCCGACCGCAGGATCGAGCTCGAAGCTCTTCTCGAACAGCACGCACGCCTCGATGAACTTACCCTGGTCGTAGAGAACGCGACCCTCGGAGAACAGCCGCTTCGCGACCGCTGGATCTCTGTCGGCCACGGCCGGCCCCGCCAGCCCGGCGACAAGCGCGAGCGCCACGCCAGCGAGCCGCCAGGTGAGCAAGCACCCTTGGGGTGAGATCCCCCGCATCGCACTCAAGATCGCAAGCTACCAGTCGAGACGGAACGTCGCGCCGCCGCCTTCGGGCGAGATGATCGGCGTCACCGCGAACTGCTTCTTCTTGCGCGTCGATCGCCCGGACGTGGTCTGCGTGGGCGATTCCTTCTTCGCGATGAAGCCCTTGTAGATCGCGAACAGCGCGATGCCACCGACGGCGGCCGCCGAATATCCGATGATCTTGTTACGAGTGTCGAGCTTCGGGCCCTCCGCGCAACTCGCACCGTTCAGGCCCTCGTACGAGCCCGCCTTCCCCGGGGGCGAGGATGCATCCTTGAGCGTGCACTGGCCGTCCAGCTTGTTGAGCTTCGAGGCGTAGTACACCCAGCCACCGAACGCGGCGAGCGCGACGGAGGTGGTCACCACGGCCGTTGGCTTCCAAGGAAACCCACCGTTGGTCTTGGGTTTCGTGACGATCGGGCCCGGGCCGGGACCTGGACCGATGATCGGGTCACCGTCGCTACGTGCC
>JBBQJJ010000168.1:0-16869 GCA_038325805.1 Haliangiales bacterium
ACACCCGAGGCGTAGATCGCATTCGTACCGCTGGCTCCGCGGAACAGCAGCGTGTGGTGCGTGCCGAGTGGTGAGAGTGGACGAAGGCCACCGATCACGATCTCGCGATCGGTGGTGTCGATCTGGAGATCGGACGTCTTCTCACCACCCGGAGCGAGCTGCCAGCCCTTGGTGATCAGCGGCGTCCATTCGCCGGGATTTTCAATGGGCGCATCGGGCGTGGGCGTGTCGTCGTCGTCCGACGTCCCGTTGCTGCCGCACGCAAGAACAAAAACCAATCCGCAGATGGCCGCTCTCATCGGGCGCATCCTAGCGTTAGCCCGTCACAAAAAGGCGCATGAAATACAGCGGGCGACGCGTTACTCCTAACCTGATGAGGATCGCCCTGGCTGCGTGTTTCCTATTGGCGTGTGCGCACAATGTCCCACAGGACAAGGCCACCTCCACGGATGGCAGGGTCAAGGGGGCGAAGACCCTCGAGCTCGATAACGGCGCCGTCGAGGAACGCGGCATCGTGACCTATCCAGGTGGCGACCGCGTCGACTGGAAGAAGATCGACCTACCGGAGAAGCAGCGCGGCGCGCTCGACATCGAGCTGTCGTGGGTGACGCCGCGGCCGGGGCTCAAGCTCAGCTTCGACGTCTTCGACGGCTACAACCAGCAGCTGCTCAGCGGCAAGAAGATCACCAGAGCGATGCGGCGCGCGCAGATCAAGGACGCGCACGGCACGTACTTCATCCGCGTCTACGCGGTGGGTCGCGGCGATGCCGGCAAGTACAAGCTCGGGATCGAGTTCGACGGCCGCGAGGTCGGGAAGGTGAAGCCGATCGAGGTGAATGATCCGCCGAAGCTCGCCGATCTCCCCGACGTCACGCTGACCGCGAAGTGCGACCTGCTCAAGTTCGACTTCCAGAACCAAGACTGCCAGGACAAGTGCCCGATCCTCAATCCTCCGGCGAGCTGGCCGGGTTGTTCGAAGACCTGCACGTCAAACCCACCCGATGCCGCGATCCCCGCGTGCGCCGCGATCATGGCGTGCCCGCCGGGTGGCGACATTCGCGTGAAGTCGTGCCTGCCGATTCATTTCCAGCCGTGCCCGAACCCCAAGGCTCCAACGCCGACCAACCTCAACTGCGTCAACTTCAAGTTCCCGCCGGAGGTGGCGCGGATCGTCAAGAAGATGGTGTTCGGCAACGAAGTCGAGATCACCATGATGGTCGGCAGTCAGACGAACGTGGCTTCCGCCTGGAGCGGTGCGGTGCTCCAGGGCACGACGGGCAAGCTGCTCGCCGGCGGTAAACTCACCATCACGAGGATCGATACCGCTGCCGGCATCGTGGTCGGCCGCGTTCGGCTGACCGCGCAGCAGGTCGAAGCGAACACCAACGTCGTGTTCGCCCCTCCCAAGCCGTAGCGCCACGGATCACCACCCGAGCGGCCGCGCTGGTGCGGCCGTGGGCATTTTCGGGCCTTGACGCTGCGAGCCAACCGGCATAGAACTGACGTGTCAGTTCCGTATTGTTGCTATGAGTTACATGCGCTCAGAGGTCAGGCAGCAGCAGATCCTCGCGTGTGCGAAGCGGGTGTTTGCGAAGCACGGCTTTCACGCCGCGAACATCAGCCACATCTGCGAAGCCGCCGGGATCGGGCGCGGCACGCTCTATCAATACTTCACCAGCAAGCGCTCGGTGCTCCAGGCGATCCTCCGAGGGACACTCGATCGCGTCCGCGCGTTGATGGAGCGCCAAGAGGCGCTGATGCCCAGCTTCGCGCCGCCGGCGAAGATCACACGTTCGGCCGCGATCGAGTTCTCCGCGCGCGGCCTGCGCGAGCTGCTCGAGGTCGTGTTCGATGACGAAGATACGCTGCGCATCCTGCTTCGCGAGGCGGTCGGCCTCGATGTCGAGGTCGAGAAGACCCTGGGCGAGATCGACGAGACGTTGATCGCGATCGTCGAGCGCCAGCTCGTTGCCTCCCAACGCGCCGGGTTCGTCCGCGAGCTCGATGCGCACGCGGTCGCCACGATGGTGGTCGGCGGCGTCGAGAAGCTCGCGCTCGCCACGCTGCGCAGCGCGGAGCCGGTGGATCTAGCTCAGCTCGCACTCGAGGCCACGCGCCTCCACGCGATCGGTGTGTTGTCGGACAACCTCAAGAAGGAGCGATGAGCATGGAGAATCTGACCGAACGTTGGCTGAGACCGTCGCGACCGCGCACGCAGTTCCCGCCGTACGAGCTCGGCGATCCGTCCATCGTAGGCATCGCGCAAGCGCGCACGGATACGATCGCGAGGATCTATCACAAGGGTCACGAGCAGGCGTGGGATGGGCGGACGGTGCTCGACGATCTGCTCGCGAAGTACGACGGCATCAAGTTCCCCGAGGACAAGCGCGAGGCGTTCGGCAAGATCGCGTCGGTGTTGCTCTGGGGCGAGCTCGCGGCGTGGTCGATCAGCGCGGACCTCGCGCTCAAGCTCGAGGACACGCCGGCGAAGATGGCGGCCTCGAGTCAGGTGTTCGATGAAGCACGCCACTTCTACGTGCTGCGCGATTACCTGTGGCGTGCAGGCCTCCCGGTGCAACGACTCGGTGGTTGGAGTCGCCGCTTACTCGTCGAGCTGCTCGAGACCGAAAATCTTCTGTACAAGGTCGTCGGCATGCAGCTGCTCGTCGAGAGCACCGCGGTCGTGATGTTCCGGCAGATCGCCGAGGCCAAGCTCGAGCCGGTGTTGACGGAGCTGTTGTATTACTTCGAGCGCGATGAAGCGCGGCACGTCGGGCTCGGCGTGTTGACGCTCCCGCAGGTGCTCGAGGGGCTGTCGGATCGCGAGGCGCTGTCGCTGTGGTGGTTCCAGACGCGGATGCAGCTCGAGATGATCGCGGGCGGCATGACCATCAACCCCGCGTGGCTCCAGCTCGGCATCGATCCGGCGGCGATGAACCTCGAGGGGTTCAAGTACCACGCAGAGATCATCCGTCGAATGAAGAAGACCCGGCCGGAACAGGGCGTCGATCAGAAGTCAGTGAAGGGCCTGTTCAAGGTGTCGAAGAAGGGCCAGGACGCGTTCCAGGAGCTATTTTTTTCCACCAAACCACAACCAGCGTGGAAGAAGTCACTGCTCCGCGCGATGACCTCGGTCGCGGTTCGCACCGACGAGTGGCTCGCTTCTCGCGCACCTACGTGATCGCGGGTAGCGATGGGGTAGCGAGATGGTTGGGACTCCACGAGACGTGTGAGAATCGCAGGATGCGCCGAAGGCAACGTGGATTCACGCTGGTGGAGCTGATGGTCGCGGTCGCGATCATCGGCGTCCTCGCTGCCATCGCCGTCCCGACGTTCCTCGGATTCATGAGCAGGGGTAAGAAGGTCGAAGCCACGCTCGCGCTCGACAAGTTGACCAAGAACCTCCGCGTGTTCCACGCCGAGAAGGGCACGCTGCCAGTGTCGAGCAACATGATGCCGGCACTCGCGGCGTGCGTGACGGGCACCGACAAGACGCCGCAGACGACGCAGTCGATGTGGTTCGCGAACAGTGGCTGGAAAGAGCTCGAGTTCCACATCGACGAGCCCGGCTTCTTTCAGTACGAGTGGGTCAACAACCTCGATGGAACCGGGGTGGCCAAGGCCACCGGTGACCTCGATTGCGATGGTACCCTCGGCCTGCTGATCATCGACGTCTCGATCATCACTGGTAACGTGTTCGAGGCGATCACCACCGATATCACTGACTGAGATTTCATGGCCGCCACTCCGCCCGGGACGTTGATCGACGTCATCGTCCTCGTCTTCGCTCGCTCCGAGTTGAAGAACCTCGTCGGTACGGACGCGCTTCGTACCGTGCTCAGCGGTAGCCAGCGCGCCCTGTTCCCCGAGCCCGGCACGATGTCGCTCCAGCCGGTGTGGGAGCTGATCGAATCGCAGCCTGGCTTCGACGCCGAGCTCGCCATCCCTCCGATGTGCCGGCTCAAGGCGTGGGAAGCGCCGCTCAAGGTCAAGGTCGAGCTGCCGGAGTCCCTCGTCCACCTCGACCTCGCCACTCGCGAGAAGAAGGCGATGGAGTGCAACGCCGGCGACGACGATCTCTACAAGATCATCAAGCGACCCACGCTTTCTCAACAGCCGGAGAAGAAGGACATCACACGTGCGCTCGAGAGCACGTCGGCGAGCGAGGAGCAGGCGAGGAGGCGCGGCGGGAACCTCTCGACCAAGGTCGCCGCGATCTTCGCCGTCCTCGGACTCGCCGCGGCGGGTGTCTCGATCTACGTCACGCTCGGTCGCACCAGTGGCAGCACGGTACGGCTGTCGGCGAGCGACCTGTCGAGTGACATCCCGCTCACCGATGCACGCCGCAACGGCTCGCTGGTCGTCGCGACTCTCTCCGACCTGACGTGGCTCGACAAACCCGAAGCCGAGCGCCGGCTCCAACTCGAAGCGGTCAGCCCGAAGGTGCGTGGACAGCAGGCGAACGGGATGATGCTCGTCGATGCGAAGGGGATGCTGATCGCGGTGCTCCGCGTCGATCGCAAACCCGCCGTGACGTTCACGAAGCGCTGAGCTCGAGCTGCTTGTGCGCTAGCTTCTGGAAGCGCAGCGTCGCAAAGTCGAGCGCGTAGTTCTGGTAAACGCGCCACGGCGTGACCTTGCCCTGTTGAGGGAAGTGCGAACTGGACCGCTCGATGTAGCCCGACGCGAGCGGCAACACCGACTCGGTCTCGACGGTGTGATCCTTGTGCGGGACCACCTTCGTGTAGCCGTGATGATCCATGTGCTTCAGCAAGCGGCAGACGTACTGGCTGACGAGATCCGTCTTGAGCGTCCACGATGCGTTGGTGTAGCCGACCGCGAACACGAGGTTCGGCACGCCACTGCACATCATCGCGCGGTAAAGCAGCATCTCCGTCGGTACGATCTTGGTGCCGTCGACCTCGAGCTCGATGCCGCCCATCCAGCGCAGCGTGAGGCCTGTGGCCGTGACGATCAGATCGGCGTCGAGGTGCTGGCCGGAGCGGAGCACGAGGCCGGTCTCGTCGAAGCGTTCGATGTGATCGGTGACCACGCTCGCGCGGCCGGCGCGGATCGCGGTGAACAGATCCGCATCGGGGACGAGGCAGAGGCGTTGATCCCACGGGTTGTAGGACGGTGTGAAGTGCTCGATCCCGCCTGCATCCCCGAGGAGACGCGCCACGTTGCTGATCAGCAGCTTCTTTGCCTGGGCGGGATAGCGACGACAGAACGAGTAGAACGCCATCGACAGCCCGAGCTGTTTCCAGCGCGTCAGAGAGGACGCCATGCGGTCGGGCAGCTTGCCGAACAGGGCCTCGGCGACGGGATCCGTCGAGGGCCGCGACAGGATGTACGTCGGCGAGCGCTGCAACATCGTGACGTGCGCGGCGCGCTCGGCAAGCGCGGGCACCAGCGTGACGGCCGTGGCGCCGCTCCCGATCACGACCACCCGCTTGTTGGCGTAGTCGATGTCCGGAGACCACTGCTGCGGGTGGATCACCTTGCCCGTGAACTGCGCGCGGCCCGGGAACTCCGGCGTGTAGGGATCGTCGTAGTTGTAGTAGCCGGCGCAGGTGAACAGGAACTTGCAGGTCATCTCGACGAGCTGGCCGGCCGCGCGCACGTCGAGCGTCCAGCGGTTGGTCTTGCTCGACCACCGCGCTCGCTCGAGCTTGTGGTTGTAGCGAATCTTGCGATCGATGCCGTAGATCTCCGCGGTCGAGCGCAGGTACTCGAGGATTTCGCTACCGCTTCCGATCGCCTTCGCACTCGTCCACGGCCGGAACGGAAAACCGAGCGTGAACATGTCGGAGTCCGAGCGGATCCCCGGGTAGCGGAACAGATCCCAGGTGCCGCCCAGCGTGGAGCGACTCTCGAGGATCGCGTAGGTCTTGTCCGGGCACTGGGTCTGGAGGTGATACGCCGCGTCGATCCCCGAGAGACCCGCACCGATAACGATGACGTCGAGATCGTTCACGAAGACCAACAGTATGCGCTATTGAAACTAAGTCAATAGCGCACTCGATCGTTGCAAGCCCCTGGCCGGTCTGTTACAGCTCGCCGCCTCGTGCGTACCCCGATCGTCCTCGGTATTCTCTGTGCGTCGCTCACGGCAGCCGCCGCTCCCCCGATCATCGGCGGCGACGTCGAGACCGGTGAGCTGGCCACCGTGCTCCTGGCGGGCTATCCGTCGGATCAGTCGGAGCTGCCGTTCACCTGCACCGCCGTCGTGATCGCGCCGCGGGCGCTGCTGACCGCCGCGCACTGTGTCGACCACGCGAACTTCACGTTCGGCGTGTTCTTCGGTCACGACGCGATGAGCTTCAACACCATCGAGGAGTGGGTCGCGGCACTCGCACCTGCCACGGCCACGCACATCCATCCCGACTACGATCGCGCGGCGCCGTTCGACGCCGACATCGCGGTGGTCAACCTCGCGGCCGACGTACCGTCGACGGTGACTCCGCTGCTGTTCAACCGCACTCCCCCGGTGCCGGCCATGGTCGGCCTCGAGGTCAAGATCATCGGCTACGGGCAGACCACACCCGGCGAGTACAACGCGATCAAGTTCTCGGCGATGACCGAGATCGCCGCGCTGGATCCGGACGACACCATCCTGATCGGCAACGACGCGGCGCGCACCTGCCTCGGCGATTCCGGCGGGCCGGTGCTGCTCGGCGATGTCGTGCTCGGTGTCGACTCGTATACCGACACCGGCGGCTGCGTCGATCCCGCTCACTTCCGCCGCACCGACGCGTACGTCGCGTTCATCGATCAGTTCGCTGGGACCTCGCCGCCGCCGCCTGACGACGACGATGATGACGAGCCGCCGACGGCCAGTGACGATGATGGCGGTGGTTGCTCGACCGGTGGGTCGCCGGGCCTGCTGCTCGCGCTCGGCCTGCTGTTCGTTCGCCGCCACCGCTAGATGACGCTGGGGGCGGAGATCCACCGGCCCGACTTCGGGGTCCGCGTGATCATCGTCTGGAAGGCGATCAAGGGCGGCATCCTGACGCTGCTCGGCGTCGCCGCGATCCTGCTCCGCCACAGTGATCTCCACGAGCTCGCGACCGACCTCGTCGACTGGCTCGGCCTCGACCCGGCGAGCCCCCGTCTCGCCTCCGTCCTCGACCAGCTGACGTCGATGACACCGAACCGGATCACGATGGTCGGCGTCGGGGCGCTCGTCGTCGCCGCCGTGATGTTCATCGAGTCGTGGGGCCTCCATCGGCGCCGCACGTGGGCCGAGTGGCTCACCGTGATCATGACCTCGGTGTTGATCCCGCTCGAGATCTATCACCTCGTCAGTCACCCCAGCCTCGGCAAGGTGCTGACGCTCGTCGCGAACGTCGCGATCGTGATCTACCTGCTGCGCCACCGCTTCCTTTTTCGTCGTTGACGCAGGCGTTCTCGGACCCAGCTACGCGGTCGACCCATTTCGCATATCCAGGCGATCGCGATCGAACTCCACGATTTGTCGTCGAGGAATCCGTGAGCGCGTTCGTGGTGCACGGCAAGTCGACCCGCCTGTAGGTGCGCGGCGCCGGTGTGTGCGGTTCGCGAGGGTCGCGAACGATCTCGCGATGCATCTACAATGGTGACAATGCGCGCGTGGTTGTTGCCGGTGGTGATTTTGGCCGGCTGTTACGACGATCCGGTGAGGCACTGCCCCGTCGTCGATTGCCCATCGAACATGGTCTGCGACAACGCCGACGGTTGCGCGTTCAAGGAGCAGCTCGAGCAGTGCGACGACCAACCCGACGGCACCGCATGCGCGTACCCGGGCGTCGACAACGGCGAGTGCAAAGCACAGCTCTGCGTGCCCGCGGGATGCGGCAACGGGATCGAGAACTCGGACGAGGTCTGCGACGACGGCAACACCACGAACGGCGATGGCTGCGCTGCCGACTGTCGCTCGCTCGAGGACTGCGGCAACGCGATCCCCGACTTCGCCGCCGGCGAGACCTGCGATTGCGGAACCTCGGCGAGCACCAGTGCACCCGCGAGCTGCAACGGCTTGCCGAACTCGGACACCGATCTCGATGCGCCGTGCCGCGCGAACTGCCAGTTGCGCCGCTGCGGGGACGGCACGCTCGATCAGACGGAGCAGTGCGAGGCCGCGAACCTCGACGGCAAGACGTGCGGCGATCTCGGCTTCTATGCCGGCACCCTCGCCTGCTCGGAGTTCTGCACCTTCGACACCAGCAGCTGCTCCGGCACGTGCGGCGATGGCGTACTCGAGGTCGCGGAGGAGCAATGCGACACCGAGGAATTCGGCACGCTGAGCTGCCAGTCGTTCGGCTTCCAGACCGGCACCCTCGCGTGCAACGCCGGCTGCGCGGTCGACACCTCGGGGTGCTCCGGTCGCTGCGGCGACGACATCAAGAACGGTACCGAGCAGTGTGATGGCGCGGACGTCGGTTCGACCGTCTGCACCGACGTCGGCTTCTACGGTGGGGAGCTGTCGTGTAGCTCGTCGTGCAGCTTCGACACGTCGTCGTGCATCGGTCGCTGCGGCGACAGCGACAGGAACGGTCCCGAGCAGTGCGACGGCGCAGACCTCGACGGCGCCGACTGCACCGACGCCGGCTTCTACGGCGGCACACTGACGTGCAATCCGATCTGTGGCTTCAACACCAGCACCTGTGTCGGTCGCTGTGGCGACAGCCTCGTCAACGGCCCCGAGCAGTGCGACAAGCTCGCGCTCGCCGGGAAGACCTGCGCGGACTTTGGCTTCCAGAGCGGCCAGCTCAGGTGCAACGCGAACTGCGGCTTCGATACCTCGGCGTGCACCGGGTTCTGCGGCGACGACGCGATCAACACCGGCGAAGATTGCGACAACACGAACTTCAACGGGCAGTCGTGTCAGTCGCTCGGCTTCTACACCGGCCAGCTGTCGTGCACGGGCGCGTGCACGGTGTTCGCGGGCGCGTGCGACGGCTTCTGCGGCGATGGCCAGATCAACGGCCCCGACGCGGAGCGACTCGAGACGTGCGACAAGGACGACCTCGGTGGCAGGACCTGCGTGTCGCTCGATCCGATAAAGTTCGCGGCCGGCATCCTCCGCTGTAGCCCTCGCTGCGACGAGCTCGACACCAAGTTCTGCGCGATCAAGAACGACGGCAAGTGCGACACCGCCCTCGGCGAGACCTGCTCGAACAGCTCGGACTGCAAGCCCGACACGGACTTCTGCTGCGGCAACGGCCTCTGCTCGCCCGCCGAAACGCCCGAGACCTGCCCCGCAGACTGCGTGAAGTAGTCAGACGTTGCGCGCGACGGCGCGGCGCAGCTTGAGGACGAGCTCGCCGAGCGCCGAGTCGATCAGTTCACGGCGAAGCCCCGGCAGCTTGGCGAGCTTGAACTTGGTCGCAGACAACACGAGCTTCGCGGTCTGACTCGCGATCGAGACGATCTCGTTGTTAGGGGTCGACATCACCAAGCCGAGCTCGAGCTGGAGCTCGATGGTGTTGCCGACCGTCACGTACGACAACCTCGTGACGTTGACGTCGATGACCTTGTTCGCGAGCTGCGCGCAATCGACGAGGCGCTTGCGGATCACGTCATGCGAGGTTCGCTCGGCCTCGTCGGTGACCTCCGAGAGCGTGACGAACACGCCCGCTGGACGTTTGATCTCTGCGAAAGCGGCGCGCGCTCCGGCGACAGCAACGACGGCAGCCACCACCAGCGTCGCGATCGTGGTCCGCATGATCCCGTTATCGAGCAGCTCTCGTGCCGCAGGCAACTTCTTGGATCTCGCCGAGCCAGCTCCGGCGTGCCGAGCTTCCGTGTCGCGGTGTGACCGGCTAGATCACTCGCCGTCGAGAAACCGGTGGGATTTCCGTAGACAACCACCCATCACATTCCTGACCGACAAGCCGGATGACTGCGTCGGGTAGGTGCCCTGCCCACACACTCACCGGGCGAACTCGGCGTAACACGTGCGATACTTGCCGACGATGGGACTGTCGCCTCCAGCACCTCAGCTGGGCGCTCAATTTGCCCCGGGCACACGACTCGGTCGTTACGAGTTGCTCGCCACGATCGGCAAGGGCGGCATGGCGAGCGTGATCCTTGCGCGCCAGCGCGGACCCGCGGGCTTCGAGAAGACCGTGGTCGTCAAGGTGATCCATCCGCACATGGCGCAGGACCGTGCGGCGATCAACATGCTGCTCGACGAAGCGCGGCTCGCGGCGCAGATCGATCACCCGAACGTCGTCCATACGTACGAGCTCGGCGAAGCACACGGCACGTTCTACATCGTGATGGAGTACCTCGCGGGCGAGTCGTTCGCGCGCGTGCTCAAGCGGGCTGCCGCGAAGGTGCCACCGCCGCTGCAACCCACGGTCGCGGGTCGAATCGTTGCCGACGCGGCAGCCGGTCTGTCCGCGGCGCACGCGCTGATCGGCGTCGACGGGAGACCGCTCGACATCGTCCACCGCGATGTCTCGCCCGGCAACATCGTCGTGCTCTACAACGGCTCGATCAAGGTCGTCGATTTCGGTATCGCGAAGGCACAAGGTCGCGTGACCTCGACCCAGGACGGCGAGCTCAAGGGCAAGTACGGGTACATGTCCCCGGAGCAGATCCGCAACGAGATCATGGACGCGCGCTCCGACGTGTTCTCGCTCGGCGTCGTGTTGTGGGAGGCGCTCGCGTTGCGCCGGCTGTTCCAGGCCGACAACGTCGCGGCGACGCTGATGCAGATCCTGACGTCGCAACGCGTCCCGCCCTCGACGTTCGAGCCCGAGGTGCCGCGCGCGCTCGATCAGATCACGCTGCAGGCGCTGGCACCCGACCCGCGCGATCGCTTCCAGAGCATGACCGAGATGCACAAGGCGATCGAGGACGCGATCTGGCAGAGCCGCACCGGCGCCGCCGAGGTGGCGACGCAGATGCAGTGGTGGTTCTCGGACCGCATCGAACAGCGCCGGATGCTGCTGTCTCGCGCGTCGATCGAAGCACCGTTGTCCGATGGTGAAGTCGATCAGATCGGCCATGCGTTCAACAACCAGAGCGGCACGATGCCGCCCGTGCAATCGCCGCTGATCGCAGGCCAGCCACTCAACGCGCTGCCGATGTCTCGACCGTCGCTGGCGAGCAGCCCCGCCCCGTACCTGCCGACGGCGATGTTCAACGTCGCGCAGCGCAAGAGCAACCGGCGCACGGTGCTCGCGATCGCGGTGCTCGGCACCATCGTCGGCGTGCTGGCCGCGGTGCTGGTCACCGGTGGCGGCGGCGCCGACGACGACCCTCCCGCGATTGCCGACCATGGTCTCGGCGGATCGAATACGACCCAGCCCGAAACCAAGCCAGAGGACAAGCCCAAGGTCGAGGACAAGCCCTCCATCACGGCCGTACCGATCAGGCCCGACGAAGTGATCTCGAACAACGAGAACGCCGTGCGCCCCGACGTCGGGGCGGGCGGGATCCCGACGCGGCCCGAGGTTGCGCCGGTCGACGACAAACCCGTGATCGCGACGGTCAAACCACCCGCAGACAAGAAGCCGCCGCCCAAACCGCCCGACGACAAGAAGCCTCCACCGGTGAAACCGCCCGGCAAGTCGACCGACGAGCTCTACAAGACCGGCACCGAGCTGTACTTGAAGGGCGACTTCACCGGTGCCGAAGTCGCGTACAAGCAGAGCCTCGCCGTGGATCGCGGCAACGCCGCCGCGCACAAGGGCCTCGGATTCCTCTACCAGCGCACCAACCAGAAGGCGAAGGCACTCGCCGAGTACCGGCTGTATCTCAGGCTCAACCCGAATGCCAAAGACGCGACCCAGCTGCGCAAGCGCATCCAGGAGCTCGAACAGTGAGCCCTGTCAGGACGATCCCCGCGATGCCAGGTACTGTTGGGGCCGTGTCAGCGCCCTCCAGCGCCGCGCTCGGTAGGGTCTCCACCCGCTTGAAGTGGATCGCGATCATCGTCAGCGCGCTCGTCGCGATCGCGTCGCCGGCAGCTGCCGACAAGCGGGCACAGGTGTTTCCGCTCTCGGGATCCGGCCTGCCCGACAAGCTCGCCACCGCACCGACCACGCTGACCAAGGCCGTGGCCACGGCGATCAGCGGCACCGTCGCGAGCGTGCCGATCGAAGATGCCGCGGGTCTGCTCGAGTGCGATCCGGAGAACAGCACGTGCCTCGCGGCAGTCGCGAAGTCACTCGGCGTCGAGCGCTTGGTGTTCGGCACGATCAGCTATCACGCGGGCGGCAAGCTCAAGGTCACGCTGACGCGGTTCGACGTCGGGCCCGATCGCCAGCAGCAGACGTTCGAGCTCGCTGGCGGAACCGCGGAGCAACTCGCGACGGAGCTCGTCAAGGCATCGACGCCGCTGTTCGGCGGAGTCGTGATCGAGGAAGACCCGAGGACACCTCCGACGGGTCCTGGTCCGGAGCGACCGATCGAGGACAAGCCGGTCCCCGGCAGGATCACGACGGGTACGTGGGCGCTGGTCGGCGGTGGCGTCGTGCTCGCGGTGAGCGGGGTGGTGATGCTGGCATCCGCGCAGAGCATCAAGCGCGACGTGCAGAACGCGCCGACCGATTCGCTCGACGACATCCGCCGGCTACGTGCGCTCGAGGACAAGGGCGTGCAGCGCACGCTGATCGGCAACGTGTTGCTGATCGGCGGTGGCGCGGCGCTCGCAGTAGGTGTCGTACGCGCGGTGATCCAGCGCAAGGCCACGCGGGCCGCGGCGGTAGACGATCCGATCGTGCAACCAGTTCTGACCGAAGGGGGCGCCATGATCATGCTGACGGTGACGCGATGAGAGGGTTCGGGACAGCGGTCCCGAGATTGTCGTGGCTCGTCGCGCTCGGCGCGTGCAGCTTCCCTCGCGCATCCGAGACCCTCGCGTGCGAGACCACGGATCAGTGCGACGACGGCCGCACCTGCATCGACAAGTTCTGCGTGCGCGGCGACGACCTCCCCGATGCCCCGTCAGATAGCGCGCGATTCGAGTGCACGCAGTGGACGGAACCGAAGCACTTCGCGCCGTGCGACATCCTGCAACCGACCGCAGCACTCGAGCTGACGATAGCCGGCATCTACACGTACGACACCGACACCGCGACGTTGACCGATCCGTCGAACGCAACGTCGACCCCGACCAGCCAACCGATCGCGTCGGGGAGGCTGATCTCCGTCGACAAGCTGACGGTCGGGCCCGACAGCATCCTCCGCGTCGTCGGGGCGGCGCCGTTGATCGTCGCGTCGTGGACCGACATCGAGATCGACGGCGCGGTCGACGCCGGAAGCACCGCGCTCGCGGCGGGTGCCGGCGCGAACCCCACCGAGTGCGGATTGCACGCGCCCACCGCAGGCACCCCAGCCGGTGCCGGCGGCGGTGGTGGCGGTGGCGGCGGATTTCAAGCCGCCGGTGGCAACGGCGGTGATGGCAGCAACGCGAGCGCCGGCCGCAACGGCGACGGTGGAGCGCTGGTGACGTTGCCACTCCTGCTCGGCGGATGCGCCGGTGCGAAGGGCGGCGATGGCGGCTCGCTCGCGGGTGTGGGTGGTGCGGGTGGCGGCGCGTTCCAGTTGACCGCGCAGGGTCAGATCACGATCGCCGGCACGCTCAACGCTGGTGGCAGCGGTGGCGATCCAGGTGTGAGGAACGACAACGGCGGCGGTGCCGGCGGCGGCGGCTCCGGCGGGATGATCGGCCTCGAAGCGACGATGATCTCGATCGCAGATGGTGCGGTGATCGCGTGCAACGGTGGCGGTGGTGGGGAGGGCGGAGACGACAACCCCGCGGGCCGCGGCACCGACGGGACACCGACGGCCGTGCGCGCCCTCGGTGGCAGCATGAACAACGACGGTGGCGGTAACGGCGGGCTCGGTTCCGGTGGTGCGATCCTGGCCGGCGGCGTCGCGGGCAACGACAACGGCGCCGGCGGTGGCGGTGGCGGTGGTGGTGGCGCGGCCGGCTTCATCGCGGTGCGCGGTGCAGTGACCAAGGGTGCAACGGCCGTGCTGTCGCCGCTCGAGCTGCTCGTCCCCTGATTCCCTGACGATTCGATAGCCGGTCACTAGGTCGTCCACGGGACCTGGGTGATCCTGTGGCCATGCGAGGCCACGGAACCTCGGCGTTCTCCGTCGAAGTGCTCGTCCGGACTCTGCTCGAGGAGTTCCCCGAGCTCGACGCAGATCGCCTGCGCACGGCGGTCGAACGAGGGGTCTCCCGAGCGCAGAGCTCGAACCTCGACACCGAGGGCTATCGCGTCGTGGATCTCCACCTGCAGCGCGCCGAGGCGACGGAGGAATCGGCCGAGCGTTCGCAGATCATGCGCGAGCTCGCCGAGACCCTCGAGCAACGGGGCGATGCCGAGCGTGCGCTGGTCGTTCGGCTCGCTGCGTTCTCCGCTGCACCCGTGTTCGCCGATCTCGAGCCGCTGCTCCGGCTCGCGAAGATCACGCTGCGCTGGGACGAGCTTCCCCTCGATCGGATGGCGGCGGTGATCGACATCTCCCACGACGACAGCCCGCGCCTCCTGCGCGACATGGCGAACGCGTGGCAACAGGTCGGACGCGTCTACTACGCAGCGGATTGCCTCGAGCGCGTGCTGCTGCTCGCTCCCGCGGATCCGGAAGCGAACGAAGCGCTCGAGATGTTCTATCGCTCGACCAGCGAGTGGCCGGTGCTGATCGATCTGCTGAGCCGCCGCACCGTCCATGTCGAATCGGATCGCGACCGCGCCGAGCTGTTCCGCGAGATCGGTCAGATCTACGAGCGCGAGCTCGCCGACGACTCGGGCGCACTCGACGCCTATCAAGAAGCGGATCGCCTCGACGCCAACAAGCCCGACGTGCTCGAAGCGATCGCGCGGCTGGGGCAGAAGGTGGGGCTCCCCGAGGAGGAGCTCCTCGGCGTGCTCGAACGCCTCGGCGCCATCGAGGGAAAAGGTGACAAGGACCGCGCGCAGTCGCTGGTGCGTGCCGCGGAGATCGCGAAGAACCACGACTGGAACCGGGCACAGAGCCTGTTCGAACGGGCGCGCAAGGACGACCCCGATCTGCCAGCTGCCGTCGACGGGCTCGCGATGCTGCTGCGCGATCGCGGCGAGCTCCAGGCGGCGAGCGATCTCTACATCAAGGCGGCCGACCGCCCGGGCTTGACCGTCGAGCGATCGCGCTGGCTCGCCGATGCCGCGGATCTCCGCGTCGCGCTCGGCGAGTTCGAGGATGCGAAGGAGCTGTATCGCGACGCGCGGCGCGCCGACATCACGAATCATCGCGCGGGTGTCGCGCTCGTCGAGCTGTGCTGGGATACCAACTCGCTCGTCGAGCTCGCCCCGATCCTCGACGAGCTGTGCCGTACCACCGTCGAGCCCGACCGCCTCCGGCACTACTTGCTACAGCGCTCGAAGGTGGCGATGGAGCTCGGCGAGGCCACCAACGCGCGGATGACGCTCGCACGCGCGGTCGATCTCGATCCGGTGGACCTCGCAGCCCGCCGCCAGCTCGGCGAGCTGCTGTTCGACAATCAGGAGTGGGAGCGCGCACGGCCGTTGCTCGAGGGCTCGCTGGAGGACGAGGACCTCTTGCCGGAGGAGGTGCGCGTCGAGCTGCACTATCGCGTGGCGCGGTGTGCGCACGAGATGGGCGACGTCGGCGAAGCCGCACGGCATGCGAACATCGCGCTCGCGATCGCACCGGGCAATCGCGCCGCACTGCTGCTGCGTGCCGAGCTGGAGACGCCGGACACCGACGCGCTGCTCGCCGATCAACTCGAGCTCGCGAACAGCGCGCCCATCGACGAGCGTCCGTCGCGCTTCGCGGCCCTCGGCGATCGCTACGCCGAGCGAGGCGATCGCGCCACGGCGCGCGAGATGTATCGCGAAGCGCTGCGCTACAAGCCGCACGATCACATGCTGCTCACCAAGTCGCTCGCCCTGGTCGCCGACGAGGGTGACTGGAGCTACAGCCTCGACCTGCTGCAGCGGCTGATCGACACCGAGCAGGATCCGAAGGTCCGGGCGCGCTATCGCCACGCCTCCGCCCAGATCTCGCGCGACGAGCTGTCCGACCATGAAGCAGCCACCGCGATGCTCGAGCAGGGCGTCGAGGACGATCCAGACACGTTCTCGTGCGCCGACGATCTCGAGCAGCTGATCGGGAAGCTGGGCGAGCGCGAGCACCTGGTGAAGTTCCTCTATCGGCGGCTCGAGCAGATGCGCGAGCGTGAGGGACGACCCGGGGAACGGCTGCGCCTGTGGGATCGACTCGGCGACCTGCTGCTCGAGCTCGGCAACCGCGAGGACGCGCTGGTCGCGTTCGAGGTCGGGGTGCAGCTCGATCCCGACGGCGTCGAGCGTAAGCAGCGCGTCGCGGATCTCTATCTCGGCGCCGATCCGAAGCACGCTGCGACCACGATCGCGCTGCACCACGCGGTGCTGAAGCAGAACAAGCGGCGCGGCACGTCGTATCAGGCGCTGCGCACGCTCTATCAGCGCACCGGCGAGCCCGACAAGGCGCGCGCCCTCGACGCGGCGATCGGCCAGCTCAACGAGCGCGTCCTCGAGCACAAGCTCGACTCGTTGTTCGGACTGTTCGACGAGCCCGCTGCAACGGTCGCGGAGGAAGCCAACCGAGATCGCAAGCTGTCGCCGCTGACCAACGAGGATTGGAACGCGCTCGCCCGCGTCGATGTCGATCTCCAGCTGTCCGCACTGTTCGCCCTGGTTGCTCCGGCGTTCGCTGCCGAGCGTGCACGCCTGCGTCCACCGCCGAACATGCCGGCGCGAGAACACGACGTGCCCGATGCGACGGCGCGCGTGATCGTGCGGGTGGTTCGCGCGTTCGGTATTCCGCGACCGCCGATCTTCTTCGATCGCGATCAGGCGCCGGGGAGCAAGGTGGTGTTGCGCG
>JBBQJJ010000169.1:0-16698 GCA_038325805.1 Haliangiales bacterium
GAGCCACCCCGTTCCCCATCATTCGCCTGGTCGAAGGATCGACACAGGCGAACTGCCACGAAAATAGAGTTCGCGGTCTATGCGAACTCATTTTCGTTCAAGGTGGTGGCCGGCCGCCGGCCCGCTGGTCTCTGGGGTTAGACGAGCATGTCGAGGTGGAGGTCGACGAACTCCTCCGTCTGTATGCGTGGCGCACGGCGCTCGGCGAGCTGACCGAGATACTCGAGCACCTGCGGGTGCGTCATGATCACCTCCTGGAACGTCGACGCCGGCATCCGCAACGCGAGCACGCGCGTCACCGAGCGGACGTTCGCCGTCGAGCCCGTGTTCGCGAGGAGTGAGAGCTCGCCGAACACGTCGCCCGGACCGAGCGAGGCCAGCAGCTGCTCGCCGGTGCGCTGGACCTCGACCTTGCCGGCGACGATCAGGTAGAGGCCATCGGCGCGCTCACCCTGCGTGATCAACACGGCATCGTGAACGACCTCGACGAGCTCGAACCGCGCTGACAACGCCAGGCGCTCCGTGTCGGTGAACGGTTGGAACAGCTCGCTGGTGCGCGTGATCCGATCGATCGAGCGATCGCGAACGAACCGCAGGATCACGGTCAGGATCTCGGAGCTCTCCGAGAGCGCGTCGCGCAGCAGCTCGCGGTCGATCGCGAGCAGCTCGCAGCGCGTCACCGCACGGATCGTCGCAGAGCGAGGGTGATCGGTGATCAGTGCGATCTCGCCGAAGAACGCGCTCGGACCGAGTCGCGCGAGCTCGCCGGCCGCAGCGGTCTCGACGACGACCTCGCCCTCGCTGATCACGAACAGCTCGTCGCCGCTGTCGCCTTCGCGGAACAGGATCTCGTTCGCGTCGAGCTCGACCAGTGCCATCTGGTTGATCAGCTTCTCGAGCACGCGCGAAGGAATCTGCGGGAACAGCGGCGTGGTGAGCAGCGCGCGGCGAGCGGCGGGACCGGGCTTGCGCTCGGTGACATCCTCGATCGTGATCTCGGCATCGTCGAGCGAGAGCTCCATGTCGTCGTCGATCGGCAGCACGTTGATGCCCGACAGCGAGCCGTCGAGCCTGACGCCGCGCTGCGTGCCGGGAATCAGCGTCGAGAAATCGATCACGTCGAGGCCGCTGCCCACCGGAATCTCGATCTTGGGTGCCGATTCGGGAACGTCGTACTCGATCAGCTCGATCGGTTCGATCATCTCGATCGGCTCGGTGGGCTCCGTCAGCTCCATCGGCACCGGGTCGACGATGATCGCCGGTAGGCTGGGTTCGGGAGCGCGCACCCGTCTCGCGGGGATCGGCTCCGGGACGGCCTCGGGTTTCGCGAACGACGTCGCGACCGGCGGCATCACGGGCGCGGCGAGCTGCGGTGGTCGCGTGGTGGTGCGCTTCGCGCGCGGCGGCAACAACTCGGCGAGTCGCCTCTGTGCCGCCCTATGCTTCGGATCGATCTGGAGGATCAGCTTGCAGACCGCGATCGCCTGCACGAGGAAGCCCTCGAGCACGTACTTCTCGGCGGAGCGCTCGAACGCGGAGACTGCACGCGCGTTGTCGCCGGAGCGCCGGTAGGTCTCACCGATCCGCTTGGGCCACGTCGGCGATCTTGGTTCGGCCTCTTCGAGCTCGGCGTAGAGCTCGATCGCCTTGTCGAGCTTGCCGCGCTCGACCGCCTTGGCGGCGTCGTCGCGCAGCTTGCTGACGTCTTTCCGCGCCATGCGGAGACGATGCGCTAGTCCGCTGGCTTGTCGCCAGTGAACGAGACCGAGAACGTATCGCTAGATCCGCTGGCCGGCACGACGGGGTGGCTGCCGGTGGCTTCCTGCGGTGGGATCGCGCCGAGCAACGCGAGGCCCTCCTCGAGGAACGCGATGAAGCGCTGGCGATCCAGCGCGTTCTCACGACTCTGCCGCTCGATGTTGTCGAGCGACATCCGCAGCTCGTGGTTGTCCTGCGCCAGCCCTTCGACTTCGCGCTGCGCGGTCTTGAACCGCTCCTCGAGCGAGCCGAAGTCGGACTGCAGCTGCGCGTGCGCTTCCTTCGCTTCGGCGAGCTCGCGCGTCAGCGTCTTCTGCGTCTCGCGCAGCGTGGCCACGGTCTGCTCGACGAGCTTCTCCCGATCGAGGGCACTCTGTTTGCCTTGCTCGATCTCCGCCTTGAGGTTGTCGCGTTCGGCAGACAGCCGGGCGACGTCGGCGGCGTGCACGCGCGCACCTGCAGCTTGCCCCGCGCTGTGCGACTCGACCTGTTGCGCGAGCTCGCGTGCGTGCTGCTCGTCCTTCTCCGCGAGCAGACGCAGCGACTCGGTCCTGAGCGCCGCGAGCTCGTCGGAGAGCCGGCTGGTCTCCTCGGCGGCCTTGCGTGCCTCGAGTGCTTTCGGCTCGAGCTCACCGCGTAGCAGGGCGAGCGACTTCTCGTGGCTCTCGCGCAGGCTGGCGAGCTGCTCTTCCTGCGCCTTCTGCAACCGGCCCGTCGTCGCGGCGAGGGTGGTTTCGGCCCCTTCGGCTGCGGCCTTGCGCTCGAGCTCGAGCTGGCCCATCTCGTTGCCGTGCTGGAACTCGAGGGCGGTGCGCTCGGCGGCCCAGCGCTGCTGCGCATCCGCGAGGACGGACTCGAGCTCGCGCACGCGGGCGAGGGCGATCACCTTTTGCTCGCGCTCCTCCTCGCGGGCGACCGTGACCTCATCGGCCGCTTCGCTGATCTCTCGCAGGCGATCCTCGATGCCCTGCGCGCGGGTCTGGAACGCGGTCAGCTCCTCGAGCTGCTGGTCCTTCGCGTGGGTCTCCTCGACGAGCTTGTCGTGATCGGCGGCGACGGCGAGGCGGCTCTCCGCTTCGGTCGCGAGCTCGTCATCCTTGTTCGCGAGCTCGCGTTGCGCGTCGGCGAGCTGGCGCTGCAACCGCGACAGCTGGCGGCGGAGCGCGAGCTCGGTATCCGCGGCTTCACCAACGGGGCGCGGGGGCAGGGTGGCCGCCTTGGTACGACGAGGCGGCGGTTGCTGCGAGACCACCGCAGGTCGCGCGGCACGAGCGGTGGGCCCGTCGAACACGCGATCGACACGAAGGCCCTCGCCGGAGTTGCCGTCTTCGTCAGCATCCGCACGCGGGTCCCACCCAGGACCGACTTTCTTGGTCACGCCCCCTACGGTATCAGAGCAGGCTCTGGATCACGGCTTCGAGGGCGTCGAGATTTCCTGCACCCAGAGTCACGTACCGCACCACACCCGCTCGGTCGACGACGACGAGCATCGGCAAGGCGGAGGCCTTGTAGGCGCGTGCCGCGGCCGCTTTGTCGTCGCGTCCGATCACGTATGCCATCTTCTCCTCCGCCACGAACGGCGCGATGTCGTCGGCGTCTTCGCTCGACAACCCGACGATCGCGAGCCCGCGCGCGGCATACGCCTCGTGCCACGCGTTGAGCCTCGGGATCGTGGTCCGACACGGCCCACACCACGTCGCCCAGAAGTCGACGACCACGACCTTGCCGGCAAGCGAGGCCAGCGTGACCCGCGCCTTCCCGTCGAGCGCGGCGGCATCGAACGCCGGCGCCGGAGCGTTGACCAGCTCCCGGAGCGCGGTCCGCACCTTCGAGTCGTCGGCGTAGTCATCAGAGAAATCGGGGGGTGGAACGCGCGCGATATCGATCGGTTGATCGATCAGCGGCATGTAGCTCGCGGTGTCGCTGTCCTCGGCGGAACGGCGGAGGAGATAACTCTCGCGATCGATCCACAGCGTCGTCTCTCCCTCGTCGCGCTTGCCGGTGACCACCCAGCACGGTCGGTCGTCGACGGTCTCGGTGCCGGTGATCTCGAGGTTCGTCAGCTTAGGGCGTGGCGCGTCACTCGGCGATAGCAAGCTCACGAGCAGCTTGACCACGCCACCCGATGGCCGAGTCGCCACGGCGAGCGCGATACCGAGCCCGGGGCCATCGTCGGTGGTGCGTGCCGGCGAGTACCATCGGCTGTATGTGTGCGTCTGATCCGACCACAGCGTGAAGCCGCGCTCGGGCTTGGTCTCGTCACGGACATCGAACCGAAACCGCTCGATCCCTCCAGTCCCTCCGACCTTGCTACTCGCACGCACGAACGTGGTGTCGAAGCTGAGCGTCGCGTTCGGGTTTCGCGCGCTACCGCGGTCCGCGTACGTCTTCGCACCGGCGTACGTGGCCTCGAGCTTTGCGACGATGTCTCCGGCGGTGAGCTCGCGCGGCTTGCCTGGTTTCGAGGACGGTCCACCACACGCGATCACGCAGATCAGAAGGCAACGCAGCACGTCTCAGCGTGTCACGTGAAGCTGGTCGCGTGCGTGAATTTGCCGGCTCGCCGTCGCCGCGCCCGTGGGGGTGCACGCACCGAGTGCCCACGGCAGTGCCCACGTCGTCGGGATGTCGACGCATCGCGCCGGAGATCGATCGCGGCGAGTCGAGTGGCCAGGCAACTCCAGCTCGCACCCGAGTCACTGTGATCGAGAGACGTTGCGCGCGTTCGCGTGCGGCACGTGATTTGAGTCGGTCCAGGCTCGTGATCTTTCGAATCGCCCTCGGTGCCTTGCTCCTGGCCTCGGCCCCCGCAGCCGCCGCACCGTGCAGCTCGTCGGAGGTCGACCTCGCCTGGGCTGGCACCGACTTCGCGGAGATCTCCGGCGACACGGGCTGGTTCCCGAGCAACTTCGCCGCGCAGCTCCGGCTGACCGGACGCGTGATCGGCGAGACCGCCGTGGCCTCGGGCGCAGCGGCCGACCTCTGCTGGACCGAGTCGATGACCGGCACGATGGACATGCGCCGCAACACCGGCTGGCTCGACGTCGCGTACGGCGCCGAGATGCACCTCTACGCGAAGGTCGACACGTCGATCCTCGGCAACGCGATCTACTGGGAAGGCGAGCTTCCACTGCCGTACATCCCGCGCGACCTGTTGCTCGCCGGTCAGACCCAGTTCGATCCCTCGCTCGACGGTCAGGTCGACGCGCAGGTCTCCGACGCCACCGCACCGATCACGCTGTTGTCGACCGACCTGATCGGCGATCTGATCGGCATCTTCGGAATCTCCGGCGGGCTCCGCGTCACGCTGACACCGTCGATGGTGACGTCGTATCGCAGCAACCAGCTCCACCTCGGTGACCACACCGTGCAGGCGCCGACACAGGCGTTCTCGATCCCGCGCCCGAATGTCGGCTTCGACACCGCACTCGAGCTGCCGATGTCGATCGACGGTGTGATCACGTACCGCCCGACGCTGACCTTCAACGCGCGGTTCGACATCAAGATCCTCGGCTACCGCGTCGTCGACTGGAACCTCTTCGGGATCCCGATGACGCTGCCCTCGCTCGACCGGCCGCTGACGATGACGTCGGAGACGCCGGCGCACTTCGCGCTGCCCGTGCTCGAAGGCCTCGGCGAAGGCGCGCGGATGGACTTCGCGGCCGGCGCGACGCAGTCGATCGAGATCCGCAACCGCGGCGAGAAGGAGCTGACGCTGACGCCGTCGTCGCTGCCGGCCGGAGTCGCGGCTGCCGCGCTCGTCGTGCCGCCGGGTGGCAAGACGATGTTGCAAGTCACGGCGAGTGACGATGCGCTCGCCGGAGGTTCGGCGACGCTGCGGCTCGCGAGCTCGGATCCGGATCACGCATCGCTCGCGATCGAGCTCGGTCGCGATGTCGGAGGCACCGACCCGGGCATGATCGAGGACCCTTCGGCAGGCGGCTGCTCGACCGGCGGTTCGTCGGGGTGGCTCCTCGTCGGACTCGGGCTCGCGTTCGCGGTTCGCCGCCGCCGCTAGCTTGCGCTCGGTTCTCAGGCTCGATCGTAGAGCTCGAACAACGCGGCCCGCAGGTTGCCGCCGTGCCGCTGATACAGCGCGTCGCGATCGAGGTCGGACAGCGAGGCGCCGGTGAGCTCGCGGACGAGGTCGTCGAGGAGCATCGGTGAGGTCGACAATCGCGCGAGGGTCGGGAGCCAGCCCGGCGCGTGCAGCGTGCCGAGGACTGTCACGTCGCGGGTGTGTTTCGCGAGCCAGCGGCGATCGAGCAGGGGTAACAGATCTGCACCGTCGACGAACACCACGTCTCGCGCGGCTTCGATCATCGCGCGATGCTCCGCGGTCAACGCCCGTGCATCGCGCCGCAGCTGGATCCACACCGGTCGATCGATGAGGGCGGAGACCTCGACGAGCAGCGTCGTCTTGCCCGAGCCCTCGGGGCCGACCACCGCGCCGCGACCGCGGGCCCGCGCCTGGCTCAACACCACGCCCGGCGAGGCGCCGCGAAACGCGAGCGCGTGCAGGCGATCGACGGCGAAGGGATTATCCCGCGCTCGCAAGGACGACCTCCTTGCCGCCCGGCGCGATCACGATCTCCTGGGTGGTCTCGCTACCGGTCACCGACGCGGTGACGAAGTAGACCACCGAGATCAGCTTGCCCGAGAACGAGAACGGCTGGTGCGGCGCGGTCAACGCGAACCGTACGGCCACCACCCCAACCGCCGGAAGCGTCGCTCGTTCGACCACCTCGCCGTCGGTGTCGCCCTTGCCGCGGGTCTCCCAGCGCAGCGTCACGAGCACCGACTGGGTGGCGCCCTTCCACGTCACAATGCCGGTGATCGGATCGCCCGGCTCGACCGCGGGGCTGTCCAGCGTGATCACCGGCTTCATGCCACCTCCCACTTCGCGCGGTGGCGCTTGTTCGCGACCACGTAGAGCGCGAACCAATCCTGGAGATCTGGCCACCACGGGATGTCGCCCTCGACGTGGATCGCCCACCCGATGTGATTGTGCGGGGCGACGAAGCTCGGCACCGCCCCGGCGGGAATCGCCACGCTGCCGGTGCCTGCGGCGATCTCTCGCGGTACATCGGTGTGCGCGATCCGGATCCGTTCGAACACGTTCGTATCCGTCGTGGTGTCAGTGCCGCGCCGGTAGGTCGCGCTCTCGGTGGCGCGCAGCTCGATCTTGAGGGCGCGGATTCGAGAAGCGCTGCCGACGATCTTCCAACGAATGTCGAGCGTGTCGCCGAGCGCGGGCAGCCCCTCGCTGACGTGCAACTCGATCCGCGGGTTGAAGATCGCGAGGAACAGATAGCCCGAGTAGACGACCAGCCCGACGCCGACCAGTACGAAGAGGCCGCTGAACACGGCGAAGAACGTCTCGCCGCTCGACAGCGCCGAGATGAAGATCAGTAGGACGATCGCGTTCCATACCAGCGTGAACAGCCCGCCCGCGAGAAAGTGTTTGATCCGCGACGTGCCGGTCTCGATCTTGGTGCTCGGGAGCTTGCGCTTCGTCACCTGCGCGTCGCGAAACGGGTGGCCTTCCACGCGGGGTATCTTCCCATTGGTGCTATGACGGCGCCATGAAGATCCTGATCGTCCTCGTGGGGTTGCTGGTCGCGTGCGGCGGCGATCCGAAGCCCGTCGCCTCCACCGTGCCCGTGCCGCAACTGCAGAACGACAATGCGCAGCGGATGCCCGACATCACGCTCGACGAGCTGCTGGCTCCGCAGGTCGAGCAGGTGTGTAGCTCGTCCTCGGACTGCGCCGGCAACGGCAAGTGCTCGAGTGGCAAGTGCGGCTCGTGCAGCTCGTCGTCGGATTGCAACGGCAACGGCAAGTGCTCGAGCGGCAAGTGCGGCTCGTGCAGCTCGTCGTCGGACTGCAGCGTCGGCAAGTGTTCGAGCGGCCAGTGCGGCTCGTGCAGCTCGTCGTCGGACTGCAAGGGTGGCAAGTGCGAGAGCGGCCGCTGCTCCAACTACACGAACTGATATGAGTGAACGCCACGAATTCCAGGCGGAGGTCAAACAACTCCTCGACCTGATGGTCCACTCGCTCTACAGCGACAAGGACATCTTTCTCCGCGAGCTGATCTCGAACGCGTCCGACGCGATCGACAAGCTGCGGTTCGAACAGCTCACCCGACCCGAGCTCGCCGCCGGTGAGGCGGAGATCCGCCTCGAGACGGATGCCGAGAAGCGGACGCTGACGATCCACGACACCGGTATCGGGATGACGCGCGACGAGGTGATCAAGAACATCGGGACGATCGCGAAGTCTGGAACCCGCGAGTTCCTCACCCGCGTCGACAAGACCAAGAACCCGCTGGAGCTGATCGGTCAGTTCGGCGTCGGCTTCTACTCGGCGTTCATGGTCGCCGAGCGGATCGAGCTCGTCACGCGGAAGGCCGGCGAAGCCGAGGCCACACGCTGGGAATCGACCGGCGATGGCTCGTACACGCTCGACGTAGCCGAGCGCGCGCAGGCCGGCACCTCGATCACGCTGCACCTCAAGCCCGCGGACGCGGAGCAGCACGTCAAGGACTACGCCGACAACAGCGTGCTCGCCGACATCGTCAAGCGGTACTCCGACTTCATCTCGTATCCGGTGAAGGCCGGCGACAAGACGCTCAACTCCATGAAGGCGATCTGGGATCGTCCGAAGTCCGAGGTCAGCGAGGACGAGTACAAGGAGTTCTATCGCCACCTCACGCACGACTGGACCGATCCGCTGCGCACGCTGCCGGTCCGGATGGAAGGCACGATCGAGGCGTACGCGCTGCTCTACATCCCGGCGACGGCGCCATGGGATCTGTACAGCGCGGAGATGAAGCGCGGGCTCGCGCTCTACGTCAAGCGCGTGTTCGTGATGGACGAGTGCCGCGATCTGATGCCGGTGCACCTGCGGTTCGTGCGCGGCGTCGTCGATGCGCATGATCTGTCGCTCAACGTATCGCGCGAGATCCTGCAGAAGGATCGCCAGATCGCGCTGATCAAGAAGCAGCTGGTCAAGAAGGTGCTCGGCGCTCTCGAGGAGATGAAGCGCGACAAACCGGAGGACTACGCGAGCTTCTGGGCCCAGTTCGGCCCGGTGCTCAAGGAGGGCTTCCTCGCGCAGGACTCGGACAAGGACAAGCTGCTCGACCTCGTGGTCAGCGCGTCGACGAACACCGACGCCGCGTTGGTCTCGTTCGACACCTATGTCGGGCGGATGAAAGAGGGCCAGGACGCGATCTACGTGCTGACCGGCAGCTCGAAGGAGACGCTCCTGAAGTCGCCGCTGCTCGAGCAATTCGCGCAGCGCGGCTACGAGGTGTTGTTGTTCTCCGATCCGATCGACGAGCTGTGGATCGAGCAATCGCCGACCTACAAGGACAAGCCGATCAAGTCGATCGCGCGTGGCGACATCAAGCTCGGCACCGAGGAGGAGCGCAAGCAAGCCTCCGAGCAGCTCGAGACGAAGCAGAAGGAGTTGTCGGATCTGCTGAGCTGTCTCCGCGTCCACCTGCAGGAGCACGTCAAGGAAGTCCGGCTGTCGAACCGGATGACCGCGTCGCTCGCGTGCATCGTCGCCGACGATCACGACCTGTCGCCGCGCGTGCAGCGGATGATGGAGCAGCTCGGGCAGCACGTGCCGAAGGCCAAGCCGATCCTCGAGCTCAACCCCGATCACGCGGTGGTGAAGAAGCTCGAGAAGGTGTTCGTCGCGAGTCACTCGGATCCGCGGCTCGCCCTGTACGCACGCCTGCTGTTCGACCAAGCGCACCTCGCCGAAGCGGGCCAGGTGCTCGATCCGCCGGCGTTCGCTCGCTCGATCGCCGAGTTGATGGAACGCGCGCTGCCCTGAGATCGGCTACCGTGAGCCGGTGAAGCCCTCGCCCGTGCCCGCGATCCTGCTGTTCGTCGGAACCGCCTTGCTGCTGTTCTCGCTGCTCGGGCGAGGCTGGTACACGGCGAACGAGGAGAGCTTCTCGATGGCTGCCGGCCCGATCCGCAGCGAGGTCTGCTTCGAGACCGGCGGCGAGATGGAGTGCCAGAGCAGCACGGTGTTCTCGGATCTCGGCAAGGGCTCGATGGGCGGCATGCGGATCCTCAGCCTCCTGTTCGTGCTCACCGGTATCAGCGGTGCGATCACGGCAGGCATCGCCGGTGCGCTCCTGCTCGGCAAGCCGCGCAGCGCGCTCGCGCTGGTCACGCTGATCCTGATCGGCGTCGCCGCGTTGATCGCGCTCGGGATGCTGTTCTATGGCCTCACGAAAGGAGGCAAGAGCGCGGTGCCGGGCTACGGCTTCTTCGCGTTCCTGATCGGCGCCGGCGTCGTGATCGCCGGCTCCATCATGGCGATGCGTCGCGGCGGTCCGGCACCTCGACCGGGTGGCTACGCGTATCCACCGCAGGGTGCACAGTACGGCTACGGCGGCCCGCCGGGCTATCCGCAGGGTGGACAGGGCTATCCGCAGGGTGGACAGGGCTATCCGCCGGGCGGACAGGGCTATCCGCCGGGCGGACAGGGCTATCCGCCGGGCGGACAGGGCTATCCGCCGGGCGGACAGCAGGGCTATCCCCAAAGCGGACCCGCGCCGAGTGGACCCGCGCCAGGATATGCGGCGCCCGGCCAGCCGCCCGCGGTTGCCCAGCCGCAGCCGCAACCGGTTGCCACGCCTCCCGCGGGCGCACTCGACGGCGTCCAGGCTCCGGCCCAGGCCGGGCCCGGGCACACCTGCGGTACGTCGATGACGTGGGTCGCGCAGTACAACCGGTGGTTCTGCGCGCGCTGCAACCAGTACGGCTAGGCACCTAACCCTCGCGCGGTTCCTGGAATCGCGCCAGCGCGGCGAACGGGCACGGCTAGCTTGGCCACCGCAAACGGTTGTCCTCGTCGACAATTCGCGGGGATATCCGGGCATGCGGTTCGCACCAGCCTTGGTCATGCGGTTCGCACTGGCTACTGCGCTTGCCATGCTCGTGGCATGCAGCGGCACGATCGATGGCACGGTCGACGAGCCCGCGGGTGATGCGCCAGCCTCGAACCCCGATCGCGTGGTCGAGATCGAGGGTCCGGCCGTGCTTCCCCATGTCCAGCGCTTCGCGAACGCCGTGTGCTCCGACACCACCGCGTGCGCGATCTCGACCTACGAAGGTCATCAACCCGTCGCGGCACGCGCGCTCGATCTCCGGGTGTCCGACGTCTACGGCGAACGGCCGACTGACAACAACGCGCTCGGTGACGAGGTCGCCGACTACGCGCTCGCGAACATGACCGAGCACGGCATCACCTACGTGATCTGGATGCAGCGGATCAACCTCGGCGACGGCTGGAAGCCGATGGAGGATCGCGGCTCGATCACCCAGAACCACTACGATCACGTTCACGTGTCGTTCGAAGAGACTGCGCCGTAAGCTCCAGGCATGTCTCGCCGGCACCTGCTGCTGCTCGGAGCCGTCGTCACCGACGCCACGTTCGAGAAGACGGTCGATCCACGCGACCGCAAGGTGATGTGGGTCGGCAAGTGCATCCACTGCAACACCAAGCTCGCGGTCGGCGACGACGGTCGCTCGCTCGGCGAGGCCACGCTCGAGCACGTCTGGCCGCAGACCCAGGGCGGCTCCAACGATCTCGAGAACCTCGCGGTGGCGTGCAATCGCTGCAATCGCGAGAAGGGCACGCGCCACGATCACACGCGTACGCCGCGGCTCGAGGAGATCGTCGCCGAGCTCAAGGCCAAGCGGATGGCGCGCTGGCGCGACCCCGACACCGTGCACATGGCAGGACGGCTCGCGAAGCTAACCCCCACCGAAGAGTGACGCCACGCGTAGCGTACCGAGCGCGATCATCGCCTCGGTCTTGACGAATGCCGCGCCCGCGTTGCCGCCGAGCCCGATGCCGAACATCCACGTCGTCACCGGCTGATCCCAGCGGTAGCTCACGTCGTCGCGCGGCGAGATGCGTGCGACGTCGACCCCGAGCCACACGTTCGCGAGCCGCAGCCGTGCGCCGAAAGTCTTCCGCGAGGCGGTGCCGGATTCGATCGTCGCGTTGATCCCGAACCGGTGGGCCGGCGGGCCGAACAGCAGCTCGCTCTCCACGCCGAGGAAGCCACCGAGCCCACCGACGTCGAGGCGTGCCCCGAGGTGGAGCCCGACCTCGTCGCAGCCGCCGGCATCGAGCCCGAAGGCGTGGCGGTACTCGGCACCGTGCTCGCCGCCGAACAGCGCGGGCTCCGCGTACGCACGCATGTTTCGGCACGGCGTCGGCAGCGGTAGGGCGTCGATTTGGGTCGGCGTGAGACCCGGTGGTGGCGCGATGTTGATCGGTTGCTCGTCGTCCGCGAGGGCAGGCGTCGAGAGCGCCACCAGAACAACACACGAGTAGCGCATCCCGATCGAGTACCCGACCTCGACGTGAGCTCCCGATGGGCGACGGGTGAGCTCCGCGTGATCGCGGCGAAGATAAAGCTTGCATTGACAACTAATCGCGCACGATCCAGAGTGGCGGCGTGAAGGATCAGTTCGCCGGCAGCGGCATCGTGGTCGACAACGCGATCGGCTTCTGGATCCACCGCGTCTACCAGGCGTCGCGCAACGAGATGTATCGGGTGTTCCGCGCGCACGGCGAGGACATCACCCCCGAGCAATGGGCGGTGTTGATCCGGTTGTGGGAACAGGATGGCCGCGCGCAGAGCGAGCTGTCGGAGATCACGTTTCGCGATGCACCCACGATGTCGCGGATCGTCGATGGCATGGAGAAGCGCGGGTTGCTCGAGCGTCGCGCGCATGCGAGCGATGGCCGCATCCGCGTGGTCCACCTGACCAAGCAGGGCAGAGCGCTGCAGCACAAGCTGGTGCCGCTGGTCGAGCAGATCGTGATGCGGATGGTCGACGGGATCGACGACCGCACGCTGGTGAGCTGCCGCAACGCGATGCGCACCATGTTCGAGAACCTCTCCGAGTAGCGGGATTCGCCCGTTAGTCGGTCCAGTCACGTTCCGATCATTGCATTGACAACCAATAGGAGCCGCCGATCTCCCTCTCGTTCCCGTCCCTCACGCCGTCCTCCGCACCTGCCGCGGCGCGGGCCATGCTCACTGCCAGCCAGCAGCAGTTCGGGTTCTTGCCGTCACCGGTCGCGCGCGGCGCGCATGCCCCGGGCGTCTTGAAGCATCTGCTCCAGAGCTTCGCCGCGTTCGATCAGACCTCGCTGACGCCCCTCGAGCGCGAGGTGATCGCGATGACAGTCGCGTTCGAGCATCGCTGCCACTACTGCATGGCGATGCACACCGCGCTACAGGCCGGCGAGCAGGAGCGTCAAGAGGTCGTCGCCGCGCTGCGCGCCGGTGCACCGCTGCCGGTGGCCAAGCTCGAGGCGCTTCGCGTGTACGTGCGGGCCCTCGTGATCGAACGCGGTCGTGTGCCGGATGCGATCACCCATGCGCTGTCGGCCGCCGGCTACACCGAGCCGCAGGCGCTCGAGGTGGTGCTCGGGGTCGCGACGTACACGCTGAGCACGTTCCTCAACCTCGTGACAGACGCGCCGCTCGACCCACCGTTCACGCCGTTTGCCTGGGACCGTCGTTCGTGAGGTGCGATCGCGTCTAGGATGCGGTCCATGCAATGGCGAAGGCGTCTGGCGCGACTGCCGCTCGGTGGCGTGGTGCTCGCGGTGCTGTCGATCCTGGTCGTGATCGTGGTCTCGACGGTCAACTTCGGCGCGGGTCTCAGCCACGTCGACGTCAAGATGTTGTCGGGCTCGCCCGGTGGTAACTACGGGACGATCGTCGAGCGGGTGTCGAAGCGCGCCGCGAAGCGAGGCGGCAAGATCGAGAACGTCGCGACCCAGGGCAGCGTCGACAACGTGCGGCGGCTCGTCGAGGGAGGGTGTGAAAGCCACTTCGCGCTGATGCAGGACGGCATCCCGCTGCCGGAGGGCTCCGAGAAGCTCGAGCTGATCGGCCGGTTGCCGCGCGGCGAGACCATGTTCGTGATCGGTCGGGATGCCGCGCGGCTGACGAAGTTCGCCGAGCTCAAGGGCATGAAGATCGGGCTCGGGCCGAAGGGCAGCGGGACCGACTACCTCGGCCGCAGCGTGTTCGAGGCTGCCGATCTGAAGCCCGCGGGGCTCGTGTTGTCGAACCACGAGCTCGGTCAGCAACTCGAGCTGCTCACCTCGGGTGCCCTCGACCTCGGCGTGTTCGTGCTCGACGAGGATGCGGCGCTGATCAACACGGCGATCCGCGAGCGCGAGATGCAGCTGATCTCGCTCGACCAGCTCGACGTGATTCCTACGCGCGTGCCGATGCTGTCGCTCGGTGTGATCCCGGCGGGCCGCTACGACGCGTTCGCGATGATCCCCGGACGCGCCCATCCCGTGCTTCGCGTCGACACGCTCGTCGTCGGCAACGGCTGCGCGAGCCGCAGTGTCGAGATCGGCGTGCTGCGCGTGCTCGTCGAGGAGCTGCCGGGCTTCGGCAAGAACGATCAGCGCAGTAGCCCGCTGCGGCGATCTGCGGTGGCCAAGGAGTTCTTGTCGTCGGACGGGCCGGGCTTCGCCGACGAGTACGTGCCGTGGCTCGTCGACATCATGCCGCTCGGTAACTGGTTCTACATCGTGATGATCATCAGCGTGCTGTTCAACGCGACGACGCTCTGGCACAAGGTCCGGCTGTGGCGGATCGATGCGAACCGCGACAAGGCCTTCCAGATCGTGCGCGATGCCCTGGGCGAGCAGCTGACCATCGCGGAGATCGAGAGGCTGGTGCCGAGCGAGGACCAGCGCACGACGGAGATGCGCGAACGGATCGATCGCGCGATCAAAGACCTCGACGCGCTACGCGCCAAGACACGCCGGCAGGAGAACTCGATGCTGGTCCCGCTCGGCGCCGAGTGGATGTACCGCTTCGAGGAGGAGCAGATGGAGGCGTTGTTGACGTCGCTGCGTGCGTTCCGGCTGCGCTTGGACATCGTCGAAAGCTGAGGTCAGTTGTCCCCGTTGCCGTGCACCCTACATCGGAGCACAGCAGCGAGATCCGTCATCATGAACGAGGCCACGTTCAGGTACTGGTGGGTTATCGTGCGCGCATGATGAGGGCCATCGCATTCCCGTTACTCGCGCTGTTCACAGCGTGCGGACCAGAACCAATCAACGGGCTGCCCGACGGACCGATTCCGCCGGAAGGCCTGATCCTCCTCGATCCCGTCGATCTCGAAGTCACGATCATCGACGGCGCGGTGATCACGCAGCCGTATGTCGCGACGTTGGTCGAGCCCGATGGCGATCAATCAGACGTCACCGACGAGGCCGTGTTCTCGCTACGCGATTCGAACTACGGCAACTGGAACGCCGAGACGCTCTCGGTCACCGGGCAGGGCTCGGGCCCCACGCGCGTGCAGGCGATGGCGCGCGGTGCAAACGGCGACACCGGGCTGACGGTGTTCGTCAAGCAGACGCTCGTCGACCCTGGTGTCGATCCGGGCGTGCCCGGTCAGTTCGACACCGCCACCAACGATCCGTCGCTCGTGCCGGTTGTCGTGTATCCGCCCGACAACATCCTCGTTCCACCCAACCTCGGGCAGTTCGATGTCCACTGGACGACGTCGACCGCGAACGTGTTCGAGATCCGCATGTCGAACGAGTACGTCGACATCAAGCGCTACACCGTCGGTGATCTGCCGGGCCAGAACTACTGGACCGTGCTGCAGCCGTCGCAGTGGTATCCGATCGCCAGCTCGCGCCAGCAGCTCTCGCTCGAGGTCAGTGGGTTGAACACCAACGATCCGACGAAGCGTGGCAACGCGGCGGTCCAGCACGTCGACGTCACCAACGAGGGCGCGCAGGGCGGTATCTACTACTGGACCACGTCCTTCCCGCAGGGCATCTTCCGCTACGACATCGCGACGCCCGAGGTTCCTCCAGCGCCGTACTTCCCCGCCGGCCAGGAGCCCGGTGGTCAGGGCAACTGCATGGGTTGTCACGCGCTGTCGCGCGACGGCAAGCGGATCGCGCTGACCATCGACAGCGGCGAGGGACGCGGCACGGTGATGAACGTCGCCGATCGCTCGGTGTTGGTGCCGTTTGACACCAACGAGCAGCGCTGGAACTTCGCCACGTTCAACGCGGACGCGAGCAAGCTCGTCACCGTGTTCCAGGGCGCCATGGTGCTCCGCGGCGCCGAGGGTGGCGCCGTGCTGACCGCCGTTCCGAACACCGCCGGCACCACCGCCACGCACCCCGAGTTGTCGCCGGATGGCTCGCGGCTCGTCAATGTCGAGGGCGTCAGCCGGATCTACGACTTCGAGGTCTACGACGGCTCGATCGTCACCCGCAGCTTCGACGACACCACGAACACGTTCGGTGCGACCCAGACGCTGGTCGCGGCGGGTACCGACGGCCTGCAGAACTACTACCCGTCGTACTCGCCCGATGGTCAGTGGATCGTGTTCACGCGCACCGGCGGCACCTCGTACAACAGCTTCGACGCCGAGACCTGGGTGGTGAAGGCCGACGGCACCAAGCCGCCGGTCAAGCTCCAGATCGCCGGCCTGCCGCAGGGCTCGCTCACCAACTCGTGGGCGCGCTGGGTGCCGTTCGGGCAGACGTTCGGTTCGGCGGCCGAGCCGATGTTCTATCTGACGTTCTCGTCGACGCGCGCCTTCGGCGTTCGCATCCCCGGCGGCGGCCTCCCGCAGATCTGGATGACACCGTTCTTCCCGGCGAAGGCCGAAGCGGGTCAGGACCCGTCGGGTCAGGCGTTCCGCGTGCCGTTCCAGGACGTCGCGACGAGCAATCACATCGCGCAGTGGACGCAGGCGATCGTCGTTCTCCAGTAGGTCACCGCGACAACATGGCGACGTGATCGCGATAGCCGATCACGAGCGCACGGTTCGCGAACATGTCGCTACCGAGCAGGATCGCGGGACGGTCCGCGATGCCGGCGCGCTCGAA
>JBBQJJ010000170.1:0-16698 GCA_038325805.1 Haliangiales bacterium
AAGAGAAAACTGCTGTGCGTGTATGCTACGTTGCGACAGCAGGAGGACTCTCGATGGGCATCATGAGTTTCATCAAGGGGGGTGTCGCCGAAATGGCGATTGCGCGCCCCGACGCCGCGAAGGATCAGTGGGTCTACAAGCACCCGGACCAGACGATCCCGTGGAAGGCACAGCTAACAGTCGACAGCGACGAGGTCGCGCTGTTCTTCAAGAACGGCGCCTACGTCGGCCAATTCTCGGCCGGCCGGCACACGCTGGACGCGAACAACATCCCGTTCCTCGGGCAGTTGATCGACAAGTTCACGGGCGGCAACGTCTTCCTTTGCGAAATCTTTTTCGTCACCACCCGCGAGATGCCGTCGATCAAGTTCGGCACCTCGATCGGTGACGTTCAGGATCCACAGACAAAGCTACGCATTCGCCTGATGGTCCACGGCGAGTTCTCCGCGAAGGTGATCGACCCGGTGAAGCTCCTGATCGGCCTGGTCGGTCAGAAGAACGCGACCAACGAGGGCTTCCTCCCGTGGTTCAAGAGCCAGGTCCAGAAGACGATGAAGGACGGCATCGCCGGGCTCATCGTCAAGGAGAACTGGCCGCTGATGAAGGTCACGTCGGGTGGCTACACCGACGAGATCGAGGAATCGACCCTCCAGAACGTCCGCCGGAACATCGAGCCGTACGGCGTCGAGATCATCCGGTTCGGCGACTTCTCCGTCTCGATGGACGAGAAGGACAAGGAGCGCCTCGACAAGCTGGTCGACCGGATGGCGTACGTCGACGGCATGGGCTCGGTGAACGGCGGCATGGCCGCGTACCAGCAGCTCGCACAGGCCGAGATGATGATGGGCGCCGCCGAGGGCATGAAGAAGGGCGGCGATGGCGGTGGTGGCGGCGCGCTCCAGGGCGCCGGCATCGGCATGGGCTTCGCGATGGCCGGTCAGATGGGCGGCATGATGGGCAACGCGAACGCGAACCGTCCCGCCGAGAGCAAGGAGTCGATCATGGCGACACTCAAGCAGCTCGGTGAGCTGAAGGCGGCAGGCATCCTCGACGAGGCCGAGTTCAACCAGAAGAAGAAAGAGCTGCTCGCGAAGCTCTAACCCAGAGCTCGTGCGTACGGCCGCGGGAACACCTGGCGGCCGTTGTCGTTTTCGGAGCCTTTTGGGGCCCGGGCCCCAAACCCCGTGCGCTACGGTCTGCGCCTTCGATGTCCCGCCTCGACAACCAGGCCTACTACGACGACTTCGCCGGTTGGTACGAGCGCGAGCGGCACCTGCCCTACCACCGCATGCTCGACGATCTCGAGGTCTCCCTCGTCGAGCGCTACGGCACCCACAAGGATGTCTTCGAGGTCGGCTGCGGGACCGGCCTGATCCTCGATCGCACCGCACGCTTTGCCCGCACGGCCACCGGCATCGATCTGTCGGGCGGCATGCTCGCGAAGGCGGCGAAGCGCGGCCTCCGCGTCGCGCAGGCCTCGGCCACCGAGCTACCGATCGCCAGCGCGAGCGTCGATGTCGCGTACTCGTTCAAGGTCCTCGCGCACATCCCCGACATCGCCGGTGCGATGCGCGAGATGGCGCGCATCACGCGCCCCGGTGGCTGGGTGCTCGCCGAGTTCTACAACGCGCGCTCGATCCGCCGGCTCGTCAAGGCGGTGAAGCCGCCGACCGCGGTCAGCAGCCAGACCAATGACGAGCACGTGTTCACGCGCTACGACGACGCCAACGCGATCCGCAGTTACCTGCCACCCGAGCTCGAGTGGGTGACGTCACGCGGCATCCGAGTGATCACGCCGGTCGCGAAGGTGCTCGAGGTGCCCGTCCTCGGTGCGGCCGTGCGCTGGGCCGAACACCGGCTTGCCGATCTGCCCGTCGCGCGCGACCTCGGTGGCTTTCTCGTCGCCTGCTGTCGCCGTCGCTAATCGGCGGGCTTGACGAAGTCCGCGCCGACCAGGCCGCGTCCACCGATCGCCAGGTCGGCGGGATCGAAGCCCGGTTTCGGGTGCGGACCGACGAGAATGAACAGCGCGGCCGGCATGTAGGGCCGCTCGTGCCGCCACTGCACCTCGAACTTGCGGCGCTCCTCGAAGATCTCGGCGGCGAGCTCGGCGGAGTCTGTGCCTTCGAGCTCGGCGAGCTTCTCGAGCAGGTTCGATCGCGCGCCATCATCGTCCGTGATCAGCAGCATCTCTTTGAGCTCGCGGATCGCTCGCTCGCGCTGGCCGAGCTTCGTGTGGATCGTCGCGACCATGGTGGCCAGGTTCGACGGCGCACCGGGCAACCGGATCGCTCTGTTGAGCTGCGCCGCACCCGCCTCGTCCCACGCGCGCCGCTGGGCACCATCCTGCGTGTGCAGATCGACGAGGTAGCACTGCCCGGCGAGCTCCGGATACTTGTACTCGTCAGGGAACTCGCGCTGGCCATCCTCGAGGAGCTTGATGGCGCGCAGGAACACCGCGTTGTCGTTGTGCTGATCCTTGCGCGCCGCGAGCATCATCGCGAGCGCACCCCACTCGTAGATCTTTTTGTGACGAGGGTCCATCGCATGGACCGCCTCGACCAGCGCCGCGACACCCGAGGCCGAGTAGTCCTTGCCGCCGACGTAGCCGACCAACCGGAAGAACATCAGATCGGCGGCGAGCTCGCGGTATCCGAGCGACAAGAACGGCGCCGCCTCCGGCGACGGTGCGTACGGGTCTGCGACCTCCGTCGCACGCTCCTGGTTGGCGATCAACCTCGCCGCTTGCGCCGTCGCGAGACTCGCGAGTGCACATAACGAGACCAGCGCTGGTCGCATCCGCGGCGACTATAGCGACAATTCCCGCGACGAGCGACGCTGCCTTGTGCGTGGTTCTTGCCCCGAAAGCAGAAAAGCCGCCCATGAAGGCGGCTTGCTAGGTCCACAGACGAGAGGTCGTTGGATCAGTCCGGGGTGGGGTCGGCGTAGCTCGCGACGAGGTTGCCTTCGCTGAGCGTGAGGGTCAGAGACTGCGTGGTCGGCGTGGTGTCGCAGTCGAGGTCACCCACGGCGTTCGCCACCGAAGCACCGTCCCAGCTGTACTGGTAGCGGCTGGTCTCGTCGACGTGGAACCCCATCTCCTTCCAGCCTGCCTCGAGCTCCCACGCAGACTGCGCCTCCTTGGTGTAGGTGCAGTCCGCGGCGACGTAGGTTCCCGGCTTGGCTGCCGCGGCGACGGGGACACGCCCCTTCTCGGTACGGAACGTCTTGACCTTGGTCTCGATCGCTCGAAGCTGGAGGTTGGCCTCCGTCTTCTTGCCCTTGTTCATGTACTCGATGAACGCCGGGATGGCGATGGCCGCCAGGATGCCGATGATCGCCACGACGATCATCAGCTCGATGAGGGTGAAACCGCTTTGCTTCTTCTTCATTGCAGACCGGACTAAGCAACGAGCGATCCAACGCCAACCCCATGACTCCTCGTCCCAGCCCCGACGAAAAATGTCACTCGGACGAAAACGGGTCGCCGCACTCGCCGAAAAACGTCACTCGCCGTCGTGTTCGATAGGTGCATCTGTAGGTGCCGCATCGTCTTCGCGTTCGATCCCGAGCTTGACCAGCCGGTAGCGCAGCGACCGGAAGCTGACGTTGAGCAGCGTCGCCGCCTTCTTGCGAACGCCACCTGTGTGCTCGAGTGCGCGATTCACCCAGCTGCGCTCGAAGTCGGACAGTAGGCGCTCGAGATCGACGCCCTCCGACGGAAAGCTCGTCGGCGGCTCCGGGGTGATGACCTTGGTGCTCTTGACCTCGGGCAGGTCGGCCATCCCGATCAGCGCACTCGACGACAGCGCCACCGCTCGCTCGATCACGTTCTCGAGCTCGCGCACGTTGCCTGGGAAGTCGTAGCTCTCGAGCCGGCGCAGCGCCTCGCTGGACAGCTTGGAGGCACGACCGTGCTCGTCGCCGAACTTCTTGAGGAAGTGCTCGGAGAGCAGCGGGATGTCCTCGCGACGCTGGCGCAGCGGCGGCAGGCGAACCTCGACGACATTGAGCCGGTAGTAGAGATCCGCACGGAACGCGCCGCGCGCGACCTCCGCCTCGAGATCGCGGTTGGTCGCGGCGATCACGCGGACATCGATCGGGACCTCCTCGTTACCGCCGACGAGCTTGACCTTGCGCTCCTGGAGGGCGCGCAGGAGCTTCACCTGCAGCGACAGCGAGAGCTCGCCGATCTCGTCGAGGAACAGCGTGCCGCCATCGGCCTCCTGGAACAGGCCACGCTTGTCGACCACCGCGCCGGTGAACGCACCCTTCTTGTGTCCGAACAGCTCGGACTCCATCAGCTCCTCGGGGATCGCGCCGCAGTTGACCGCCACGAAGTGCTTGGGTGCGCGGTTGCCCTCGGTGTGGAGCGCGCGTGCGACCAGCTCCTTGCCGGTACCGGACTCGCCGGTGATCAACACGTTGGTGCGCGTCGAGTGGATCTTGGAGATCAGCTCGAACACGCTCTGCATCGCCTTGCTCTTGCCGAGCAGCTGCGCGAGCCGAACGCGACCGGCGACGCGATCCTTGAGCGCGAGGTTCTCTTTGATCAGCGCGCGCTTCTCGAGGGCGCGACCGATCACGGCGTTGATCTCGTCGATGTGGAACGGCTTGGTCAGGTAGTCGTACGCACCGCGCTTCATCGCGGCGAGCGCGGTATCGGCGCTCGCGAACGCGGTCACCAGGATGACCTCGCAGTCGAGCTCGCCGAGCTTGCCGCTCTTGATCGCGTCGAGCAGTCCGAGGCCATCGAGCTCGCCCGGCATCCGGAGATCCGAGACCACGACATCGAACGCCTGCGCGCGCAGCTCGCTGGTTGCCTGCTCCCCGCTGACGGCCGAGACGACCGTATGCCCCGCCCTCCGCAGACAGATCGCGAGGAACTCGCGCATCGACTGCTCGTCGTCGACGACCAGGATCTGACCCACGCCCGGACTATTGCACAGGAACCCGCGTGCGCGCGGCGGCGAGCTGCCCGCGAGCCATCGCTCCGATCCGTGGATCCAGCACGCACTGCTCGAACAGCGGGATCGCCTCGCGCGGGCGGTCGAGCGCGAGGAGCGCCATCGCGGTGTTGTAGCGATTCATCGCCGACGGCTCGAGCGCCAGCGCCATCGTGAACGCCTCGAGGGCCTCCGCGGGATGCCCGGTGGCGAGCGCCGCCATGCCGTGGCTGCGCCGGGTGTGCGGCACCATCGGGCCGTACTTCGCCGCCTTGCGGCCCCACTCGAGCGCCTGATCGATCTCGGGACCGCGTCCCGAACCCTTCGGACCGCGTTCGAGCATCAACTGGGCGAGGTTTCCCATCGCGAGCGGATCTCCCGCCTCGGCCGCCTCCTGCATCGTCACAAAGCCTTCGTCTCGCTCTCCTCGCCCCATCTGGAGTAGCGCGCGGCGCAACAGCAGCCGGCCAGACGTGCCGTGTGCGAGGCCAACCTCGACCGCCTGGGCAGCCTCGTCTTTGAGGCCCGCTCGATCGAGCTCCATCGCGTACGCGCTCCACGCCTCGAGGTTGTGGGGGTTCGACGCCACCGCGCGCTCCCACAGGAACAGGTCGCTGCTCCACGTCTTGCGCGCATCGAGCGTGCGAAGCGATCCGGCGAGCGCGATCACCGCCACGAGGGCGATCTGCATCTGCGTGCGTGGCAGTTTGCGAATCCCTGCCGCGACGGCGAGCGTGAACCCGAGCACGAGCACCAGCGCGTAGCGATCGGCGACCCCGATCATGTGGAGCGGCAACACGAGGTGGCTGATCGGGAGCCACGTGAAGGCCCAGATCACCGCCGCGGCCTTGAGCTCCGGCGTCGCGCGCAGTCGAGGCACGAACGCGGCGACGAGTGCGACGAGGCCGAGCGCGCCCAGGATCAGCTCCAACACGCTCGGACCGACCGCGGAGATCGGATAGCTCGGCGCGTTCGACATCCCCATCGCGGCGAGCCGCAGGTAGAAGCCGTGCACGCCGGCCACGATCTCGGCCTTGCTCTCCGCGGGGATGATCGAATCGCCGACCACCGATGCGCGCATCGCGAGGCTGACGACGGGAACGAACGCGAGGATGCCGAACGCACCCACCACGCCCAGGCCACCGAGCGTTCGCTTCCACGACACCCGCTTCGCCGGCGCGATCAACTCGAGGCCAGCGATCGCAGCGATCGTGAACGCCGCCGGGGCCTTGCTCCACACCGCACACACCGCCGCGACCACCGCGAGTGCGAGCCACCGCAGACTCGCCGTGGTCGATGGCGTGATTCGATATCTCGCGTACGCGAACCCCGCCGTCGATCCGAAGACAATGCCGAGCAGGCCCTTGCGCTCCGACAACCACGCGACCGACTCCGCGTGCGCGGGATGCAGCGCCCACAGCAGCACCGCGAGCCCGACGATGATGCGGTCGAACCCGAACGCCGTCAGCATCCGGAACACCATCGCGATCGAGACCAGATAGAGGATCACGTTGGTGAGGTGAAACCCGCTGTAGTTGGTGTCCCAGATCGCGAAGTCGACCATCACCGAGAGGTCGCGGATCGGCAGGTACTCCGGCGCGAGCACGTGACGCAGGGGCGACTTCGGATCGGTGTCGGTGAAGATCGCGACCACCGTGTCCCACGACATGTTCTGGAGGACGAAGTTGTCCCGGTAGAGCCACGGGTCGTCGTAGTTGACGATGCCGGTGCCGATCGTCGGTGCGTATAGCGCGATGGCCGAGAGCATCCCGAGCACCACGAGGGCGAGCCCCGGGTCGTGCCTGATCCAAGACCGCAGCCGCTCGAGCACCATGAGGGTTATCGCACGCACTGGCACGACACGCGCAGGGGTCACGGTTCATGAACCGGAGATTCTCGATCCTGCTCGTCGACGATGACGAGGACGCACGCTTCCTGCTGGGTGCGATGCTCCGGCGGCGCGGGTTCGAGGTCGAGGTGGTCGGCTCGGCGGCGGAGTGCCTCGACCGCCTCGAGGCCGAGCCCCTGCGGATCGTCGTGACCGACGTGCAGATGCCCGAAATGTCGGGGGTCGATCTGTGCCGGCAGATTCGCGAGCGGTTCCCGGATGTCGTCGCGGTCGTGGTCTCCGGTGCTGCGACCCCGCAGGTGATGGCGGAGGTCGCTGAAGCCGGCGCCTTCACGTTCCTGCCGAAACCCGTGACGATCACGGCACTCGAGGCGGCCGTCCTGGCAGCGAGCGCGTCGAGCAGCGCACTGCGCGGATCCGCACTCCCCAGTTGACGGCTACTTCGGCAATCTGTCGGAGAAGTCTTTGATGACCTTCTCCACGGCGTCGGGCTTGATGTCGACGACGAACCGCTCGTTGATCCCGAACTCGTTGTTGATCAGCGTGATGCGGTGCTTGCCTGCCGGCAGCGACATCTTGGGTTGCGGCGTGTGCAGACCCGTCGGCGCACCATCGACATAGATCTCGCACGGCGGCTTGGAGCCGAGCGTCAGCGTGCCGGTGCCCTTCGGCTTCTCGACGACGACTGGCGGCTTCTCGATGACGACCGGCGGCTTCTCGACCGGCGGCTTCTCGACCGGCGGCTTGACCGGCGGCGTGACGACGGGGGGCTTCTCGATCGGCGGCTTGATCGGCGGCGAGACCACCGGCGGGAGCTTGTTGTCGGGCTTGTCTGGAACCTTCGGCGGCTCGGTGGTCGCGACCGCGCCCGTCTTCTCGAGCGGAACGCTGACCGTCTCTTCCTGGATCCCGGTGAACACGATCGGACGATTGACCGAGACGTAGCCCTGCTTCTCGAACAGCACCTGGTAGCTGTGGCGAGGATCGAGCGGCGCCTTCTGCGGCGATGGACCGAGGACCTCGCGCTTACCGTCGACGATCAGCGAGACCATGGCGCCGGGCGGCGTGGAGTCGAACAGACCGGTGATGCCCTTGATCGGCTCGAGGACGATCTCGACCTTCGGCGCCTTGCCGAGCTCGATGGTGACTTGCTGCGACTGGCTGAGGAAGCCGGCAGGCGGTTCGATCTGGATCGTGTGGGTGCCGGCCGGGATGCTGCGGATCCGCGACGGCAGGCGATCCTGGCGCGATTCACCATCGAGCTTCCACGTGATCAGACCGGGCGGCGTGACGTAGAGATCGAAGCCGGTGTTCGGATCGGCGGGAGCCGGCGTCTTGACCGGGTTCGTGACGTCATTGCTGCCCTTGTCGGCGACCTTCGTGGGGCCGTCGCCGCCGGTCAGCACGACCACCAAAATCACGGCGATCGCGGCGACGACCGCGCCACCGATCGCGATCAGCAGGATGTTGCGCTTGTTGCTGTCGCGGTTGGAAACGCTCTTGCCGAACGTCGCCATCGGATCGAACGGCTGGGTCGGCGCCATGTAAGGAGCCGAGTGCATGCCCGAGCTGACCGCGAACGGGCCCGAGTGGTGGTGACCGTTCTCGGCGTACATGCCCGACCCGTTGGTCGGGTTCATTGCCTGGGCCGTCTGGGGATGCGAGCCGGTGGCCATCTTGTGTGAACCGTTGGCGCCGTTGCCGTTGCCGTTGGTATGACCGTTGGTCGGCATCGAGCCCGACGGATGCGCGCCACCTTCCCACCCACGCGCCGTCTGCCCGACGAGACCGGAGAGATCGGGGCCCTGCGAGAACGGATCGGCCTGCGCAGCGGCGACCTGCGTGGGTGCACCCGCAGGCGCACGCGGTACTCCGGGAATACCCGGTTGCGATGACGTGGGAGCTGACAGCGGCAGCTGCTTGCTCGTCGACTTCGCGGCGATCGGCTGCGGCGTCTTGTTCCGCGGATCGTCCTCGGGGTTGTCGTAGATCTGGGTCTCGAGCTCGTCGTCGTCCCAGTTGAGCTGATCGCTCGAGTCTTCTCCTCGTTCGCGAGGCGGCTTGGAGGCGAGCGACGGAACCGCGGCGACTTGCACCGGCAGCTGCGAGGACGACACGCGCGGCGGCGGCGGCGGCGGCTTGGTGCCGACGGCGTTCATCGCCTGGGTGGACTTGCGAGACAGCTCCGGCACTCCACCTGTGGTGGGCCCCCGAGGAGGCGGCGTCTGCCGGCCGGTGACCGTGCGCGGTTGGAGCGTGACCGGCTCGGCCGGAGGCGGCTTGAGCTGGCGATAGCTCTCGAGCTTCGCCGTCTCTTCCTCGATCTCCTTACCGAACGTCTTCTTCATCCACCCCGCGAGATCCTTGCGCGAGTAGAACTCGCCGGCGGTGTAGACGAAGGCCTGCAGCTCGTCGTGGAGATCGATCGCGTTCTGGTAGCGATCCTCGGTGTCCTTGGCCAACGCCTTGAGGACGATCCGCTCGAGCTCGTCGGGGATCCGGCGGTTGTACGTGGACGGCGGCAGGATCTCGACGTTGCGAACCTTCTCCAGCGTCGAGAAATCGGACTCGCCGACGAACAGCCACTCACCCGTGAGCAGCTCGTAGAGCACGATACCGCACGAGAACACGTCGCTCCGGCGATCGACCGGCAGGCCACGGACTTGCTCCGGGGACATGTAGCCGAACTTACCCTTGAGGATGCCTGCCTGGGTCTTGCTGCCCTTGCCAGCCGCCTTCGCGATCCCGAAGTCGATGATCTTGACCTCGCCCTCGAACGACACGAGGACGTTCTGCGGCGACACGTCGCGATGGACGAGTGCGAGCTCGCGACCCGATTGATCGCGCTTGTTGTGTGCGTAATCGAGCCCCTCGCAGGCCTTCATCGCGATGAAGCACGCCTGCGCGACCGGCATGGCTTCACCGACGGTGCGACAGCGATCGAAGATGCCGCGCAAGTCGCGTCCGTGAACGTGCTCGAGCGCGATGTAGTAGCTGCTCTCGACGACCCCGAGATCGAAGATCTGCGCGATGTTCGCGTGGTTCAGCTGAACGCTCAGCTTCGCCTCTTCGATGAACATGCGGATGAAGTCTTTGTCCTCCGCGATGTTCGGCAGGATGCGTTTGACCGCGACCAACCGCTCGAAGCCTTCCACGCCAAATGCCTTCGCGCGGAACACCTCGGCCATGCCGCCGACGTTGATCCGCTCGAGAAGGAAGTACTTGCCGAAAGGAGTCGGCTTTTTCACGTTGCAGCCACCACCTGGACGAGGTTGGAACCTAACGTAAATCGATCCTTGGAGCTATTCGTTTCGAAAGCCCCGGGCCGGGTAAGTGGCGGTGGGCTAGTTCTGGGCGAGGGCCTGAGCCGGCTCCATCTTGGCTGCCCGCCGCGCCGGCAGAAACCCGCCGAGGACGCAGAAAACCGTCGAAAACATCAAGCCACTCACCCAGATCCAGGTTTCGAACGAGAACCACGAGGTCGGCTTGAAGGGGAAGGCCGGGAGGTGGTTTGCGGAGTACCAGTCCGCACCGGTAGCGAGGGCGACCGCCAGGCCAACACCGATCAACCCGCCGACGATCCCGATCAGCGCGGCCTCGCCGAGCATGATCAACCGGACGTCCATTTCGGTGGCGCCGACCGCCCGCATGATGCCGATCTCGCGGCGCCGCTCGGAGACCTGGATGTAGAAGTTGTGGCCGATGTTGATCACCGCGATCACGAGGATCGCGATCGAGATGATCAAGAACAACAGCCGGATCACGAAGATCGCGGTCGCGAACTTCTTGCCGAGCTGATCCTCGAGCCGCAGGCCCGGGCCGCCCTTCGCCTCTGGCAACTCGATCCACTCGCTGAACACGGCGATCTGGTTGCGGTCCTTGAACTTGACGATGATCGACGAGTACGCACCCGCCGCTTCGTCGCCGAGGTACTCGCGGTTCCACCGACGGATGTACTCGATCGGCATGGTCACGCCGACCGGCATCGCGCGCGAGGACACGCCGACGACCACCGCCTCGACGCGCTTCGGCGAGCGCTTGGTGTTGACGCCGGTGCCGGCGATCGTCGTGAAGCCGAGCCCGACCGAGAACCGCATCGCCGACAGGCCGCGCTGCTGGATCAGCATCTTGACCAGGTCCTGATCCGCCATCGGCATGCCGTGCGACTTCGCGAACTGGTTGTTGTAGAGCTCGACCACGGTCGGCGACAGCACGATGGGCACGCGGTGCTTGCAGCGGCGCTCGGTGTCGTCGCAGTAGTAGCGATCGGGCTCCGGGCACGGATTGTAGTACGGCTCTTTCTTGGCCGGCGTGGTCGGCACCGGTGCGCCGCTACCACTGCCGCTGCCCGCAGTAGGTCCCGCGCCAGCGCCTGAACCGTCTCCGGTCGCACTGCCACTGCCACTGCCACTGCCACTGCCACTGTCACTCCCAGCGGCGCTGCCACTGCCGGCGCTGCCACTGCCGGCGTTCGGATCCGGAATCTGTGGCCCCCAACCCGTATCTTCGTCGGGCTTCACCGTCTCGGGACGCTTCGGAGGTGATTGGATGATGTCCTCCTTAGGATCGTGCGGCGGTGGCACGCAGGCGACGGTGTTCTTGTCATCCTTCACCGCCTCCCAGTCCTTGAAGTACTTCTGGATCCGCTCGTCATCCTTGACGAACGACGGATCGACACCGTCGGCGAAGCCGCCAACCTCGAACTTGAGATCGGTGCCCTCGAAGTCACCGCGACCGGCTGCCGGGAACGCGAGGTTCATCCGCGGGACGGCGCTCGCGACTTCGGGCCGTTGCGTGATTAGGTTCACGGTGCTGTCGTCGAGCCGCTTGCTCGCGTCCTTGCCGAGCAGTGACACGCGGGGCGCCACCACCTGGACTTCGTCGAGGGGGAAGATCGTCTCGAGTACCGTGCTGGCCTTCTGGGTCAGCGCGAGGAACAGCACGAACCACCAGATGCCGATCACGATGCCGAACGCCGACAGGGTGAAGTGGCGTTTGCTACGGACGGTGTTCTTGAGCACCATGCCGACCAGGTTCTTCACGGGCATCATGACGGACCTACCTGCTTGGCAGCGATCTCCTCGTCGGAGGTCTCCGCGATCAACCCATCCTTCATGACAATGACGCGCTTCGCCACGCTCGACACGCGGCGCTCGTGCGTCACGATCATGAGCGTCACGCCATCCTTGGCGTTGAGCTCGCGGAAGAAGTCGATCACCTCTTTACCGGTCTCCGAATCGAGGTTGCCGGTGGGCTCGTCGCAGAGCAGCAGCGACGGCGCGCCGAACAACGCCCGTGCGATCGCCACGCGTTGCTTCTGACCACCCGAGAGCTCCGACGGGTAGCGGTGTGAGAAGTCGCCGAGCCCGACCCGGCGTAGCGCCTCGCGGCCACGCTCCTGGATCTGCTTCGCATCGTGCGCGAACGCCGAGGGGATCGTGACATTGCCGAGGCAGGTCAGGTGATCGAGCAGGTTGAACGCCTGGAACACGAAGCCGATCGACTCGTTCCGCAACCTCGCGCGCTTGCGATCGCCCGCCTTCAGGGTGTCGATGCCGAGGACTTCGACCTCGCCGGAGTCCGGCATGTCGAGGCCACCGATGATGTTGAGGAGCGTCGACTTGCCCGAGCCGGACTGACCGACCAGAGCGACCAACTCGCCTGGCTCGACGTCGATCGACACGCCCTGCAAGACCTTGGTCTTCGCGCTCCCCGACCCATACGTTTTCGTGACGTCTCGAAGCCGTACGACAGGGGCCACGGCGCGGACGCTACCACACGTAAACCGAGGTCGGGCCGCGTGGCCGTTTAATGCCAGCCAGGCAACCGTCCGCCACGGCGGGTAATTTTTCACGCAACTTCTCGCGAGCGCGGCGATAGGGCCGGCCATGTCGACAATTCACGATGCTATGGTGTGTGCCTCATGAGCACGATCGGTGGCCCTAGCGGTCCCGGAGGCCCACAAGGTCCCGGCGGGCCGAGCGGACCAGATGGGCCAGATGGGCCAGATGGGCCAGATGGTCCAGATGGGCCCGATGGTCCCGATGGTCCCGACCTCGCTGCGCCCACCTCGGACGCAGCGGCGACCGCGATGGTCGATCAGCTCGCCGCGGATCTCGCCGCCGGCAAGTTGTCGCCACACGAAGCGATCGATCGTCTGGTCGATGCGACGGCCGGGCCCGAGCTCGGAGCGTCCGAGCGCGCGGAGCTGCGCGAGTTGCTCGGAGATCTGGTGGCCAACGATCCGTACCTGAGCGGCCTGATCGATCGCGTCTAGCTTGCTCCGCTCGTCGGCTACCTAATAGACCGTATCGCCCACGAACATCGTCCCGCGCGTCGCGCCCTTCGGGCCGACGAACTGGATCGGACACTTCGAGACCAGGGGCAGCCGCTCCTCCCCAGCGTCGGGGCAGTTGCCCGGCGTCGCCGGATCCTGCTTGCCCGCGATCTTCACCACGTTGAAGGGCCGCCTCAGTGGACGGCCCGCGGCATCGTGGAACACGCCGACCACCATCACCGTGCCGTCACCTGGTGCGTCGTTGACAAGGTATCCGGCGATCACCAGCTGCCCGTGATCGTCGTGGGTCACGAGCTCCTCGATCCGCGCCAACGGCGGCGGGAACACGCTCGCACCGCGGACCTTCGCGCGTGCCTTCGTTGCCGTCGGCTTGGGCGTGCGTTCGGTGTCGACGAGGGCGAACGTACGGGTCTCGCCGGCGGGGATCCACAGGGACTGGACGATCAGCTCGCCGACCTTCTGGTTGCTCGCATCGACCAGCTCGCCACCGAGCGTGACGTAGGCCCCCTCGCGCGCGCGGTTCTTCGCGTCGACCAGGACGAACGTCGCGGTGTCGGTGTATTCGCCGCCGCCGATGGTATCGGTGCGCATGGTCGCGCCGAGCACTTCGATCTGTTCGAGATCGAGCTCGCGCTTCGGCTCGGACTTGCCGCAGGCCACGAGGGCCAGCACAAGGAGCAGGGAGCGCATCCGCTGGTTATACCCTGGCGTGGCGCGAAGCGAGCTCTACGCAGCTGTCTGGCGGTGCTTCGAAGAAGACTCGTACGTGCGAATGACTTCGCGGACCTTGGTGGCCAGCTCGAGCTCGCTGGTATCGAATCGCGCGAGGGCGGTCGCCAGCGTGACGACGCGCTCCTCGGCGGTCGCGCGCTTGTCGACGATCACCCGGAACTCGCCCTTCACCTTGCACAGCCCGCCGTGCCCACCCGCTGCGAAGCCGCTCTGGAGCGCTTCGTAGCTGACGCGGATGTGGAGCTGCTCCGCGGCAGTTTCGAGTAGCTCGAGCAAGACTTCGGGCTTCATGAGGAAAGCCAGATTACCCATCGCGATCGAGCGAGCAAGCTTTCTGTCCGAGAAGCAGACAAAAGGGAGATCTCCGACGGAGATCTGATGATGGCACGTGGCCCAAACTGATCAGAGGGCCGGCAAAATGACGCGGAAGGCCGCGCCGCCGAGCTCTTCCGATCGTCCCACGGTGATCTCTCCGTGGTGTTGCTCGACGATCCCGCGCACGATCGGCAGGCCGAGCCCGGTGCCCTTGCCGTCGGGCTTCGTGGTGAAGAACGGCTCGAAGATCTTCGTGCGGTCGTCATCGCCAACGCCGAGTCCCGAGTCGGCGACCTCGATCACCACCGTCGACGGACTGTCGACCGCGGCGCGGACCAGGACCCTGCCCGGTCCCGCGGCGCCGGCACCCTCGACGGCGTGCACCGCGTTGGTGATCAGGTTGATCAACACCTGCTCGAGCTGACCGGAGACCGCCTGGATCACCGGCAGCTCGGGATCGACCTCGACCTCGAGCTCGATGCCGTTGCGATCGACCAGGTGCTCGCAGATCGACACCGACTGCCGCACGACCGCCGAGAGATCGACCGACTCGTGCTGCTTGCCCGATGGCCGCGCGTACTGCACGAGGTCGCGCGAGAACCGCAGGATGCGCTGCGCGCTCGCTCCGATCCGCCGGAGCTTCTCGACATCCGGCTGCTCGGCGCCCTGGCTCTCGAGCTTGCGCACCAGGTACTCGGCGTAGACCGTGATCGATGTCAGCGGGTTGTTGAGCTCGTGCACCACGCCTGCCGCGAGCTCGCCGAGCGTGGCGAGCCGCTCGGCGCGCACGACCTGTTGCTGGAGTGCTTCGATCTTCGACTGGTCCTGACCGATCGCGACGACGGCATCGATCGGACCGCCCTCCTGCCCGACGCGTCCGACGGGCGCGATGCTCCACACCGTGCGCACGTTGCCGTCACCGCGGGTCGGTAGCGCGACGGTGACGGCGGTGTGGTGTTGCCCCAGCAAGGCCGCGGCGAACGCGCTGGTCAGGTACTGGCGTTGGTCCGAGGTGATGAAGTCGCGAACATCACGGCCGAGCACCTCGTCGCGCGAGAACCCGGTGAGGTCGAGCAGCGCGCGATTGCACACGGTGATCCGCCACGTGCGATCGATGCCGAGGATCAACGCATTCGCGCTCTCGAGGAGCCGCGCCTGGTAGTCGCGCAGACCGAGTGCGTCGCTCGACAGCCGCAGCGTGCGCAACGCGATCGCGAGCTGCGCGGCGAGGTTGATCACCGCCGGTTCATCGGTCGTACGCGTATCGCTGCCCGGCGCGTAGCCGACATCGAGCACGCCGTGGAGCTCGCCCGCGGTGGCGAGCGGCACGACGAACCCGCTCGCGATGCCGGTGAACGGCGAGTCCCAGCGCTCGCGCACGACGAGACGCGCGCTCGCAGCGACCGCACTCTTGAGCCGGGCGCGGGTCAGCGCGGCCTGAGGAATCGAGACCCCTTCGCTGTCGATGCCATCGCGCAGCTTCGCGTTGCGCACGTACGGCCGGGCGAGCTCGCGACCTCGCAGATCGACGACACGGATGCACACCGCGCGGGTGGGCAACACCCCGGAGATCGCGTCGAGCGCGGCCTCCACCATCTGGGTCTCGGAGGTCATCGCCGACAGCTCGCCGGCGAGGGTGGTCATGGCCGCCAGTAATTGCTCGGCTGTCACTTGTCGCGCTCCAATCCCGCGAGGTCACGCGCGCGCGGGAAGCCCGGGTCGTTGGTGATCTCCTCGACCGGCGCCGACTCGCGCTCGCGCCAGGAATCCGCAGTCCCGGCGTGCATCGGGAGCTGGAACTCGCCGGTCTGGCTCTCTTCGACGTTCACCGTCATCGGAATCGCCGGATCGCTCTCCGGATCCGCCGAGCGATCGAGATCGAGCATCCGTGCCGAGCCGACGTAGTCGGTGGTCTCGTACTTGGTGATCTTGCCGATCTTCTTGACGAGGCCCGCCATCCGCTCGGCCTCGGAGAGGATCACCCCGACGGCACGCAGGTGCGTGGCCTCGCGCTCGCTCTGTCGCTGGATCAACTGGGCATACCCCATGATCGAGGTCAGCGGCTGGTTGAGCTCGTGGGCCGCCGCGCCCGCGAGCTCGGCGACGAGTGCCTGTTTCTCCGAGAGCTGCAATTTCTGCTGCGCGTCGAGGAGGCGCTGCTCCATGCGGATCCGATCGCGAAGGTCGGTGAGGATGCCGACGGTAGCGACCTCGCGATCGCCTTCGTAGACCACCGACGCGGTCATGCTCACCGGCACGATCTCGCCCGACGCGATCCGCACCTCGCGCCGGGTCTGCTCGAGCCGACCGACGCCGCCGTACGACGTCGAGCGCAGCATCCGCATGATCTGGTTCGCGCCGCCGTCCTCGTAGAGATCCCACACGGGCTGCTTGCCGATCACGTCGCGCGCGCGATAGCCGAACAAGCGCTCGGCACCCTGGTTGAACAGGATGATGGTGCCGCGCATGTCGGCGGCGATGATCGCGTCCACCGTCGAGTCGATCAGCCGCTCGAGGAACTCTTTGGTCGAGCGCAGCTCGTGCTCGAGGGCGCGCTC
>JBBQJJ010000171.1:0-16689 GCA_038325805.1 Haliangiales bacterium
GTCGACCCACCCCGCCATCCGCGGCTCGCGACGACGAGGGACGAGGGGCGCTTGCTCGAAGAGCGCTTCGGGATGCACCTCGCACTCACGGGCGCGGCGATCAACGCGCTCGCCGCGCTGCGCGTCACCACGGCGACCACGTCGCTCGTCCTCGCGCTGTATCGCACGCCCGAGCTAGCGCAGCAGCTCCGCCGCGCGCTCGTCGCCGCCGGTCCGAACACAGCCGCCATGTTGATCGAGGTGCTGGCCGGCAAGCACGCCGCCGTCGAGCCGCTTGTCAGGGCGCGCAAGCTCGATCGCTACTGCGGCGACCACAACGAGATGCCGAACGATCAGTGCCAGCCCGTCGCGCTACGCGACTTCTACGCCGCGCTCGTGCTCGGCGACCTCCACGATCCGCGCGCGACGCCGGCGTTGCTCGACGCGCTGAAGCGGCCGGCGGCTCCGGCGTACTACGCCGACGAGCAGGCCGGTCCGACGCAACACACGGCCATCTTCGACGCGCTTCGCAAGCTCGGCTCGCCGGAAGCCGCGGCGCCGCTGCTCGCGATCTGGAGCGACCGCAAGGTCGACGTCGCGACGCGAGCGAGCGCGATGGAGACCTACGGCTTCGTCGTGCGCAGCGCGACCGGGGCACGCGAGCTCGCGAACATCGCTTCCGACAACGCGGCCGATGAATTGCTCCGGATGGCCGCGTCGCTCACGCTCGCGCGGATCTCCAGCGACAAGGCCGACGTCACCGTGATGTTGTTGCTCGCGCGCAAATACCTCGACGCGGCGGAGACCAAGCGCAAACAGAGTGTCGGCCTCCAGGCAGCCGCCGATGCAGCCGATCGAACGTTCGATCGTGCGAAGCAGGAGGTCGACAGGGCGAAGCAGATCGTGCTCGACGCGACCAGGGATCCGGGTGCCACGGCCGACGAGATCCGCAAGCGTACCCAGGCCGCGAAACAAGCCGAAGATGTCTTCAAGGTCGCGAAAGCCAAGCACCGCGACGCCACGGCGCCGTTCAAGCAGGCGACGAGCGCGATGAAGGCCTACGTCAGCTACGCGCGGATGTTCCAGACCCACGCGGCGCGGATCGGTGTCGCGATCCGATGCGCGGGCAAGGCCGATTGCTTTGCACAGACACTGACGCTCGACCGGGACGCAGCCGCGCGACACGCGGCGACGTACGTCAAGGATGCGCCGGCGTGGAGCGCCGAGGACAAGACCGCTCTCGTCGAGGCGGAGATCGAGCGCGCGATGCTCGAGCTCGGCAAGCTGGGCGGTGCCGCGGCGGCCCACACCGATGCGCTGCTCGACCACGCGGTCTCCGACAATCGGATCGTCCGGCAGAGCATCCTGCTCGCGCTGCCGAAGCTCGCGAAGCTGCCGTGCCCCAGCTGCGTCGTGAAGCTCGACGCGGCGATCAAGGCGGGCGAAGGCAAGGCCACGCTCGGCGAGCTCGGCCTCGAGACCACGATCCTGCGCAACTACTTCGTGTGGGCAGGCACCTGACGCGAGAGTCAGTCGAATGGCGCGCGGGGTCATCCGCGCAACCACCCCGCGTGGCTACGACTCGGGCATGGTTGCACTCGCTCACATGACTCCTTCCCTGACTCGCAAGATCGTCGTCCACTCCGCGGGCTCGTACGATCACCTCAAGCTCGAGACCTCACCCGTTCCTACGCCAGGACCAGGCGAAGTCCGCATCGACGTGCGCGCGATCGGCGTCAACTACGCCGACGCGATCGTGCGGATGGGACTCTACGCGTCGGCCAAGGAGTACGTCGGCTGGCCGATCACGCCCGGCTTCGAGGTGTCAGGCACCGTCGGTGCGGTTGGTCGTGGTGTCGATCTCGCGGTCGGAGACGAGGTGTTCGCGGTGACTCGCTTCGGCGGGTACTCGACGCACGTCATCGTCGAGAGGCGCCTCGTGTTTCGCCGGCCCGCTGCGATCAGCATGGAACAGGCCGCGGCGATCCCTGCCGTCTACATGACAGCGTGGTACGCGCTGTTCGAGCTCGCTCATCCGCGACGCGGCGCGCGCGTGCTGGTGCACTCCGCCGCGGGCGGTGTCGGCGGTGCGCTCGTGCAGATGGCGAAGATCGCCGGTTGCGAGGTGATCGGCGTCGTCGGCAACAGCTCCAAGGTCGCCGTCGCGAAGGCCGCCGGTGCGGATCACGTGATCGACAAGTCGACGCAGCACCTGTGGCGCGAGGCCGAGCGCTTCGCACCCGAAGGCTACGATCTGATTCTCGACGCCAACGGCGTGGCCACACTGGGGGACAGCTACAAGCACCTCCGCCGGGCCGGCAAGCTCGTCGTCTACGGCTTTCACACGATGATGCCGAAAACCGGCGGCAAGCCGAACTGGCCGAAGCTCGCGCTCGATTATCTCCGCACGCCGCGGTTCAGCCCGCTCGAGATGACGAACTCGAGCCACTCGGTGCTCGCCTTCAACCTGAGCTACCTGTTCGATCGGAACGATCTCCTCGCCGAGGGCCTCGGCCAGATCATCGGCTGGCTCGAGGATGGAACGCTCGTCGCGCCGCCCGTCGTCACGTATCCGCTCGCCGACGTCGCGCGTGCGCATGCCGACATCGAATCGGGCAAGACCGTCGGCAAGCTCGTGCTGATCCCCTGAGCTACGGCATCCAACTCTTGCAATTCGCAAGTGCGTTCTGCTTCGCGGTGATCTGCTGCTCGTGACCCGACTTCGAGCGCTCGTACTTCTTGACCAGCGACTCCGCCACCGTCTTGATCTCCGGGGTCTCGCGCTCGTTGCGCATCTTGTCGAGCGCCGCCGCGAAGCTGTTCATCACGGCCCGGCGATACGCGAGGCACTGGTCGAGGTTGTAGATCGCCGTGTCGACGTGCTTCTTGCGCGCGTCGAGCGCCGCCTTCGCCGCGTCGAGATCCTTGTTCGCCTGATAGGCGTCGGCGTCGATCTTCTTGATCTCCTCCTCGAACTTCTTCTTGTCGTCGTCGGTCTTCGCGTTGTTCTTGTTGCTATCGGCCTTGGAGCGCGCGTCCTTGAGATCCGAGATCAATCGCGTGAGCCTTTCGATGTCGCGCTTCGGAGCCTTGGTCAGCTCCTCGTTGCCGCACGTCACCGGACCGCGACTCCCGCTATCGCACCACTCGTGCACCTTCGGACCTTCCGATTTGCACGCGCTGCGGTCGGAGCTGTAGGTCGTCGGAATCGTGTCGCAGCTCTCGTCGTAGCGATCCGCTTCCTTGAAGTCCTCGAGCTTGCCGGCGAACGCGATCGCGAGCGGCACCGAGACCAAGGCTCCGATCAGGAGCAACTGCTTCTTCATCTTCACTTCGCCCTCCAGCTCTTGATTGCATGACGTGCGGCATCGGCCGGCTGCCCCGATTCGCTCGCCGCGAACGCTTCGAGTGCTTCGGCCACGACGGCGCGTTGGTCGTCGGTGAGTTGCTTCGCGATCTTTGCAAAGCGCGGCTCGGAGTCGGCGTCGAGCACGAGCAGCAGGGTGTCGGGCAACGCCGTGGTGGTTCCCTGCTCCACCAGCGCTTGCAGGAACGCAGGGATCACGGCTGCGACGTGCTTGGGCTCGAGGAAGCTCAGCACGTCGCCTCGTCGTCCGATCAACGAGCGATCGAACTCGGTCCACAGCTTGCCGTCGACCGCGGTCTTGAACTCGCCGCCATCGGTGCCTCCGGTCAGGGCGCCCTTGAAGTCGAGCGGTGCTGCTGGAAACGCGGCATGTAGACGCCGCACCACCTCATCTCTTGCTGATGTCATGTTCCCTTTTCACTCGATCCAGACGAGCGGGCAACGCGTGCATCGCGCAATTGAAAGCGAAGCTATCGTCTCGATCAGACAACGCAATTCAGCCAGCAACGCAGCTGACCAAAATCACGTCTGGGATGCGCGGAAGGCCGCTTGGCGGGTGCGTACTCTGGGCTGTGCGGTCTACGTTCGATCCCATGCGGCCACTTGCTGAGCTCGGACGCGTCGCGTGCCGCGGCGTGTTCACGGATATCGACGACACGCTGACGCACGATGCCGTCGTCACCCTCGATGCGTATGCGGCGATCCATCGCGCGCGTGCGGCGGGCCTGCGCATCGTGCTCGTCACCGGTCGGCCGGCGGGATGGGCCGAGGTGCTCGCGTCGCTGTGGCCGGTCGATGCCGCGATCGCCGAGAACGGCGGCATCGCGTTTCTCCGGCGCGAGCGGCGACTCGAGCGACTCTATTTCGAAGCGACCGACCCCGCCGAGGATGCGCGCAGGCTCGCCGCGGTCGCCGACGACGTGGTGCGGACGTTTCCGTTCGCGCGCCGCAGCGACGACAGCACCCTGCGCATCACCGACCTCGCGTTCGACATCGGCGAGAACCAGCATCTCGAGCGGGAGCAGATCGACGAGATCACCGCCCACATGCGTGCGCTCGGAGCGCGGACCTTGGTCTCCAGCGTCCACGCGCACGGGTTCTTTCACGGCGCCGACAAGGCAAAGATGTCCGCGCGTGTCGCCAACGTACTGTGGGGCGAGACCGAAGCCGACGTTGCCGCGAGCTACGCGTTCATCGGTGACTCGCCCAACGATCAGGCCGCCTTCGCGTTCTTCGAGAGGTCGATCGGCGTGGCGAACGTGCAGCGCTACGCTGACGTGCTTCGGCCACCGCCGCGCTACATCACCCCGTCGTCGTACGGCAGCGGGTTCGCCGAGGCGATCGACGCGCTCCTCACGCGTGCTTGAGCTGACCTCGGCACCTTCGGACTGCCCTTGCCGGGATCGTGGAGGCCTAGTCGTACGGCGCTCCCTGAAACACGGTGCCGATGCGCTGGAGCAGCTCGTTCGGAAGCTCGATGGGATGTCCGAGCCAATGGAGCGCACACCACAGCGTCTCGCGCGCCCAGAGGTACTGCTCTCTGCTCGGCGTGTAGTGCATGCTCATCCCGCCGCGGTCGACTCGCGAGTTGTCCTCGCTCGCGATGCACTCGATGTTGCGAGAGCTCGTGAGCTCGATGTGGACGAGTCGAGCTGGGTGGCTCGGGCTCCGCCAGCAGAGCGAGATCGAGTGATCTCCAGGCTGGACGTAGAACTTGTCGGGCGCGAAGTCGAACCCGTCCGGCACCATGCCGATCACGATCCACGCGAAATCCTGTGCCGTGTCGCTGCCGCAACCGCTCGCGAGCACCTGCTCGAAGGCGCGAACCGCCGCCCGCGTCCGGCGCCGACGCTCGATGCGCACCGGTACGTCGACCCTCTCGACGAACGTCAGCCCGAACGTCGGCACGAGCTCGAGGACCGCATCGGTGACTGCATCGATCGCATCGGTGGTCGCCGACAGCCGTACGACGATACGCGGGTCGGCGATTCGCTGTGCCGCACTGCCGTCCTCGAGGATGACGCAGGCGTCGTCGCCAACGACGACGTGATGGACGGTCCTCGACGGCGCGACATCGCGGGCACGCTCGCGAACCGCATACTCCGCGACCAGGATGCCGTCACCCTCCGGTGAGCTCGCGGCCAGATCCTGTCCCCAATCGTAGGTCTGCCCTTCGACACACTCGAAGGAAGACAGCAGGCGACCCGGAGCGAGCTTCGCGAAGATCGCGTGCGCGATCGGCGCGACGTCGAGCTCGGGCAGTGCCGGCTCGAAGTCGCGCGGATCACGCTCGCCCGCGCGGTAGGAGCACACCAGGTCGCGGAGGCATGGCCACGGCCCGGTCGCGCGTGTCCGCAACCTGTCGATCATGCTGGTGGCATAGCGCGATTCAGCGGATCCACTGCACCGCAGCGACGCGTGTTACGATATGGCCAGATGTTCGTCGAGGGAGCCCTGATCGCAGGGAAGTTCCGGCTCAACCGGATCCTCGGGAGAGGTGGGATGGGCATCGTCGCCTCGGCGACACACGTTCAACTGAATCAGCAGGTCGCGCTCAAGTTCTTGCTCCCGGATCTGGCCGTCAACCCACATGTCGTCGAGCGGTTCGTGCGCGAGGCACGCGCGTCGGCGGCGCTGCGGAGCGAGCACGTGTGTCGCGTCTCCGACGTCGGCATCGAAAACGGCAGCCCGTATCTGGTGATGGAGCTACTCGAGGGCACCGACCTCGCGCGGTTGATCACGACCCGCGGCCCGCTGTCGGTCGAGACTGCCGCCGAGTACGTGTTGCAGGCATGCATCGGCATCGCCGAGGCACATCACCTCGGTGTGGTGCATCGCGATCTCAAGCCGGCCAATCTGTTCCTGGCGCACTCGCCGGACGGCGCCTCGGTCGTCAAGGTGCTCGACTTCGGTATCGCGAAGGCGCAGGGCGCGGACACCGGCGACTTCTCGCTGACCAAGACCTCGTCGGTGCTCGGCTCACCGGGGTACATGTCACCGGAGCAGCTCAAGTCGAGCCGCGATGTCGATCACCGCAGCGACATCTGGTCGCTCGGGGTGATCCTCTACGAGCTGGTCTCGAAGCAGAAGCCGTTCTCGGCGCAGAGCATCACCGAGCTCGCGATTCGCGTCAGCATGGATCCGCGCACGCCCCTGCCCATCCGCGTGGCGGCCGAGTTCGAGCAGGTGATCGACGGCTGCCTCGCGAAGGATCCGCGCGCACGGTTCTCCGACCTCGCGCAGCTCGCGAACGCCCTGGCTCCGTTCGCAGGGTCGACAGGTGCCGAGCACGCGCGTCGCGTGGCTCGCATGCTCCACGTGTTGCCGAGCGTGCCGTTGCTGCCGGCCGTGTCGCACGACATCGACCCGACGGTCCCTCCCACGGCGTATGGCTCGATGCTGGCACCGATGCCGACGCAGGCACCGACGACGCTCGGCTCGAGCGTACGGTCGTTCGAGACGCAGACCTCGCCGGTGCGCCGCTGGGGCATCATCGGTGGCGTCGCCGTCGCGCTCATCGCGGTGGCCGTCACCGTCGCGGTGGTCACCGGCGGCGGGAAGACTGCCACGCCGACGACCACGCCGACGACCACCGTCGCGGCACCTCCTCCAGCGCCTCCGGATAGCGCGATGGTCGTCGAGCCCGATGCGGCACCCGCGGCGGTGCCACCCGACAGCGAGCCCGACGCCGTCCCCGTCCCCGACGCCGTCCCGGTCGACGCGTCCGAGCCCGTCGACGCCCCGACGCCGAAGAAGAAGCCGAAGAAGATCAAGCCGGGTGAGACCCAGGAGGACGTCAGTGAGAGTCGCTTCTAGCGTCGCGCTGCTGCTGTGGGCAGCGACTCCTGCGCTCGCACAGAGCAGCCAGGCAGCGGCAACGATTCAGTTCGATCAAGGTCGCGCGCTGATGAAGGAGGGCAAGTTCCAGGAGGCCTGCCAAGCGTTCGAGCGCAGTCAGAAGCTCGACCCGCAGAACGGCACGTTGTTCAACCTCGCCGGCTGCGACGAGAAGATCGGCAAGCTCGCGACCGCGTGGCTCGCGTATCGCGAGCTCGCACAACGCGACACCAACGCGAAACGCAAGGCGGAGGCGACCAAGCGAGCGAAGGATCTCGACAAGCGTCTCCCGAAGCTCGTGCTCGCAGCACCGGAGCAGACGCCCATCGGCTTGACCGTGACTCTCGACGGCGTGGATGCGGTACCGCTGCTCGGGATCGAGAGCCCGGTCGATCTCGGCGATCACAAGGTCGTCGCCGCGGCTCCCGGCTTCCAGCCGTTCGAGACCGTCGTCGCGGTGAAGACCGAAGGCAAGACGATGACGATCAAGCTCGCTCTCCAGGTGCAGGGCGCGCTCACCGCGAAGCGGATCAGCAACGAGCCTCGCGAGCCTCGCGACGCACAACCGATCGTCGACGAGCGCCCGCGATCGCATCGCCGTCGGAATGGCGCGATCGTCGGCGCACTCGGCGGAGTCGCCATCGGGGTCGGCATCGTGTTCGGGCTCGATGCGAAGAGCAAGTGGGATGATGCCGCGGCACTATGTCCGGACAAGCAGTGTCCGAGCGCACCTGCCAAGACCGCCGGCGACATCCTCACCGAAGACGCGCGCGGTGCCGCGACGCTGTCGACGGTATTCTTCGTTGGTGGTGCGGCCATCGCGGGGATCGGGGTCTACTTGATGGTCACCGGCAAGCCGACCGCACCCACCACCGCGCTTCGCTTCGTCCCGACCACCGACGGTGGTGCGGTCGTGCTCGGAGGTCGGTTCTGATGCGGGTCCTGTTGCTCCTCGCATGTGCTGGGTGCAGCACGGTGCTCGGCATCGACGACCTCTCAGGTCCGCTCGCTGGCGATGCGGCGGGTGATAGTTCGCTGACGCCACCGGATGGCCCGGTCGTTCCACCTGGAGGCATCCTGATCAGGGGCACGGTCCTGACGGGAACTCTCGATGGCGTCGCGGGTGCAACGGTCGAGCTCGTCGACCAACCCGAAGGGATTCCCAACGCGACGACGGTGTCGGGTGGCGATGGCGCCTTCGAGCTCGTGATCGACGCGATGGGCAACCAGTTCGATGGCGCTGCCCTGCAAGCGAGCTCACCTTCGACGCTGGTGACCCTGGCCTACTTCCGTCAACCGCTCTCGCCGGACGTCTCGTTCTCCGACGCGAGGTTGCAGCTGTTCGAGGACGGCTCGCTCGCGAAGCTCGCCGCGATGTGCGGGCTGCCCGAAGGCCCCTTCAAGTCAGCCTTCCTCGTGTTCACCGTCGATGCGCAAGGCGTGGCCATCCCCAACACGCCCTTCTCGACCTCTCCCAGCGCCACGTTCTGCGCGGAGCAGGGGCCGACCACGAGTACCGGATCCAGTGGCGTCGCATTTACGTTCGAGCTGCCGCCTGGGCCCGTGTCCGTGAGCTCGGGTTCCCAGATACGAAGCGGCCGTTCCGAGATCAGCACCGTGACGGAAGTTTCGCTGATCACATCGATGGGCCCATGACGCGCGCACTCGCACTCCTCCTATCCGCTGGCTGTAGCAACGTGCTTGGCATCGGCGACCTCGCGGGTCCGAGCGACGCCGGACCACCGCCCGATCGGGATGCGCCGATCGATCCCCCGGGGACGATCCGGATCACCGGTACCGTCCAGCAGGTCGACGGGGTCAGCGGTATGATGGCGCCCCTTCCCAATGCCGCGGTCTCCCTCGTCGAGCAGCCGGCCGGGGTCGGTAGCGCGGCAAGTCTCTCCGACGCCGAGGGCAGGTTCGAGCTCGTGATAGCCACGAATGGCATGCCGCTCGACGGCGCGCTTCGAGCGGCTGCGCCGAACAAGCGCACCACCGTGCAGTACTTCTCCAGGCCGATCGTCGAGGACGTCGATGCGACCTTGCAGGTCTACGACGAGCAGCTGTTCCAGATGATCGCGCAGCTGTGCCAGATGCCCTTCGAATCAAACGCTCCCGTGTTTCTGGTGTTCGTCAGCGACGCCGGGAACAACCCCGTCGAAGGCGCCCCTCTGTCGAGCATGCCGGACACCACGTTCTGCGCGCAGGACTCCACCGGCAGCTTCACGCCCACCAACAAGTCAGGCGCCGGTGGCCTCGCCTTCAACTTCCAGTTGCCGCCCGGCCTCGTCGCGTTGAGCGCCGGCGGCCCATCGCGCACGTTCAATGGCGAGCCCACGTCGACCATGTTGGTCCCGCTGACTGACTAGCGCCCGGCAGACCTGCCTGACACTCGCCTGAGCAGAATCTCGCGAGGAGCCACACCAGTGTGGCGCTCGGTCAGTTCGTCAAAAGAGCTGCGGCGTTTCACGCGCTCGGTCTCTGCTTGTTTGGGGTCCCGTGGATTATCTTGAGCCATGTCGAGCCACGACCTGCTGTCACTGCTGCCGCTCGTGCTGGCGGCGCTGGTGCCGGCGTGTCTCGTCATCGCCGCGTTCCTGATCTCGCGACAGCGATCCCGCTTCCTGACCGGCGCTGTGTTCGTGACCACGCTGACCGTCGCCCTCGCCTATCTCGCGGTCGCACTCCATCCACTCCTCTACTGGGCGGGCTACGACCCACGCACCACGAGCCCGGACTCCGCACTCCATGACGTGGTGCAGCTCGATCTCGTTTCCGAGGCGATGTTCCTGCTGGTCTCGACGCTCGCACTCGTCGTCGTTCGCTATTCGCGGACCTATCTCGCCGGGCAGCGCGGGCTCGATCGCTACGCACGCTATCTGCTCCTGACTGTCGCCTCGGTGACGGTGCTCGTCACTTCGAACAACCTCCTCGTGTTGATCGTCGCCTGGTTCGCGACCGACATCGGGTTGCACCAGCTCCTCACGTTCTTTCGAACGCGGCGGCAGGCGGTCATCGTCGCGCACAAGAAGTTCCTGCTGAGCCGCCTCGCCGATGCGTGCTTCGTGTCGTCGATCGTGTTCATCGGCTCCGAGGTCGGCTCGTTGCGGATCGACGTGGTCAACGCGTTCGCGCAGCAGAGCAACGAGCTGTCCCCACCCCTGCAGATCGCGACCGTGCTGATGGTGTTCGGCGTGCTGCTCAAGTCGGCGCAGTTGCCGTTCCACGGCTGGATGCTGCAGGTGATGGAAGCACCGACTCCGGTGTCCGCCTTGCTCCACGCGGGTGTCGTCAACATCGGGGGCTTCGTCATGATCCGGCTCGCACCGCTGATGGCGAACGCGGACGTCGCGCAGGGCATCCTCATCGGGGTCGGTCTGTTCACCACGATCGTGGCGACGCTGGTGATGACCACGCGCGTCGCGATCAAGGGCGTGCTCGCGTGGTCGACGATCGGGCAGATGGGCTTCATGCTCGTGCAGTGCGGACTCGGAGCCTGGCACCTCGCGCTGATGCACTTACTCGCGCACTCGCTCTACAAGGCGCACACGTTCTTGAGTGCGGGCTCGGTCGTGCAGCAGTGGCGTGCGGCGCACCTCGTCCACAGTCCGCAGACGTCGATCTGGCACCTGCTCGGCGCAGCCGTCCTCGTCTGGGTGGCGGTGGCGCCGTTCTACGCTGCAACGGCGCTGGCCGGCGACATCTCGGACACCACCGGCGCACTCGCCCTCGTCCTCGGTCTGAGCTTCGCGCCGATGGTCGGGCGTGCACTCGCCGCGGGTCGTCGAGCCTTGTTGCTCGCAGCCCTGTTCACCGCCGGAGCCTCCGCCGCCTACTTCGGGTGGCACGTGGTGTTCGACCTGCTCGCACCCGAGATCAATGCCGTGCACTCCGAGTCGAGCCTCAAGTGGTCGATCGTCATCGCCGGGCTCGTGCTGCTGTTTCTCACGCAGTCGATCCTGCAGACGCGACCGCACGGACGGTTCTCCAACTGGCTGCAGCCGCATCTCCTGAGCGGCCTCTACATCGATGACTGGTTCACGCGGATGACGTTCCGCTTGTGGCCGCCGGGCTTCCAATGATGGAGCTCTCTCCGTTCGTCGAGGCGGCCGAGCGGGCGTGTGCGCGGATCGCACCGACCTGGCCGCTCGATCGCTTCATCGCCGTCAATCCGTTCTGGCCGCTCGTCCACAAGCCGATCGCGGAGGTCGCCGGCGAGTTGATCGCACTCTCGGGCGCGAGCCTGCTGATGCCGCGCCAGTGGTACGCGCAGGAGTGGCGCGCGAAGCGGCTGCGTCCCGAGCATCTGCGCGAAGCGATCGCGGAGAGCGGTGCAGCTACCACCGAGGAGGATCTCGTCGCGTTGTTCTGGAGCGGCGAGCCCACCCCCGCGCGCAGGCCGCTGGTCGTCGACACGATGGAGACACTGCGCGGTCGCGAGCACGAGCTGACCTGGCGCGACTTCGTGATGGAGCGCGTCAGTCGATTCTGCGCTTCGTATTTCGATCACGGACAGGCGCAGATCAGCGGCGTCCGCGAAGGCGGGCTCTACGCGAGCTGGCGCGCCCAGGCGCGCACCGATCAAGCGCCGCACCTGTTCATGGGACTCGCCGACTATCGCGCGACCCTCGCGAAGCTACCGACGACCCCCGAGGAGATGCTCTCGGTGGGCTGCACTGATCTCGGCGTGCCCGTCGACGAGCGCGAGCGGTATCTGTCCGCGCTGCTCCTCGACATCAACGGTTGGGCCTCGTGGTGCGCGTATCTGCGCTGGACCGCGAGGATCGCTGGCGACGAGGACGACCACCTACGCGAGTTGCTCGCGCTTCGCCTCGGCTGGGAGTGGATCCTGTTTCGCTCCAGCGACGAGATGATCCGCGACGAGTGGCAGATGGCGATGACGAGCTGGCCGGCGATCGATCGCGCCGCGCGACTCGTGCGCGAAGACGATTGGTTGTTGCAACGCGCGATGGAGATCGCCCTGCTCGACGAGCTCCGTCCAAAGCTCGTCGAGGTCATCGCCCAGGCTCCTGCCGCACCGCGCCTGCAGGCCGCGTTCTGTCTCGACGTGCGGTCCGAGGTGTTCCGCCGTGCACTCGAGGCGCAGGGCGACGACATCCAGACGCTCGGCGTGGCCGGCTTCTTCGGGATCCCGATCGAGTACACACCGCTCGCCGCCGACGACGCGCGCCCGCAGTTGCCAGGACTCCTCGCGCCAACGTATCGCGTCACCGATACCGGCGTTCCTGCGGGGCTCGAGGGCAAGCGCCGCGCGCGGCTCGATGCGGCACACGCGTGGAAGTCCTTCAAGTCGAGCTCGCTGTCGAGCCTGGCCTTCGTCGATGCGATGGGCTTGTTCTTCGCGAAGGACCTCGTTCGCGATGTGTTCAGTCGCGCTCCGAACCATCGCGAGCGTGCCGGGCTGTCTGATCTCGAGGACGCGCAGCGGCATCCGCGGATCACGAGCCGCGTCGACGGCACGCCGCTGACGGAGGTCGAGCGCTGCGATCTCGCCGAAGGCGTGCTGCGCACGATGGGGCTGACGAGCAACTTCGCGCCGGTCGTGCTGCTCGTCGGTCACGGCAGCGAGACCAAGAACAACGCCTACGCCGCGGGGATCGATTGCGGCGCGTGCTGCGGCCAGCCGGGAGACGTCAACGCGAAGGCCGCGGCGGCGCTTCTCGACGACGTGGTCGTGCGTGCGGGTCTCGCCGCGCGCGGGATCGAGATCCCGTCGGAGACTCGGTTCGTCGGCGCGCTCCACAACACCACCACCGACGATGTCACGCTGTTCTCCGAGCTCCCCGACGTGCGCACCCTGCTCGATCGCGCGAGCGTCGCCACTCGACGACAGCGTGCCCCGCGCCTCGGGCTCGCGGAGCTGTCCGACGCGAAGCTCCACGCCGCCGTGATCCGGCGCGCGCGAAACTGGGCCGAGGTGCGCCCCGAGTGGGGCCTGGCGGGAAATGCCAGCTTCATCATCGCGCCTCGCGAGCGCACGCGACACCTCGATCTCGAGGGCCGCGCCTTCCTGCACGACTATCGATTCGACGACGATCGCGATCACTCGATCCTCGAAGCCATCATGACGGGCCCACTGGTGGTCGCCCACTGGATCAACTTTCAGTACTACGCCTCCACCGTCGACAACGCGCGCTACGGCTGCGGGGACAAGGTGCTGCACAACATCGTCGGCGGGCACCTCGGGGTGTTCGAAGGCAACGGTGGAGATCTGCGGATCGGCTTGTCGCTGCAGTCGCTGCACGACGGCGAGCGATGGATGCACACGCCGCTCCGCCTCGCGGTGTTCGTCGCAGCGTCGCAAGCCGCGATCGATGGCGTGCTCGCGAAACACTCCAAGGTCAACGACCTCGTCGCCAACGGCTGGATCCATCTCTACCAGCTCGACCGCGCGATTCATGCGCGGCGCGACGGGCTGTGGAAACGCATCTAACCCCAGAGTAGGAGTTTGCGCTATCGCGCTCACCCGGTCGATTGTCTTCGGGGTCCCCGTCTCGAGGACGAGCCACCCCGTTCCCCATCAGCTCCGAGTTGTGCAAGCAGATGACCAACCGCACCTGCCACGTGCTGGGATAGCGGCGGGCGCGGCTGCCAGAGGTTCGTGCAGCTGCGGCCAGAGTTGACCGGCCCGGTATCGAGAACCGCTCAAGTCTTCGATCTGCAACTGGATCACGGGCTGCAGTAGTCCGCTGCGATGCTTCGCTACCTCCCCCTCGTGCTCTTGCTTGGCTGCGCATCGGAGTCGCTCGAAACGACCCCGTGCGAAGAGGCCAGCGCGACGCTCGAGCACTGCACCGGTCAGGTCCCTGACGGCTTTCGCGAGGCGTGTGCTGCCGATCCCGAGACCGTCGCGAGCACGGTGCTCGCCGAGACCGATGTCGCGAGCTGCACCGGTGACGGCAAGGCAGATGGCGTGAAGCGGACCGTGTTCGTCGGCGCGTGCTCGGCACTCGTCAATGCCGCGGCCTGGGTGGTGTGGGCGCGCAGCCCGTCGTCGAAGCCGTTGTCCGCCGAGCTCAAGACCACGCTGCGGCCGTGGTTCGGCGACCTCGTCGACACCGCCCGTGTTAGCTGGGGTAGTGACCTGCTGACGCGCTGGCCCGTGTTCGGACGCGACATCATCCTCGACGAGGACACCACAGCGCAGACCTTCGGCAACGAGATCTTCGTCCACGATGCCGCGGGCACTGACGATGCGACCGCTGCGCTGATCGGTCACGAGCTCGGCCACGTCGCGCAGTACAAGCGGCTCGGCGGCGTCGCCGGCTTCGCGCGCGAGTACTGCGAGTCGTTCTACGAGGCGAACTACTCGTACCGGAACAACGCGCTCGAGGTCGAGGCGTACGAGACGCAGGGCCGCATCAAGAGCTGCCTCGCGTACGGCAGCGAGTGCCCGTGAGATCTTAGAGGATGATCGAAGCGCAGGTCGCGGGGCAGCCATCACCGTCGGCGGTGTTGCCGTCGTCGCAGCCTTCGTTCGCTTGCACGATGCCGTCGCCGCAGCGCGGGCCGAGCTTGCAGCTCGGCGTGCAGCCACCGTATGCGCCGGTGTTCATCGCCGTCCCGAGGTCGCATTCCTCCTCGGTCTGTGTCATCGCATCGCCGCACCGCGGACCGAAGCCACACGTCGCGGTACACGAGTTGTAGCCGCCCTGGTTGATGCCGTCGTCGCACTGCTCCTGCGAGGACGTCTCGCCGTCACCACACTCGTCGTCACACACGCTCTTCGAGGTGTTGAAGCCCTTGAGCGTCAGCTTGTACGAGCTCGCGGTGGTGTGGCGCTCGGCCTGGAACACGACCACTTCGTAGATGCCGCCGATCGTCATGCCGAGCGACTTCGACGTGTTGACCGCGTCGGTCAGCGTGATCTCCGCACTCTGCGCGCCGTGCACACCGCCGAGGTCGACCGCGAGGTGACCATTGACGAACACCCAGACGTCGTCGTCGCCTCGGAACTTGAGGTTCTCGGTGCCATTCCACGCGAACCAGTAGCGGAGCTCCGACGTGAACGAGAAGTTGTGGTTGTTGTCGCGCGAAGGCTCCCGCTCGGCCGCCAGGACCGACGGGTCCTGCCAGCCCTTTCCGTCGACGGGAAAGAAGTTACCGTTGTCGTACTCGTACGTGCCCGCCGCGATCCGCGTCATCGGGATCGTCTCGACGACGGTCTTGGCGAGCGGCGAGTCGGCGTACCACTGCGCGAACGAGTCGCGGTTCTTGATCGAGGTGTGCGCTGCGCCGTAGTCGTTGGCGTCGATCAACTGCGGCTTGTTGCCCACCAGTGTGCTGGTGACCATGCCGGTCTGTGACTTGTTGATGTTCTGGAAGTCGACGTGCCCACCCGTGAGGTCGTTGCCCTTGAAGTCGCGATACACGATCACGACGTTCAACGGATCCGGCTCGACCGTGCTCGACGGCGTACACGTGAAGCCCGTCTCGGCGGAGCAACTCGACGAGCAGCCGTCGAAGTCATGCAGGTTGCCGTCGTCGCAGCCTTCACCCGCCTGGATCGAACCGTCGCCGCATACCGGCTCGCACGTTCCGTCGACGCACGTCGGCTCGCGCGTGCAGAGTGGCGTGCAGCCGTCACCGAGATCGTTGTTCTGATCGTCGCACTGCTCGGTGCCTTCCTTCACACCGTCACCGCACGTGGTGATGGTGCATGCCGCACCGGGCGTCACACATTGGAAGCCCGGCTCGAGCGCACAGGTCGCCGAGCAACCCGGCGTCGCGGCGTTCGCGTCATCGCACTCCTCGAAGCCCGCGACGATCCCGTCGCCACAGGCGGCGGCGGTGCACCGGATGCCTGCGATCTCGCACTTCCACCCTGCCTCGAGCGTGCAGTCGGCATGGCAACCGTCCGCGCTCGCGAGGTTGTGGTCGTCGCAGCCCTCGGTGTCCTCGACGAGGCCATTACCACACACGTGGGTGGGCACGCACAGTTGCCCCGGCTGTCCGCACGCGAAGCCGTCCTCGATCGCCGTGCAGTCGGCCGCACACCCGTCGTTCCCGGCGGTGTTGTGGTCGTCGCAGGCTTCGGAAGTATCGAGGATGCCGTCGCCGCAGACCGGTCGATCCACCACGCCGGGTGAATCGGGCGTCGGATCGCCGCCGTCGGGGAGGACACCATCGTCGGCGACACCTCCGCCGCATCCAGTTGCTGCCGCGACCGCGATCGAGAGAAAGAGGTTCTTCAAGACCTCCACGATACTGATCGCGAGAGCGTTCGTGATCTGTCGACGGGGTAGCGGTTCGGTACGCGCGGGTTTCTCCTACAGCCCGACCAGCTCTCGCGCATCTGCACCGTCGAGGTAGGTCTCGCGAGACAGGGCGTTCGCCGCCGCCTCCAGCAGACGTGGCGATCCTCGATCGGTGCCGCGGCGGCCTCGCGGAGCGCGGAGCGGGTGGCCTCGGGGACGTCTTCTTCGAAGATCAACAGCGAGCTCATCGACAGACTCATGACTGTTTCCTTTCTCGATCGAGCGGAC
>JBBQJJ010000172.1:0-16688 GCA_038325805.1 Haliangiales bacterium
CCTCGACGAGCGTTCGTTATAACGACGGTTATAGCGAGATTGGTTATAACAATCGTTATAACGATTACGCTTGGTGGGGTCGCGAGGACCTTGATCCCGACTCGCGCCGAGTGCGCGCGGAGGTCGAGGTGTCCATCACCGAATCGTCCGACGTCTGAGACGAGGGCAGAAACACCACCCGAAAGCAGAGTTCGGTGCGGTCGTACTCGACGTCGAGATCCATGCGGCACGTACCCACGGATCGTGACTGCGGCCGAGAAAGCGCATGTGCGAATCCTCGTCGGAAACGGCGCCCGTCGCCAAAGAGCGACCGCGTTTCAGCGCCGTACGTCCAGGCTTGCAAGCCGGCGGGCGTTGCTCGACGCACCGAATGTGCGATGACCATACGACTATGACTGTGGTCGGCGGATCCGAGACACCGACCACGCCAATCGCGAGCGCAACCACCGGCACCCGCATCGACGTCAGAGGAGTCGTGGTTCCCAGCGAGGAAGGCGTGGTTCGCTCACCGCTCACCGGTCGCGAGCTCGTGAGTTGCGCCATCGAAGTCCACGACAACGATGCGACCGAGAACGGTGCGGGACGTGTCCACTCTTCCACCGACTCGCGCGCGTTCTGGGTGCGAGATCCGGAACGTGCACCGGCGAGGCCAGCGGCGTCTCCGTAGCTTTCTCGTTGCGTTCGTGCTGGTGGCGATCACCGGCGGGGATGATCGGCATGCGTGCAGTCTACTGGCGGACGAAGTGCCAGCGCGTGCGGTCGAGTGCGCCTTTGGCGTCGCGATAGACCTCGACGCGATCGAACCAGCCGTCACCGAGCGTGATCTCCATCTCGACGAGGCTCGCCTCGTCCGCGCCGAGGTCCGTCACGTCGGTCTGCTTCCACACGACGCGCTTCCCGTCGACGCTCGTGACTCGCAGTCGCGGTGCGTTGCCCTGGCCGCAGTAGTGCGTCGCGACGATGTCGCCGCGGTCGGGGTGATACAGCGTCATCGTCTCCTTGCCGGGTCTGCCGAACGTCTCGGCGAGCGCCGAGGCCCTCGAGATCGTCCGGAACGTGACCTCGACCTGCACACCCACATCGGTCGTTCCCGCCCACGTACCGGGCAACGTGCGCTGCATCGTCTGCCAGAACGGTGCGGCCTTGGTCGTGTACTGCGGCGCTGGGCGAGCACAGGCAACAACGAGCAGGGCGAGGACGAGCCAGCGCATGCCGCTCGAACCGATCTGGCGCAGCGCGTATTTCATGGCCGCGAGCACAGCGTCGGGCGGGGGATTTGTCGGCACCCTCGAGCGGCGCCGGTTACCCGCGACGTGATGACAAGACAGCCACGCGACCATCAACAGCGCGGCGCGCCTTTGAAGCCTGAGGTCTGGAAGCAACGGTTCAGATTGGCGCGCAGGTCGTCGAGGTCATCGCTTCCTCTCTCGGATGTGAACGACGGTCTCGCGACGGATGGCATCAGGCCCTGCGCCGACCTCGATCACGACCGGGTAGTCGCCGACCAGATGGAACGGATTCTGCGTGCCTGGTTGTTGGTTCGACGGATCGATGGACGCTGGGACCGCGACTCGCAGCGCGAGCCTACCGTTCCGCGCCAGCTTGCCGTTGATCCGGACGGCACCGAGCACGATCTTTGATGCGGACTTCACGATGATTTCCGGCGAGGAGTCGGAGGCGTACTCCTCGTCGCAGGTCGAGGGTGGTCGGTCGGGGACGTCATAGCCGCACTCGACGACCACGTCCCGCGCGACGACGAATGGAATCGGATCGAGCTGGATCGTCCGGCTGCTTCCTCGATGTTCGAAGGTGACGTCGACCGTCAGGAGATCCGCGTCTGTCGTGATCGAGAATTCCGCAGGCTCGTTCGTCGGCCCCCATGTCAACGAGCCGGTCTCGTGGCGCTGATCCGGGGCCGTGATCCGACAGGGCTCCTTGCAGTGCACGGTCAGCGAGTGCGTCACGGCGTTGCAATCGACCAGCCGTTCATCGCGGTGCTGCGTCGCGATCCACCCACCGCCTTTCTTGCACGTCTCGCTCCAGTGGGTCGAGAGCTGGATCGTCGAGCCCCGGCTCACTCTGGAGGAGGAGGTCAGCACCGATCCATTTCCGTGAAGTGATGCGGATGGACTCGCCCATGGGGAACAACCGACCAGGCCGCACGCGAGCACGAGGAGCGAACGTCCAGGCATGTTTCGGATGGAAGCACGCGAGCGGGGATGGTCGATAGAGGTCGCTCGATCCACCCCGTCGTCTTGCCGAGAATTGCCTGTCATCCGCGTTCGTGGCGAGCGCGAATCGCAGCTCGTTGAAGGTCTATGCGCAACGACGTCACGTCTCGTCTCGCGGCGTGATGTTGTACGCCGGTCATCCCGTAACCATTCGCGTGCCAGCAGCCTCCAAACGGCCATATGAAACACTGTCTCCTCGCAATGCTCTTAGGAATAGCCGCCTGCGGTGGATCGCCCAAGGCTCCAGCGCCGGCAGCCCCGGAAGCCCCCACCCAGGCCGCCACGGTCGACATCGTCGACACCGCTGTCGCCGCTGGCTCCTTCAAGACGTTAGTAGCGGCAATCCAGGCCGCCGGACTCGTCGACACCCTGAAGGGACCCGGCCCGTTCACGGTGTTCGCACCGACCGACGAAGCGTTCGCGAAGCTCCCGCCAGGTACCGTGGATGCGCTCCTCGCCGACAAGGCGAAGCTCACCGCCGTGCTCACCTACCACGTCGTGGCCGGTAACGTCGGCTCGGCGGCGGTCGTCGGGATGAAGGAAGCGACCTCGCTGCAGGGGGGGAAACTCACGATCGACGCGTCTTCGGGCGTGAAGATCAATACCGCGACAGTCACCAAGGCGGACATCGCAACGTCCAACGGGGTGATCCACGTGATCGACACCGTCCTGCTGCCACCACAGTAACGAGCTCCGGCGAGTCTCCACGGCGCCTGGCCATGAGTCACAAGCACACCTCGTGGCGCTGAGGCGCAGATCGTCGAGAGACAGCTTGTCGTGTTGCCAGGAGACCTCGCCGTAGCCGCGATCACGACCGCTTCGCGCGGTAGTGCGATGCGCGGAGTCGACGATCTGCGTCGCGAACGAACCCAGTCGGTCGCGGTCGAGCTCACCTTGGACGACCCAATCCGTCGGTTCGGTGGAGTCCAGCGACGCACGGGGAAACGCGACGGCGGCACCAGACGTCCGGGCCATGATCCCGGGACTGACGATTCGGGACATCGTGTGTCGACGTGCGGTTCCACTCGACTCGCGCTCTTGCGATCTGATCGTGAGCGTTTATCCGTGGCAGGATGCGCGCAGATGACCTATTCGCGATTCGCTAGCCTGACCTGGCCACTCGTGCTCGTGGGTCTCGGCTTCTTCGCTTTCCTTCAATTCACGTCGAAGGACTGCCCTACCCTCGACGAGCTCGAGGCCGCGGTCGCCCGAGCTGGTACGGAGACCACGGCCCACCTCGCGAACGGGGAACCACCTCGCAAGCCCGACGACACGAAGGCCGCGTTCGAGGCGATCTACAAGAACTCGGCGTGGGGCACCAACGACACCGGCGCCGGCACCTCGGGCAGCGGCTCGACGCTCGACGCGACGTACCTCTACCGCGACTACCTCGAGCACTTCATCAAGAAGTACAACATCAAGTCCGTCGTCGACGCCGGCTGCGGTGATTGGGAGTTCTCGAGTCAGCTCGATTGGACGGGCATTGACTACAAGGGCTATGACATCGTCGCGAAGGTCATCGAGTCCGACAAGACGAAGTATGGGAAGCCGAACATCCAGTTCTTCGCCGGCAACATCGTCGAGGACGATCTACCGCCCGCCGATCTGCTGATCTCGAAGCACGTGTTGCAGCACATCCCGAACGCGGACGTGAAGAAGTTCCTCGACAAGCAGCTCAAGAAGTACAAACACGTGCTGCTCACCAACGGCGTGCACGAGGTGCTGTTGACCGGCAACAACGCCGACATCAAGCCGGGCGAGTACCGGTTGCTCGAGCTGATGCGGCCGCCGTTCGACGTCAAGGGCCGCAAGGTGCTGACCTACTGGGCGAACGGTCACATGCACCAGGTGCTGCACGTCAACAACGACAAGCAGCCCGCGCCACCGAAGTGAGACACCGACGTGCACGTTCAAGTGCACGAGGTGTGGCCGCTCGAAGCGCCGCATTCAAAGCAAGCGTTGTGGCTCGCACTCGAAGCGAGAGAGCACGATCGTCGTGGCGCAGGGTCCGGATCTACCGGCATCCTCTGCTTCGAGCTCGCTGAGGAGAGTGCGAAGCATGCGGTCGAGATCGGGGAGGCCGGTCGACTCGAGCGGTTCTCCAGTGGTCGCACTGCACGAATCCGCCGTGTAGACGACCTTGGATCTTCCGCTTCTCTGAACCTCCTGCACGAGCCGAGCTGGAACAGCGAGTGTTGCAGGCGTTCTCGCAGAAGAGCGCTCGGGACGGTCACAGGAGAACAGGTAAGTGGACCGAGTCGCGTCGCCAAATACGCGTGCCATCTCGAAACACAGCGCTCGATCCCGCTCCCCCGGTGAGCCAACCTGCGTGGGCAACGCCGGTCCAGCTTCCGTCGGAAGGATGGCTTCCGATGGGCGAGCTCGGCGACGGCGATATTCGCTATCTGGCCGTCGGTGTCGTCGATCACAAGCTGTTCGTGCGACGGCGCTGGTACAGCGGTCAGCAGGAGGACCACTTGCTAGGTCCCGTGACAGGGCCGGTCGTGTGGTTCGAGGGCACGCTTCTGGTCGCCGGGGATGGCTGGGTTCACGATCTCACTACCAGGACGTTGCTCCAGATCCCGCGTGGCAAGGTCGATGCGATCGCTGTCGAGCTACTCACGCGTGAATATCTCCTGCGGATCCAGCCGAGCGACGGTCCCGCGATCTGGAAAGCCCTCAGCTCCACGGTCCTCGACTCCAGCGTCCTCGACTTCATGCCGCCGACGGGCCATGTCGTCGCTGCGCATGGTGACAGGCAGGTGCGACTCGAGAGTGCTGATCTCGTTCGACGCGTGTTACCGGATCGCGCCGACGTGGTCCGACGAGGTAGAAGATGTCGGTCGGCCGTAATTCGACACTCACCACGCGACGGGCGTACGATCGAGATTCCCGTCGTCGAGCCGTGACGACCACGTAGAGCTGCTGGGCGGCTCGTCCGCCGACGCACGCAAGCAGTGCACGGCGATCTTCGCCCGCCCGGCCTCCTTGATCGCCAACGCGATGACGATCGGGCCCATCGTGGATCGTCCATCCCCGAGCTACGACGTCCGCGGTGGGATCACGAACTCCGAGGCGGGCGACCTCGACGAGCTCCGCCTCCTCCGCCGACCAGATCGAGCGCTACTGGAAAGCCAAGCGCTGACGTATCGGGTAGGGAGTCCTGCCACCTCGAACCAACGCGGTGCTACCCGACGCGTACTTCTCGCCACTCGTTCTCTTGGGTACGGTGATTCGGATGTCCGATGATCGCCTGACCGTCGAGCTACAGGGACCCTTTGTCCCGCAACCGGCAACAACCTACTCCCACGTCAAGAAACCACGCGCGGGATCGCAGGCCGAGCCGCTCACTGCAGCAACGGCAGCTACCCCCATCGTGACACCCCGATCCGGTTCGCACGGAGAGCATACGCAGGACCCAGGGCCGGCACCGCGAGTCAGGCTCGAGGTCGGCAACGGCACGGTGAAGCTGCGCGCCGCTGACCAGGAGATCGAGCTCAAGCTCGACGAGGCTCGCGACCTCGCAGCCGAGATCTTGCGACTCACCGGAACGTCGCGGCGATGAAGCTGCAACGGAGCGTCCTCTCAACTCAAGGCGCTAACGCGGTATGCAAGAGGCCGGGAGTGGGCGCGGTTGCGGTGAGCTTCGTGTCCCACGTCCTCGCGAGGTCCTCGCTCGTCTCATCGTGACCGAGCTGGCCGTTACCGGATCCGAGCTGGACCTCGTTGCCATCTTCGAACGCGATCCGCTTGTACGAGGTCCCGAGCGACACCTGCTCGAGCATGGTCAGGGTGGACCGATCCGGGAGATACTGGGAAGCCGACGTTCCGAGGTCTGGGCCGTCGACCGAGAGCTGCGTCTTGTCTGGGATCGATTCGAACGGCGTCGCGACGATGACCAGATCCACGTCAGTCACCAGGTCGGTCGTTCCGTCCCAGGTGAACAGCGCGAGACCCTCGCCCCCACTGGTGATGTTCATGTTGGTCATCTCGCCAACCACAACGACCATCGCGCTCGTGCCTGTCGCGTCCTCGAAGCCGTAGTCCGGAGTCATTCCGAATGCGATCTGGAACCCGGGAGCTAACCGCGCGACCACGATCACCTGTCCTGGCGCGATCGAAGCACCGATGGGGAATCGAAGGATCCAGTCGGTGGCATTGACCGTCGTCACCGGGCCCGCGCCCGAGTTGCCCGGGAGCAGCGGGTAGCTGGCGTCGTCGGACAGATAGTAGGTGGAGAGATCGATCGCGGCCGACGTGGGGTTGTGGATCTCGATGAACTCCTGCTCGGTTGGGCGAGTGTTGACCTCGGTGATCAAGAGATGTCGAGCCTGTACTGGTGCGTCGATCACTGCATCCGGATCCGGATCTGGATCGGGGCTGTCGACGACGGTGCCAGGGAGCTGACAGGAGCTAGCTGATGACGTGGTCGTACAGGTCTGGCCGCGTGGGCAGTCATCGAGCCCTGGGGTGCATGGTGCCCCAGTCGGCGCAATCGGGTTGAAGCACCCGATCATGCCGACGGCGATCCACAAACGCACAAGTCATCGTACATCCACAAGCAGCCGACAGGGCAACCAAGTCTGCGAGAGCTCGGCGGAGCGGGTCGAATGGTCGCGATCAAATCACCTTGATGTCGACAGCGTTGGTCTTGTGGTCGTCGCGCTGCCGATGTCTCGGTGGTGGTACGTTACAAACATGGGCCGCCTCGTCGTGTGGATGCTCTGCGCGGGTTGTTCGTACACTCCTTCGACAGGGATCGGTGGGGACTCCCAGATCCCTGACACCCAGCTCGATGGCGTCACGATCCCCGATGCGAGTGATGCCGCTGGTTGTATCCCCGTCGCATTTCGTGCGTCCTCCAGCGCCACGACAAACAGCACCACCAGCGTCACGGTAGGGACACCTGCGGGCGTGATTCAAAATGACGTGATGATCGCGGCGGTCCTCTACGAGGCCGATTCCGACGAGCAACCAGGGCAGCTCGCCACGCCCACCGGCTGGACCTTGCTGCGCCGGGATGAGCTCTCCATCAACGGTGGGATCGGAATGAGCGTGTTCTCTCGCGTGGCGGCGGCGACAGAGTCGGCGAATCACACCTTCACGACCGGACCGAGCAAGCGGTTCATCGCCGTGATCCAAGCGTATTCGGGGGTCGATACCGCCAGCGCGATTGCCATCGCCAGCCAGACCAGCACCTCGTCGACGAGCATCGTCGCGCCCAATGTCACGGGTGCCACGTGCGGAATGCTCGTCGGTGCATTCGGGGTTCACGCGATCACGACGGTCCAGCCTCCGACGTCGATGACCGAGCGCGCGCATCTCAGCAATAGCAACAACGCGAGCATGACCCTCGAAGTCTCGGACGAGCTCTCCACCGGAGGCGCGACAGGTACACGAACCGCGCTGACCAGCAACGCAGCACAGACGATCGGCCAGCTCGTCGCGCTGACTCCCTGACAACTTTGCGATCCGGACTCACGGACCAGGGGAGATGGTTCCGTTACCGCTCGGCAGCACGGTCGCACTGATCACGCCCGCACCACCACCGCCGCCACCACCACCACCACCGCCACCACCGTTCTCGCCCGGCTGGCCCACTGTTCCCGCCGAGCCGTCGCCGCCCTGCCCACCGGCGGCTCCACCACTGTTCCCACCTTTACCAACCGTCATGGCATTGGACGGTTGGTCGCCATCGAGTCCGGACTGGCTACCATTGCTCCCCCCACCCCCACCCCCGCCGTTCGCGAACACCTCTCCGGTGATCTCGATCAAGGGTGCATCGCCAAAGATCATCCCTCCCGAGCCGCCCCCTCCCCCACCACGCGTTCCGGGAGCCGCGCCTTGCCCGCCTGCGCCCGATGCGTTGACCGAGCCGGCGACCCTGATCTTGGTATCCGAGATCAGCAGCACTGCACCGCCGCCATGCCCTCCAGATGCCAGCGTTCCATTCCCGCCGGGACACCCACCACGCAATATCGACGGGACCTGGGTCGTGCTGGAAACCCCACCCGATAGTCCTCCTCCACCCGTCCCACCGTTCCCACCACGAGCGCCAAACGAGCCGCCCTCGCCACCACCCGGAAGAGCCGGCGGTGTGCCGGTCGTACACTCACTCGAATCACCACCCGCTGGGATGACCGTCGGGGTCGCCGCATCGGCGGCGACGTCGAGCGTGCCGGTGATCGAGATGTCTCCCGTCGCCACCAGGACGAGTGGTCTGGAGCCGTCTGCGTGGACGATGTTGCCTGCCGCCAACGAGATCGTGGTACCCGCGATCACGCAAGATCCAGCGGCCGCGAGGTTCGTGGTGATCGCGCAGGCCGTGCTGTCGTCGGTGTTGATCGTGGTGGTCCCGAAGGTCACGGAATCGGTCGGCATCGCGGCGAGGCAGATGACCAGCGTGCTCCCGAAGCAGAACGGGTTGGTGCCATCGATCTCGGGGCCATCGAGGGTCGGCTCCGAGACATCGCCCGAGGCGTCGATCCCGGCGACGTCCTCGAAGCCCAAGATGCTGCGGCAACCCGCGAGCCAGAGGACGAACGCGAACCGCATTGGTAGATCTAACCTCCTTCCGTCTCGCGGCGGTTGTAAGTAAACCGTGCGTGCAGATTTCCTGCACGCGGCTTACGTCGTTCAGCGCGCGGCAGTCGTGCGTGGTCCTGCGACCCGTCGTCGGCGTCACGGCCCACCATCCGAGCATGGTAGCCGAACTTCCTCGGGTTGCAGCGGGAGGTCACGGACCGGACGTACGATCAGCTCAAGCGCTTCACGAGATCGGCGAGGCTCTTCGCCAGCGGCTCGAACTTGCCGGTCTCGTGCTCCCACATCAACACCGGAAGCGCCGGCTTCGACCCATCCACGGCGAGAAACTGTGCCTCGCCCTTCAGTGTCGCGATCGGAAAGATTGTAGGAAATGCGAGCGGGTCGATGTCGTTCTCTTCGAGCATCTTCGTCGACGGCGTCGAGACGAACCGCACCACGAGCTTGGTGTCGGATGTGTATCCGGGCAGCCGCCCGATCGCCTTTCCCGACAGCTCCTTCGCCTGCGTCTTCAAGAACGTGAGCAAGGCGGTGGGCGCTTTCGAACGCACGGGCGACGCTGGTGTCTTCGTCTTCGCGGACAGCTTTCCCGAGCGTGCCAGCTGCAGCAACGCCTTGACGTCCGCCTTCCCCGCACACTCCATCGGCGTGCGACCGGAGTTGTCCTTGATCATCGGATCGGCACCTGATTCCAGCAGCCAGCGAACGATGTTCGCGCGCCCGCGCTCGGCGGCTTTGTGCAGCGGCGTGTACTTGAACTGCGTCGCTTGCACATTGGGATCGGCGCCATGATCGAGCAGCACCTTGATGACGCCCGGCGCACCGGCCTTCACCGCGTGATGAAGAACCGTGCGACCGTCAGACACCTTCGCGTTCACATTCGCGCCGGCGGCGAGCAGCATCTCCACTTGCTTCACGCACTGACCGGGGCCGTTCTTCTTGTCGATCGCCCACAGCGTCGAGCCCGCGAACCGCATCAACGCAGTTGCCTGCTCGGCGCCCTTCGTCTCGAGGTTGGCGCCGTCCTTGATCGCGCGCTCGGCCGCCGCAAAGTTGCTGTCGTTGATCGCCTTCTTGAGAGCGGCGTCCGCCTTGGCCATGGCGCGAACATAGCGCAGTCGCAGATCGGCCTGATCCGAGGATGTAGAAGACGTCGGTCGGCCGTACGTCCCTGCTCACCGATGGATGTGAACGAGAGAGCCTTTGGGTCCAGTCGACGGAGTCGTGTACACCGCGTTCCAGCCTGGTGGCACCTCCGGCGCCGACCAGTCGTAGAGGATGCGCGCATCGCGCGGCGCGAGGTTCACGCAACCGTGGCTGCGAACGGTCCCGAACGCGTCGTGCCAGTACGTGCCGTGAAGGGCGAGCGTGTGCTCGTAGAACATCGTCCATGGAACGTCGGCCACCGAGTACGACTCGTCGACGGCGGAGTTGGTCATCGTCGTGGTGCGATGCTTGACGACGACGCGCCCGAGCGCAGGCGGTGTCGCGTGCGTGGGTCGTCCGGTCGATACCAGCGTCGTGTAGACCGGGCGCAACCCCTCGTACGCGACGAGCAGCTGGTCGCCGAGGTCGACGTCGAACCAGCGCTCGCCCTCACCAACACCGGGCGGCAGCTCCGTGGCCGCGACGGGAACGCGGAGCTCGGTGACCGCGACCCACTCGGACTCGCCGATCCGGACGAAGCGTCGATCTGACGAGCGCTCGCGGATCGCGACGTGCGAGCGGGCCGGGAGCGTTCGTGTCGCTCTGCCGCCCGGCTTCGCGTAGACCCCTGCGGCTCGGTGCGTCCACGCGACGTCGAGCTTGCCGTCGAGGACAACCGTGCCGTGGAAGCTCGACGGGGACGATGGCGCGACGGCGTGCGGCTCGATCAGCGAGCCATCGCCGAGCTGCAGGTAGCGAAGCCCCCTGATTCGCTGCTCGCCGACGGCTCGCACCTGCATCGTGCCCGGCGGAGCATGGCCCCCGTTGGCATCTGCATCCGCCACATCGTCGAAGATCCAGGCCGACGCCACGCGCACCGAGCCATATCCAAGGAGCTCTGGCTGGGTGTCATCCTCGAGACCGACGCGAGCTGCAGGGGTCGGTGGTTCCGTCGATGCGACGACGTTTACCTCGCACACCCAGCCGCGCGGCTCGATGCGGATCCAGCGCTTCGGGCAGCCATCGATCGGTGGTTTCGCCTCGACCGCCTTCGCGCGTCCGTCGCGTCCGACGATGCCGATCCGCGCCGAGGCCGCCGAGGCTTCCGCGCGCACCGGTGAATTCGAGGTGAAGCGCACCGACGGTGCGTCGAGCAGATCGAGGGCTGCGCCATCGACAACACCCGCGTCCTGGCGCGGGCTCTCGAGATCGAGATCGCGCTCGAGAGTCGGCGACGCTACCGGGCGCGCGCACGCGACCAGGCAGATCAACGCTCGGTTCGGGAACACCTCACGAGTCTTGCACGTCGTTCGAACGCGTCGTCCATCCTGTGCGACCCATCGGGCCTTGGGCGGCGACCGATGCGGGTCACTCGCGCGTGATCGCGACGTGGACGGCGCGGCGCTCGTCGGAGGCCCCGACGACGACGAGCTCGAACCGAGCCGGCGGGTCGCGCTGGTAAGCGGCGGCCAGTGGATAGATCGCGTAGAGGTCACCGAGCTCCGGCAACGCGACCTCGATCGACTCCCAGTCGGCGATCGCGAGCGAGCTCGGCCACGGTGGCGAAGTTCGACTCGCTCGGTCGGTCGACTGCATCCGCTCCACACGCTGCAAGGACGATGACGAAACGCCACATCCCAGCCGACGCTGCAAAGCGGAGCCCACGCGATCCAGCAGCGCGTGGGGCCGAAGTCAGCGATCTCTCGACCTCGTCGACGCGCTGAGGTCAGGCGTCACGAGAGCCGAGACCCCTTCGCAAATCGCGCAAACTGTGACGCGCGTCGAACCGCGGATCGGCGACACGTCCGCTGTTCGTCAGTCAGGCGAGTTGCCTAGGATCTAGACAGGCGCTGTCGGCGAACCACCGAAGTTCAACAAGATGGCGCTGGTTTGCTTCGTGCAACTTCGCCGGACGCCATGCACAAACTCAAGACGCTCTCCATCTCAGGGTTGCTCGCGACGATGCTGTTGTCCTCGGGCGTCGCGCTCGCTGGCGATCCACTCCTCGACGGGAACGTCCAGGTCGCCAACGGCAACCATACGGTGACCGCGCTCCTCGCGTTGATCGGTAACGGAACGATTCCCGCGAACCACGTGTTCCCGACGGTGCAGGGCACCACGATCACCGCGGGCCAGCTGCAAGCCCTCTACAACCAGGGTCAGTTGGTCACCCTCAACCAGCCACTGGTCGGCGCGACGATCGACAACATCGTCGCCAACTACGACCCGGCACTCGTCAACATCGATCTCCGACCCGCCGTCTACGGGAAGCCGTTCGCGAACCTCACGGTGATCGACTCGCCTCTGGTGCTCGGTGCGAACGCCAAGCCGGCGGTCGTCACGACGGTGCGCGGCAAGATCGGGACGCTGATCGACACCGGCGGCTGCGTGCTGGACAGGGCTGGGAAGTGCATGAACGTCGTCGACATCGTGACCGATCCGGTGGGCACCACGATCGACACCACGATCGAGAAGGCCATGCTGGGAAATCCCGCCGTGCTGATCGGTGGATCCTTGCTCTACATCTCGATCGCGCCGTCGATCGCGAATGCCGGCGCCGAGAAGCTGTTCAACCAGGCGATCCAGCTCGAGCCCGCGTGGCAGGAGGCGTTCACGCCCCCGATCGTCCCTCACTCGATCGACATCGGGGCCGCTGCGGGTCAGCAGATCATGGAGCTCCACAGCATGCCGCTCGACGCCTACACCCCCGAGGATCTCGACTTCATGGAGGAGCACTACGAGTACTTCATCGACATCCTCGCGGAGCTTCGCGCCATGGGGCGCCTGTAGCTTCATGAACGTCGCCGCTGGCGCCGGAGCCGGTTCGCGCCCGCGGACAGTGACGCGATCCGCGAACTTGTTGCGCTCGTCGTCGACGATCAGGATCTCTGTGACTGCCGAAGCTCTCACGGTGATCCGCTTGCCTGGTCCCGGAGGTCACGGGGATCGGCCGGCCGTCAACTGCTCCAAGCGTCCCGCGGGGAGGAGCTGACCGACCGCGCCCGATCACCTCACCGACGTCGTCCCCGTGCTCCGGCAGGACAGACGTCCCCGGCGTCTCCGCGCGGTGCGCTGGTATCCGGGCTCGTCGCGTCGAACCCGGTGGTTGCGTCGGGAGAGGTCCCTATCATCCGGCATTTGTGCCTCGGCGCTCGCGAGCGTCCTTCGCCGCGACGGCACGAGCGATCGCCGTCGTGGCCGTCCGTTCGTGGGCGAGCGCGATCGCGAGCCACACGGCGAGCGACTCGGCACCGGCGAAGGATCTACGGGTTGGCACCCGACAGGCACTGCTTGAGCGAGTCCGACATCACCATCGGATCGTAGTCGCCCAGCGCCCGCGCCCGTCGCGCGTCAGCACAATGACTGGCGAGTCGCGAGAAGCCCTCCGCGAGGTTGAGGACCGCGTTGGTAAGATCGATGCGCTGCGATCGAGACATCGCGCCGCCGGCATCGTGGACCACGGCCTCGGCGGCGGCGAGCTCGCGGGCGAGCGTGCTCGCGGAGGCCGCCTGGAGCAGCGCCGATTGCGTCAGCAGCCGGGCCAGCCGGTCCTGCCACGCGCCGACCTTGGTCGGGCAGTTCATCGTCGACTCGCGACGGACCTCGTCGGTGATCGCCGGCGTGCTGAGACCCTCGCTCGTGTACAGCGTCGTGATCATGCGCTCGCCCGCGCTGCAGTTCCCCACCAGCAGCTCGCAGCGCGCCCGCATGAGCGAGTCGTCTCTGGTGGAGATCTGCGCCATCCGCGCGACACCGAGCGCGTCGAAGCGCGCGAACGCGGGCTTGCAGGCCGGATCCCGGCGGTTCACGAAACCGAGCGCATCGATGTACGCCTGCAGTCCAACCGACGACACCACCGCGCTCGGGCTCGCCGATCCGGAACTCGCTGACCCGCCACCGGGGGTTCGGAGTTGCTTGGTCGTGCCACCGCCGGAGGTCGCACGGCGTGCATCGGGACGGATCACCGCGAGCACGACCGCGGCATCGCTTCGCGTGGCGGTGTTCGCATCAGGAACGGGATCGACCTGCGGGGTGACGATCGGCGCCGACCGCACCTCCGGTTCCACGGGGTTGTTCAGCACGAAGCCGATGCCGGCCGCGGCGCCGACGACCACCAGCGTGGCGCCGATCCACGGGAGGTGCGTTCGGCGGGACGGTCGGGTCAGCAGCGCCTCGGCGAGCGCGTCGAGGTCCGGGAACCGAGCGAGCGGATCGCGACGTAAGCCGCGCGCCAGCGAGTGGGCGATGTGCGCATCGATCGCCCCGAGCGTTTCGGCAGGTGCGTCGGGATCGGGGCGCTTTCCGCCGAGTGCCTCGGCCAGCGCGACGCACAGCGCGTATTGATCGGCACGACCATCGACTGGTTTTCCGGCGCGTTGCTCGGGAGCCATGTACGCCGGCGTGCCAACGATCGCGCCTTCGTGCGTCAGCACGTCGGCCACGCCCATCCCCTCGCGTGGGCCGGTGCCTTCGTGTGGTCCTCGACGGGCGAGCCCGAAGTCACCGACCCGCACGCGACCGTCGCGCGCGACGAGGATATTGCTCGGCTTGACGTCTCGGTGGACGAGCCCGATCGAGTGCGCGGCGGCCAGACCGCGGGCGGCCTGGATGTACGCGTCGAGGATCTCGGCGGTGCTGTGAGCGCGCTGCCATCGATCGAGCGGCTCACCGTCGACCAGCTCGGTCGCGAGAAAGACCTCGCCATCGTGTTCGCCGACGTCGTGAACCGCGACCACGTTCGGGTGCTGGAGCTGGGCGAGCGCGCGGGCCTCGCGGAGCAAACGCGCGGGCCCGAGCTCTCCGACCTCGGGGCGCATCAGCTTGATCGCGAGGCGGCGTTCGAGGCTCGGATCCCACGCGGCCCACACCACACCCATCCCCCCGACGCCGAGCTGCTCCTCGAGCAGGTAGCGTCCGACCTGGCTCGGCTTCGGCTTCGAGTCGACCGCGACGAGGTGGCCGATCGTCGCGCGACAGCGCTCGCAGCCATCGACGTGATCCGCGAGCGTCGCGACGCGGCTGGGATCGAGCACGTGCTCGACGAGGGCGATCAGCGTGTCATCGCCCGGACAGCTCGGCGTCACCGCGGACCTGGAGCACTGCGGAGGAGGCGTGACAGCGATAGCTCGAGGTTGGTGTCGAGGGCGGCGATCGCGCTCGTCAGATCCTCCGAGGCGACCCCGAGCTCGGCGGCGACAACCGCACGCGTGTTCTCGGTGAGGTGGTCGCGGGCGCTCGCGAGCGTGCGCGCGACCGTCGCGCGATGGATGCCGTACGTCAGCGCGATCTGATCGAGCGTGAGGCGGTCGACATACGCGTGACGCAGGAAGGTGCGCTGGCGTGGCGCGAGGCTGGTCACCGCGGCCGCGAACGCGCGCTTGACCGCGCCGCCGAGCTGCAGCCGGAGGTGTTCGAGGCGCGGATCGGACGGCGAGCTCAACCCGAGCAACTCGCCCTCGTCGAGCTCTTCCTCGTAGCGCATGGACTGATCGCTGCGCGCCACGTCCACGAACGTGCGCGCAGCCGTCACGCGCAACCAGTTCTGCAAGAACCCGAACCCGGAGTAGTCGGCGATCCGCGGCGGCGTGGTCGCGGTGCCGACGAACAACTTGATCCGCAGCCGCTGTCGCAGCTCGGACTCCGGGAGCCGGTGGAAGCGCGCGACCAGCCGGTCGAGATCCTGGGCGAACGCAGCCTCGAAGGCCACGATGCCGTCGTGATCTCCCCGCCCGGCCCACCACGCGAGGAACAGATCATCGATCCGCAGCCGCGGCAACACCGCCGCGAGATCCCGCTGGCGCGCGATCCGGTCGGCGAGATAACCCACCCACTCGTCCCCAGGTGTCGGCGCGGTCGGCCAACGGCTGTGCACAGCAGTGAGCGTCGCGGCCAGCTGGGCGCCGAGCCCGCTCGCCTCCACGATCGCGCGGGTCGGTCCGTCGAGTCTGGACTGGACAGCCTGGAGGATCGTGCCGGAGTCCACCCGCGGATGGTGCCACGGAACGGTCGCTCCACCGTACGACAACGCGGACTCGACCGCCGTCGCGCGGAGCAGGTGATCGTGAAGCACGATGCAGCTCAGCAAGGCCACACGCACGTCAGAACTTGCGCGACATGTTCACGCCGACAGCCTGACCGAGGTTTTGGTTGTACTGGTTCGCCGCGCGATCGGCGATCGAGCGATCCACCGCGTGGGTCTCCGGGTTCATCTGACGCGCGCCCCACATCGACATGTAGTAACCGCCACCGATCGTGAGACCCGAGCCGACGAGCAGCACCGTTCGCACCGTGCCCTGCGGGATGAAGTAGCCGACGATCATCCCGACCACGCCCCCTCCCATCGTGTACATGCCACGGCGATTCAACTTCTTGCCCCTGGCGCGCAACTCGATCGTCGCGTCGAGCGCCTTCTGGTCGCCGGCGATCTTGAAGAAATCCTCGTCGGCGAGCTGCTCGGTGCCCTGGACCGGGTACCAGATCTTCGCCGTGTGCACCGTGGTCTTGTCCTCGTACGACGTGCCGGTGCCGATCACGTTACCCTGGGCGTCCTTGTACTCGGTCTCGCGGACCTTCTCCTTCTGCGTCGTCGTCCACACCTTGACGTCATCGACCACGGCGAGCGGTTGACCGCTGGCGACCACGCCACCCTTGGGTCCTTGCGAGGGCATCAGGCATCCGCCGAGGACCGCCGCCGAAAACGTCATGATGACCAGAGAAGCTGAGCCAGAAATCGTGCGCGACATGAGCTCGTCCTTGTGCTGTGCAGCC
>JBBQJJ010000173.1:0-16653 GCA_038325805.1 Haliangiales bacterium
GAACGTTCGCGTGATCTAATTCGAAACTTCGAATGAACCCAAAAAGCCGGCGAACTTCGCCGGCTTTTTTTCGTTCGCTTCACGAGGGACGGGTGCGCGGCAGACCCGCGCTCGACTACGGTCGGAACAGCGTCGTCGTCAGCGCACCGGCGCGAGCGGTGACCTTGTGCGTTGGATAGGTCGCGCCAGTCACCGTGGTGCTCACCATCACCTCGCCAGTCACGTTGAACATGTAACCGATGCCATCGGCGGCCGTCATGTTGGCGTCGCCGTCGGGGAGGCTGTTGTTGCCGTTGTAGCAAACGCTCGTCGGCGCCGGGCTCGCGTTGATCATTGCACCACCAATCGGTTGTTGCGCGCCATCGAACACGAGTGCCGCGATCACGCCCTTCGCGGGATCCTGGGGGTCGTCGCACAGGAATTGCGAGAGTGCGTTGAGCGTGCTCGACGACACCAGGTTGATCGACGCTCCGTCGAAATCTTCTACGAGAGGCTTGTCGGGATAGAGGTACGTGTCCTTGAGCCCGCTCTTGGTCGCCTTCAGGAAGCCGTCGAGCGCGGTGCCATTTGTCATCACGGTCAGCGAGTAATTGCCCTGCGCATCCGTGGTCGCCGACGTGATCACGGTGGTGTCGGCGGCGTTCGAGAAGGCCTCGACAAGTACGCCCGGGGCGGGATCGGTGCCGCCAGTCGAGACCTCCTGCGCGGTGCCGCTGAGCGTGATCATCTGCGCGGCGGGCGGCGAGTCGGGCGTCGGAGCGGCATCACCACCACCGCCACACGCGACCAGCCCGAACAACGAGAGTGGAAACAGAGGACGGATCATGCCGCAACGGTATCAGCTCTCGGCGAGTGGTTTGGCGTAGATTGCGTCGGTGCGCGCCTGGGTTGTCGTTGCAGTCACGCTGCTGTGCACGGAGCTCGAGGCCCACGCTCGCCCCGACTGCGGTGGTGAAGCGCACGAGCTGCGAACCTATCTGACGCGCGAGCGCGGCAAGGCCGAGACCTGGAACACACTGTGGGCGCTCGGCTTCGCCGGGGCGACGGTAGGGCAGGTGCTCCTCGCGAGCGAACGGATCAACTTGTTCGGCGAGTTCGACGCGGCCTATCGCGAACAGATGTACGTCGGCTCGATCAAGGCCTCGCTCGGGCTCGGCAGCAAGCTGGTGTTTCCGCTGCGCATCCACGTCCCGGAGCCCGCGGCCGACGAGTGTGACGACGTTCGCAGGTTGAAGAAGGCGATCGCGATCGCCGCCGACAAGGAGCGCAAGTCGATCCTCCTGACGATCATCGGCGGCACGATCGTGAACCTCTCCGGCTCGATCTGGCTGTGGGCCCGGCATGACTTCAAGACCGCCGCGACGAGCTTCGCGACCGGCGTGCCGATCAGTCCGATCAGCGCGCTGACCCAACCGCGCAACGCGATGAAGCTCTACAAGCGCAAGCGCGTCGAGTGGATCGCCGGGATCGGTTGGATCGGCGGCACGTTCTAGCGACGGCGCGCGCTGAGCAGCGCGAGCGAGAATGCGATCGCCGACATCACGACGATCACCTTCGAGAACACCGCCGGATCGGAGCCTCCGATCCGCGTGGTCAGGTACCCCGACAGCGCACCGGAGACCATCACGAGACAGCCGATCGACGCTGACGCTGTGCCCGCGATCTCGGGGACGGGCTCCATCGTCAGCGCCGTCGCGCTCGGGCCGACGATGCCCGCACCGAAGAAGTAGATCGCGATCGGCACCATGAAGCCGGCGATCCCGAGCTCGAGGTACGTCGACAGCGCGAGCGCGGCACCGCCGAGCACGAGGATCGTTGCGCCGATCACCACCATCGTTCGAGGCGAGCGACCGGCACGCAGCATCCGGCCGCCCGTCATCGACCCGAGCATCAGGGCGAGTGCCGTCGAGGCGAAGTAGAACGCGTAGGCGGTGTCCGAGACGTGAAAGCCCTCGAGGAGCACGAACGGCGAGTCGGCGATGTATGCGAACTGGCCAGCGAACGTGGCGCAGAACACGAGCATGGGGAGGCGTGTGCCGGGCGTCATGAAGAACCGGCGGTAGCTCGCGAACAAGCCGCGCACCGAGGCAGTGGTGCGGCGCTCCGTAGGTAGCGTCTCGCTCAGCGTCGTGCGTGCGAGCGCGAGCATCACGAGGCCCGCGACAGCGAGCGCTACGAAGATCGCGCGCCAGTCGAGCGCGCGCATCAGCTGCGTGCCGATCATCGGCGCGACCATCGGTGCGATCGCGAGCGCGGCGAGCATCGTCGACAGGATGCCGGCGGCCTGCGCAGCGGGCTGGGTATCGCGGACCATCGCGCGCGCGACCACCGGACCGGCGGCGGCACCTGCACCCTGCAACACGCGACACGCGATCAAGATCTCGATCGTCGGGCTGAAGGCGCAGCCGATGCCACCGATCACGAACACGGTGAGTCCACCCGCGATCACCCGGCGGCGGCCCCACACATCTGCGAAGTAGCCGATCACGAGCTGGCATCCCGCGAAGCCGACCATGAACAGCGAGAGCGTGAGCTGCGCGTCCTCTGCAGCGACGTCGAAGTTGCTCGCCAGCGTCGGTTGCGCCGGCAAGCTCATGTCGATCGACAGCGCGACCACCGCGGTGAGCGCCGCGAGCGACAGCACCCACCCACGCGATCCGATCCGAGATGGCCAGCGCGGGATGCTCTCTACTGCCACCGGCGCATCATGAGGGTATGGGGCGGCTCATGTCAGCCCCACCGAGTACGGTCGCCGGGCCATGCTCACCACGATCACGGTCAACGGGTCCGAAGGCCTGCGCTTCCTCACCAGTCTCCAGCGTGCTGCGCAGTCACACGGGCCTGTACCTCCGGCGCTCGCGGCGATGATCGAGCACCTCGGCACTACCGATCAGGACGAGCTCGAGCAGCTTCGCCTCGAAGTCGATCCACCGTTGGCGGACGAGATCGCAGCGTTCGTCGACGAGCTCTCTGGCGGCCTCGGCATCCCGCTGCTGTTCTCGGCGCAGGTCGGCGATCTGGTCGTGCTGGTTCGCGACGTGCTCGCCGAGGTCTCCGTCGGTAAGCGCGAGGCGCGCACCTGGCAGTATCTGCCGGCCGGTTCGGTCGGTCGGCTCGTCGGTCGCCGCGGCGATCTCGGCAAGCTGCTGTTGCTCGAAGGCGATGGTGAGCAGTTCCCGGTGCACGAGCACGCGTACATCAGCGATCGCTGCACCACACGCAGGCGCTCCGAACCCGCGCGCTAGGTCGGCGCTCGCCGGCTCTTCAGATCAGGGCTTCGCGGCGCTGCCGGCGGCGGAGCCGTCGCGCTTGCTCGGGCGCGGCATGAACTTGCCGTCACGGAAGCGACCTCCACCCCACGCCTTGGTGCGCGACTCGAGCGCAGCCTCGATCTCGTCGGCGGAGATGTCGCCGTCCTTGTTCGTATCGAGGCTCTCCGGATCGAGGCGTTTGAAGTTGCTCTTCGCGATCTCGTCGGCGGTGACCTTGCCGTTGTTGTCGGCATCGGCCTGCTTGCGCATGTCTTCCGCGCGCTTGTGGCGCGCGAGCTTGCGCTCTTCCTGATTGATCTTGCCGTCGCCGTCGGTGTCGAACTGGGCGATCCGAGCGCGTCGGCGATCCTGAATCTCTTCACCCGCCGGTGCGGCAGCGTTGCCGTCCTCGAGCGCCGCGGGACGATTGCGACGCGTACCGAGATCGATCTTGCCGGACCGCATCGCGGCGCCGGGCTGGTCGGCGGACTCCGCCGAGGTGTCATCCTTCTTCGCTACTTCATCGACGCCAGCATTCTTGCAGCCAGTAGCGAGGACACAGACGAGAACAAGGTTCTTCCACATCGCTGTTTGGTTAGAGCAAGGCTCGCGCCACGGCGCAAGTGAATATCCCTTAAGCGCGCGTTTGCCTGCGAAAACCGCATAGGCTGTCACGTGATCGGCCTCGGGTGCATGCGGTTGTCGACGACGAATGTCGCCGACGCCCCGGCCGTGATCGCCGCCGCAGTGGCGGCCGGTGTCGAGCTGTTCGATACCGCCGACGTCTACTGCCACGACGACACCGACCTCGGTGCCAACGAGTCGCTGCTCGCACCGTTCGCGCGCAGCCACCGCGTGATCACCAAGGGTGGCCTGACTCGTCCCGGGGGTGCGTGGATTCCGAACGGACGCGGTCGCCACCTCGCTGCTGCGGCCCGCGGGAGTCGCGCTCGGCTCGGCGCCGCTCGCGACGTCCGTGCGCGCGCTCGCGAAGCTTCGCGACGAAGGGGTGATTCGATCGATCGGGCTGTCGAACGTGACGCCCACGCAGCTCGAGCAAGCGCTCGCGATCGCGCCGATCGCCGCCGTCGAGGTCGAGCTCCATCCGTGGAAGCTCGATGCGATCCGCGGTGGCCTACTCGCGCGCTGCGTCGAGCGTGGCATCGAGCTGCTCGCACATCGGCCACTCGGTGGCCCGGCGGGCGCGAAACGCGCGACTCGAGATCCGGTGCTGAAGGCGATCGCCGGGCGATTCGATGCGACCCCTCACGAGATCATCCTCGCGTGGCTGCGCTCGCTGTCTCCGGTGGTGACGCCGCTGCCGGGCGCCACGACGGTTGCCACCGCGCGCTCCGCCGTCCGCGGACAGCAGCTGATCCTCGACGACGATGCGCGTGCCGCACTCGCCGCGCACTTCGTCGACGTCGTTCGCTCCCGCGCCACCGTTCCCGCTGAGGTGCGCGCCGTGGCGAGTCCCGACGAGGCTGCGTCGTCACTCGGGCGTGGGTCGATCCTCGACGAGACGCGTGCGCCATCGCGCGAGGTCGTGGTCATCCTCGGCATGCCAGCCGCCGGCAAATCGACGCTCGCCGAGGCGTATGTGACGCGCGGCTACGCGCGGCTCAATCGGGACGAGCGCGGCAGTAGCTTGCTCGACCTTGCACGCGCGCTCGACGATCAGCTCGTCGATCATCCCGCGACCTCGGTCGTGGTCGACAACACGTACGCGACGCGCGCCTCGCGTGCGCCGGTGATCGAGGTGGCGCGCAGTCACGGTGCGGCCGTGCGTTGCGTCTCCGTGATCACCACGATCGAGCAAGCCCAGGCCCACGCCGCGCGGCGCGTCCTCGAGCGCTGCGGTAGCTTCGACGATGAGGCCGTCGCAAACCAGATCCGCCCCGGCGTGCAGTTTCGTTATCGCCGCGAGTTCGAGCCACCCGCACTCGACGAAGGCTTCGTCGCCATCGAGGAGGTCACGCCGCCGCGGCTCGCAGGTGGCCGCAACGCCGGGCTGATCGTCGAGCTCGATGGTGTCGTCTGGCTCGCAAGGCCATCACACCCCGACAAGATCGAGCTGCGCTCCGGGGTTCGCGAGGCGCTCGTCGCATGGCCGCTCGTCGGTGCGACGCTCTGGCGACCGGGCACCACGCCGGAGGTCGTCGCTGCGATCGGCACCCGGCTCGCCGACTTGCTCGGCCGGTCGATCGATGTTCGTGCGTGCCCGCATCCCGCGGGTCCGCCGGTGTGTTGGTGTCGCAAGCCGATGCCGGGTCTCGCGATCGCACTCGCTCGCGATCACGACCTCGATCCGCAACGCACCGTCGTCGTCGGTCGCGGTCCCGCCGATCGCGGCTTCGCAGTGCGTGCCGGCATGACGTACGCGTCGATCGACGACGGCTGGCCGACACCCGACTGAGGTTCGATCGCGACTTCGCGCTGTGGAACGCCGTTTCCTGGATCGGCGACAAGGTCGGCAACTGGATGTACCCGTCGAGGTAGTGACGAGGCTCGTGCCCAGCGTTGCAAGGCGTTGTCCACGGGCTTCCCGGGCCGACTGAAGATCAACGTGACCTTCTTCAGCGCTGCCCATTGGTCGAGCGCGTTCGAAATGAACTCGGGTCCGTTGTCGACGGTGATGCTCTCCGGAAGCCTACGCGTGAACGCGAGCTCGTCGAGAAAGCGTGTGACCCGTCCGCCGGTGATCGAGGTCTCCTTTTTTGAGAGCACCAACTTCAGTGCTTCGTTGTCGAGCGTCCGGAACTTCGAGTCCCCCGAACTTCTGTTTCCAGCGATAGATAGTCTGCTCGGTGACGCCGAGTCTGCGCGCAACGTCCGACGAGAACGCGCCGGCTTCCACTTCGCGTGCTCTTGCGTGGCTGGGTCCGTCTTTCTGAGAATAGAGATCGGACACTGCGCGTGGGCCAGTTTTAGGGGCTACTCCCCCTGCGGGTACCTCCTCGTGATCGTTATGACGGTTGTTGTAACCAGTTCCGTTACAACGATCGTCCTAACGATCACGAGGCAGGGTCTCGCGAGGGGAGCTGTCGCTCATCCACACGCGCGTCGCCGTGGCCGCCGCATGCCGCGAGCTTACGCGCGCGAGGTATCGAGCACGCGCACGACCTGAATCCCGACGACCATCAACAGCGCGTGCGCAGCGATCAGCAGACTCGGCTCCGGAGCGAGCGCGCCGACGGTTGCTGCAGTGCCGACAAGCAGGACCAGGTGACTGGCAGTGAGCTTCATAGGACCTCCCAGCGCCACCATAACGCCGCCGATGACGCGGCGCGACATAAAACTGAATCCGGTCTCATCTTTCGTTGGCCTGCATGCAATAGCGAGGAAACACAGCTGGTTAACGGAAACTCCGTCCGGAAACCGAGAGGCTCCGTTTGGTGGGCACCTCGGTGTGCCTTCTTGATCGTTTCGATTGCCGCTCTATGGTGGCGGCCGTGAGCGCCATCCTCGAAACGTTTCCGCTCGGGTTCCCGTGGGCCACCATGGACCCGTTCCTGTTCTGCGTTCATCACGACGACAACTACCCGCCGGGCAATGACGAGCTCGGTCCGGCGGCGTCCCTCGCGGGTCGCGATCTCGGCATGGACTTCACCGTGCGGAGCGAGAAAGCCGGCGAGCCGGGTTGGCGCATGTATCACGGCGACAAGGTGCCGGGGTTTCCCGGCCATCCGCATCGCGGCTTCGAGACCGTGACGATCGTGCGCCGCGGCTTGATCGATCACTCGGATTCGCTCGGCGCGGCCGCGCGGTTCGGGCGCGGCGACGTGCAGTGGCTGACCGCTGGCAAGGGCATCGTGCACTCCGAGATGTTTCCGTTGCTCGACAAGGGCGCGCGGAATCCCCTCGAGCTGTTCCAGATCTGGTTGAACCTGCCGGCCGTCAACAAGATGGTCGACCCGCACTTCTCGATGTTGTGGGCCAAGGACATTCCGGTGATCCGTGAAGGTGGTGCCGAGATCACCGTGGTCGCGGGCTCGATCGCGGCGTCGAAGGCGCTCGCGCCACCGCCGAAGTCGTGGGCCTCGCAAGCCAACGCCGACGTCGCGATCTGGACGATCAAGCTCGAGCCGGGTGCGACGTGGACGCTTCCAAAGGCGAACGCCGGGAGCAATCGCGTGCTCTACGTGTTCGCGGGAGCGCTGCGCGTCGACGATCGACCGATCAAGAGCCCGATGGGTGTGGCGCTCGATGCGTCGAAGCAAGTCACGTTGACGAACACCGGTGACGTCCTCGGCGAAGCGCTGGTGCTCCAAGGCCGCCCCATCGGCGAGCCCGTCGTCCAGCACGGTCCCTTCGTGATGACGACGCGCCAGGAGATCCAGCAGGCGTTCGCCGACTACCAGCGCACCAAGTTCGGCGGCTGGCCGTGGCCGAGCGAAGCACCGACGCATCCGCGCGAGGAGGGCAGGTTCGCCCGGCACGCCGATGGTCGCGTCGAAAAAGTCGAGGGCTAGTCTCGCGGTCCCGGTCGCTGAGCTCAGTCCTTCTTGACCGCCGTCGCCTTCGGGATCGGCGCGGGCTTCGCACCGGGCGCCGGCGCGTTCGAGTGGTAGTTGTCGGTCGGCTTGTAGCGCTTCGCGTAGAACCGGAACGCGAACGCCGTGATCAGCGCGAACACGGCGAAGAAGAACATCAGGAACGCGTTGACGCCGAGCCCGGTGCTCGCGATCGAATCGGTCACGGTCGGGCTCTTGACGCTGTGATTCGCGAGCAGCACCCACAAGCCACCGATGGTGACCGTGAGATTCCAGAAGCTCATGATCACGCCCTTCATCGACAGCGGCGCCTGGCTGTATGCGAACTCGAGACCGGTGGCGGACACCAGCACCTCGGCGAGCGTGAGCAGCACGTACGGGAGGATCTGCCAGTAGATCCAGACCTCGGACTGCACCATCGTGCCGGCGGTGAGCTGACCGTTTAACGGATAGAGCATGACGATCTTCGGATCTCCGTCGATCATGATCTGGATGATCCCCGCCGCGACCCACGAGAGACCAGCGAGCGCCATGCCCGCTGTCATCTTGCCGAGCGCGGTGAGTGGATGGCCGCGCTTTCGCAACCACGGGAACACCACGAGGTTGTTGAGCGGGATCAGGATCATCACCAGCGCGGGGTTGACCGTCTGCATCTGCGACGACTCGAACCACGTCGGTTGCATCATCTGATCGCCCTGGATCACCCAGGTCGACGCCTTCTGATCGAACAGCGACCAGAAGGGAGTCACCAGCGCGAACACGACCAGAACGCGAAGCACCGACCGCACGCCATCGACGGCGTCATCCGGATGCACGCCACGCGCGCCCTCGAGTTGCTTCGACACCGCGATACAGCTGAGCGCGAGGAAGACCACCAGCGCGATGCACAGCATCTCGACTGGCGAGAACGTCTTCATCAGCCAGAACGGCTCCCCGACAAACCACGTGATCGACAGGCCGATACACGCGACCGACACGACAGCCGAGATCCCGAACAGGGAGAGCCCGAACGGGCCCGACTTGATCGCGGTGGCACAGACCCGACCGAACGAATGCGGGTTCTTCGGCGACGGCGGCACGCGAACATACCGACCGCGACCCGCCCAGAAGATGATCGTGGCGAGCAGCATCAAGATGCCGGGGATGCCGAACGCGACCGTGGCGCCGTAGTTCTTGAGGAAGATCGGCATCAACAACGACGCGAAGAACGAGCCGAAATTGATGCTCCAGTAGAACGCGTCGAACACCACCTTCGCGCGGTGCTTGTTGGACTGATCGAACTGATCGCCGACGAACGACGCGACCAGCGGTTTGATGCCGCCGGATCCGAGCGCGATCAGGAACAGGCCAGCGTAAAAGCCCTGGCGATTGTCCTCGAACAGCGCGAGGCAGCCGTGACCGCCGCAGTACACGACGCTGAACCAGAGGATGGTGTTGTACTTGCCGAAGAACCGGTCGGCGAGCCAGCCACCGAGCAGAGGGAAGAAGTACACGCCCATCACGAACGTGTGGAACACGTCCTTCGCGGCGAGCTTTCGTGCTTCCTCGTCGGGAACGTACTGGAGCAGCAACGTCGAGATCAGGAACTTCGTCAGGATGTTGCGCATCCCGTAGAAGCTGAAGCGCTCGCACGCCTCGTTACCGATGATGAACGGAATCTGTTTCGGCAGCTCGGCTTTACGTTCGTCTGACATACGGCTTTCGTGCAACCGGTGAATCGTCGGCTAGTCTTGATCGACGATGGTCAAGTCGTTGCTGTTGCTACTGCTTGCTGCGTGTACCACAGCCAGCGGCGAGCCGAAGACGAAGAACGATCCGTCCGATGTCGTGGCCAAGGTGCCGGGCCGCACGCAGTCGTTCACCGACGCCGAGTACACGGCACACATCCGCGCGCTCGAGGCGAAGCTGGCGAGACACGGGCTGAGTCACCTGAACCTTCGTGTCGAGGATCCGTTCGTGGTCGTCGGTGACGGCACGCTCGCGCAGCTCGAGCGTACGTCGAAGACGGTGCGGTGGGCCGCCGACAAGCTCGAGCAAGACTTCTTCTCGAAGCGCCCGGCGAAGATCCTCGACATCTACTTGTTCCAGACCGCGGCGGCGTACGAGGCGGGCGTCGACGCGCTGACCGATGAAGCGCCGTCGACGCCGTACGGCTTCTACTCGCCGACGAAGGGCGCGATGTTCATGAATATCGCCACGGGTGGCGGCACGCTGGTGCACGAGATCGTGCACCCGTACGTCGAGGCGGACTTTCCGTCGGCACCGACGTGGCTCAACGAGGGACTCGGCTCGCTGTTCGAGCAGAGCTCGGAGCGGGACGGCCACATCGTCGGGCTCACGAACTGGCGACTCGCCGGGATCCAGAAGGCAATCCGGCGCAACGACGTGCTCGCACTGAAGGCCCTCACGGCGATGACGCAGAAGCAGTTCTACGACTCGGCAACGAGCTACAGCCACTCGCGCTACCTGATGTACTACCTGCAGGAGCAGGGGTTGCTGCGCCGGTTCTACGCGGCGTTTCGTGCGGCCCGCGCGAAGGATCCTAGCGGCTACACCACGTTGGTCGCGATCCTCGGCGAATCCGACATGCGCGCGTTTCAGCGCACGTGGGAGACCTACGTCGGCGCGTTGTCGTTTCCCTGACGATCTCCGCGACCGTGGTACCGCAACCGATCGCAGCAGGTCGCAGCCGGTCGCACCGATCCGATGGCACCGCGACCGGTCGCGCTGCCGTATTCCGCGCTACCCTGACGCCGTTGTAATGGCGACCCGTCCGACGAAGCGTTCCATCGCTGCCCCCAATCGCCCGCCGCGTCCGACGCGCCGAGGTATCGCGATCCAGACGGACGAGGTCGAGCCCGAGCCGTTCTTCTCGAGTCGACCGACGCGGCGCGAGGTGATCACGCCCGAGCTGATTCCGCCGCGCAGAGAGAAGATCACCAACATCCGCGGTCAGTTCAGCATCGCCTCGGTGAAGAACGTCGGCGCGAACACGATCTCGGGTGAGATCCAGGCGCTCCGCAAGCGCTCGCCGACGCGCTCGCAGCCGCCACCGATGGAGCACGTCAAGCTGGTGTCGTCGACGAGGAAGACGATCACGCTGGAGATCCACGGCAAGGAAATCACGCTCGATCGGCAGGCCGCGATCGAGCTCGCTTCGACCATCTTCACGACCTTCGGAACCTCCACCTGACCCCAGCGTTCGCCTGTGTCGATCCTTCGACCAGGCGAATGATGGGGAACGGGTGGCTCGTCCTCGAGCCGGGGACCCCGAATACAATCGACCGGGTGAGCGCGATCGCGCGAACTCCTACTGGGGTTGGAATCGTCCGCGGTTCGGACAGGACGAGGTTGGTGCGGTTGGCGATGCTAGCGAGCATTCCAGGCGGCGAGGACGCGAGCTTCCTTGTCGCGTGCGATGCCGGAGCCGTGGATCGCTTTGCGCTTGTTGTCCTCGGAGCGCGTCAGCATCGCGGCGGAGCCGAACGGATCGGTGTTCGCGACCCACAGCTCGAGATCCGGAGAGGCCACCCACGCGAGCGTGTCACGCGCGGTGTCGAGCACGGGACGGAACGTCAGGCCCGCCTCGACCGCGCGCTTGTTCGACCGCTTGCTGAAGCCCGCGTTGTCAGCGGTGACCGGCACCCATCCCGGCATCTCGCTCCACGGCGCGACCTCGTGCTTGTCGAGGAAGTCGGTGGGCACCCAGGTGATCGTGGCCTTGTTGCCAGCGGCCTGATGGCATGCCTCGAGCATCCCCTTCATGGTCAGCGTCACCGTGGGGTGATTCGACGGGCCGAACGCGTTGAACGTGCCGACGGTGCCGCGCTCGATCAACGCGATGATCCACGCGGCCAGATCACGCGCGTCGATCAGCTGGATCGGTGTGCTGCCGTCGCCGGGTGCGAGCACCTCGCCGCCGTCGGCGAGGCGATTCGGCCAGTACGTGAAGCGCCCCGTCGGATCGAGCGGACCTGCCATCCATCCCGCGCGCAGGTTGGCGACGCGACCGGGCATGCCGGCATCACACACGGCCTCGCAAGCGGCTTTGAGAGCACCGTAGTTCTTGGAGACGTCCTCGCTCGCAGGATCGTCGAGCGGGTGCAGCGCGGCGGTCTCGTCGGCGCCCGGCTGGTCGTCGCCGGCGTAGACCGACATCGTCGAGACGAAGATGTAGTGCTTGACCTTCGGAGCGAGCAGCTCGACCGACTGCTTGACGATCCGCGGCACGTAGCCCGAGGTGTCGACGACGGCGTCCCATTCGCGGTTCGCGAGGGCGTCGAGCTTGCCGTCGCGATCGCCCTGCAGCTTCTCGACGTCGGGGAAGAGCTTGGGGTGCGTCTTGCCGCGATTGAACAGCGTGACGGTGTGGCCCTTCGCGCGCGCGGCGTCGACGATGTGTGGCCCGAGGAAGCCCGTCCCTCCGAGGATCAGGATGTGCTTCGGGCCGGACGTCACGGGTGTGGTCGACACGGGCGACGCGAGCGTACTCGGCTTGTCCTTGCACGCGGCGGCGACGAGCCCGGCGAGCCCCCCGGCGAGCAGCTCTCGGCGATCCAGCATACGCGGTAGCGTGCGCGTCCTCGTGCGCGACGTCTAGTCTGCGACGGCGTGCGACAGGTCGTGGCAGCTTCTTCATGGCAACCTGTCGCCATGAGCAAGGCCTTCACGAAGGAGGACGACGACGCGCCTGCGCCCTTGCCTCGACGACGCGGGGTGCCGGTTCCCACCGAGGTGCCGAACTACATGACCGCAGCCGGCGAGCGTGTGCTGCGTATCGAGCTCGCGACGGCGGAAGGCGATCGCGCACACGAGATCGCCGAGCACCTCGGCACCGCGATCGTGATGGAGCCACCCGCGGATCGGTCGCGCGTCGGGTTCGGCGCGAGGGTCACGGTCGAGGATGACAGCGGAAGACGCACGACGTACCGGATCGTCGGCGCGATCGAGGCCGACCCGAAGGCCGGCGCGGTCTACTTCCGGACGCCGATCGCCGAGGGGCTGCACGATGCGCAGGTCGGCGACTCGGTGACGCTGCCGCGGGGCGACGTCGAGGTCGTCGCGATCGACTACTGAGCCGAGATCAGCGCCGAACGACACGAGCAAGCGCCGCCGATCGAAGCTGCGTGACGCGGCGTGAGCCTACTGAGCTTGCGCTCCGAAACCCGTCAGCTGCACGTCCGTCGTGATCTCGGTGCCACCACCCGACGGCGGAGGACCCATCGGGGCAGCCTGCTGCGGGGGCGGCGAGCAGGACCCGCACTTCTTTCCGCAGCCACCGGTGACAGCGGACAGCTCGGTCAGCGAGATCGCATCGAACGTGGGAGTGGTGGGCATGGTGATCGCGAAGGTTGCAGCGTGCATGCCACGCAGATCTCCGCGGGGTTCGCGCAGTTGCATCGGCGATCGACGCACCCGCGCGCATCCCACGGGATGCAACCTGGGTGGGTGCCCTGCTACGCTGGCGACGGTGATCACGCCGAACATGACCGCACGCGGGAAGCAGCTCGGCCTCCTGTTCGGCCTGGTGATCGTGCTCGCGGTCCCCAAGCGCGTCGAGTGCGGCTACCCCGACGGCAAGTGCGACCACAAGGGCTCGTTCAATCGCACCTGCAAGAGCTACGAGCTCGAGCCGTTCGGCTTCTACCTGATCGAGAAGCTCGCGAAATCCGACGTCGGGTTCGCATACTCGTCGGGTGAAGACTGCCGGTGAGGCTGCTGCTGCTGGCGATCGTCGCGTTCGCCTGCAAGCGCGAACCGGAACCACCGCCACCGAAGCCGTCGCCGTGCAAGACGCCCGAACCACTGCACGCGGGTGAGGCGACACACTACGCTGCGGACGGCACCGGGAAGTGCAGCTTCGCGAAACCGTCGACACCACCGCTGCTCGTTGCCGCCGCATCGCACGCCGACTACGCGAGCATCGCGAGTTGCGGAACCTGCGTCGTCGTCGTCGGTCCCGACGAGGCGGAGCTCATCGTGCGTGTCGTCGATCGCTGCCCGGCGTGCAAGCCCGGCGACCTCGATCTCTCCCGTGATGCGTTCGCGTTGCTCGCGCCACTCGCGAAGGGACGCATCCCGATCCGGTGGTTGCCGGTGCCGTGCGATGTCGAGGGCGCGCTCGCGTATCACTTCAAACCCGGTAGCAACGCACAGTGGGCCGCGATCCAGGTCCGCAACCATCGCTATCCGATCGCCGCGCTCGACGTCCAAACGAACAGCAAGCTCGTTCCCCTCGAGCGCACCGACTACAACTTCTTCGTCGGCAAGGCCCTCGGTCCCGGGCCGTACACGCTGCGCGTCACCGACGCGAGAGGGCAGACGCACGTCGATACCGGTGTGAGCGGACCCGATCACACCGGCTCGGCGCAGCTCCCGTGGTGCCCCTGACACAGCGCGAACTCCTCTGGGGTTAGTTCGTGTCGCCGGCGATCACCAGCGACAGATCCTCGAGGCGAAACACGTTCCCCCACTTCCACAGCTCACCTGGCGCGCTCGCGCGAAGCTCGGCGTGGACGCGCTCGGCCGTTCCCGACACCGAGAGCTCGACGGGGATCGGCGGCAGGTCCGGCGAGCCGAGCGGTGCCGTGACGTCGTGATTGACGAGCGACCACTCGAGCAGCAGGTCGATCTTCGCGTTGACGTGCGCCTCGTCGGGGCTGGTCCACGCGCCGGCGACCTTGACGCGATCGATGAGTGACAACCGGATGTCGGTGAGCTCGAGCGGATAGCCGAGCACGGTCTCCGGGATCTCGATCGGCCCGAGATCGATCACCAGATCCTCGAGCGCCAGCACATCGCCGTCCGTGGAGAGCAGGATGCTGCCGTGCTCGACCTTCAGATCGGCGAGACCGGGCACCCAGCCTTCACTGGTCTTGCGCGACGCGGTGATCGCGCCAGCACTGTTGGGGAGCGAGACGTCGAGCATCGTGGGCTCGGCGAGACGCTCTTGAACGGAGGTGATGTCCGGATCCTGGAGCTCGGCACCACACGCAGCGAGGACGAAAAACGAGGCTAGATAGGTACGCATATGACGCAGCGCGCATGCGAATGACAGGCCACTGGTTCGACCGCGCAGTGCCATGATATTGTTGATGCAAACTTGATAACGCAGTGTGCCAACCGGACGCGATCGGCAACGCGATCAGCCACTATTGAACGATTTCCGATATGTCCGGCCAGATGCCGGACGGACAGCGATGTCGCAGCTGCGATGTCCGCTAGACGACTGTGATCGAAGAGTGAATGCAGAGGATGCCTCGTCTCGTTCATGATCACTCGATGAGGGCTCTGATCGGATCGGTCGCGATCCATGCCGCGTGCGGACTCGCGTTGCTCGCTGTGCGGGTCTCGGACTCGGGGCCGCTCGAGCACCCAGCGCAGCTCGAGCTGGTCGATTCGCCGCCGGTCGAGCTGGTGCAATTCGTCGACGTGATCGACAGCGGCGGCGGTGGTTTGCAGGGCCGCGCGGCCACGCGTCCCGCACCACGAACCGAGCAGCTCGCTCGGATCGATCGCAGTCTGCGTCGCCAGATCGTCCGTCCGGTCCCGACGGAGAAATCGATCTCCGACGCACTCGCCGAGCTCGCGAGCGCTTCGAACGAAGTCGTCGACGGCAGCACCGTCGGTGATGGTGATGGTGGCGATGGCGGTGGACGCGGTGGTGGTCATGGCCGTGGCAGCGGCCGTGGTGTCGGCGCCGGGCTTGGTGATCGTGCGAGCGCCGGCGAGCTCCTGCCGTCGGTGCCGTCCGCTCCGAAAGCCTCGAAGGCGCGCCCGGCGAAGCTGATCTATCCGAGCCGCGAGCGCGCTGCCTCCGAGGGTGAGCTCTACAGCGCCCGCGTGATCATCGACTCCGACGGGTACGTGGTCGGCGCCCGCCTCCTCCACAGCGCCGGTCCCAAGGACGCTGACGCGGCCAACATGATCTTCCGCTTCCGCTACTCCCCAGCGCTCGACCACGACGGCCGCCCCATCCGGTCGACCATCGAGCAGCCTTTCCTCGTGCAGTAGTTGTCACCCACGGTCGGCGAGCTGAAACCCAGATATCTCGATCAGTTGAGCCGGATTCCGCTCGATCCAGCCACTTGGGTCATGGCACGCGGGCTGCTCTTGGTCCGGTCACACCACCAAGGACCAGGACCCCATGTCGAAGAAGCCAGAGCTGCCCAGCTCGATCGATCTCGAGCAACTCCGTTCCGTCACCGGCGGCGCCAAGCACGGCGACCCGCTGCTGAACGACCTGTCGAGCCTGGCCTCGCAGATCAAGGACGTCTCCAAGCAGACGAGCGGCTTCTCGTCGTCGCAGATGTTCCTGCTGGTCGCGCTCGTCCTGCAGCGCAACAACAACTTCGGCGGCGGCGGTGGCAACACCAACGTCGTGTACGTCAGTCGCGGCCCGCGCTGGTACTAACGCGCATAGACTCGCGATCGTGAAAGCGATCTCGATCAGCCGTTTCGGTGGACCCGAAGTCCTCACCGTCGTCGAACGTCCGTTGCCCGAGCCTACCCGAGGCGAGGTTCGCGTCCGAATTCGAGCGACGGCGGTCAACCGTGCCGACTTGCTGCAGCGCATGGGTGCGTACGCGGCACCGGCGGACTCACCGCCGGATGTGCCCGGGCTCGAGATCGCCGGTGAGGTGGATGCAGTCGGTCCCGCCGTGGAGCGACTCGTCGTCGGCGATCGCGTGTTCGGTTTGCTCGGCGGCGGTGGCTATGCCGAGGCAGCGATCACGCACGAGCGCGCGATGGCCAAGCTGCCCGACGGTATGTCGTTCGAGGACGCGGCGGCGATCCCCGAGGCCTTCGTGACTGCACACGATGCGATGGTGACGCGCGCGGGGCTGCGCAGCGGTGAGGTGATGATCGTGCACGCCGTGGGTTCCGGCGTCGGCACCGCCGCGGTGCAG
>JBBQJJ010000174.1:0-16643 GCA_038325805.1 Haliangiales bacterium
GTGCAGGGCTGACGCGTGCATTTGTCATTGCCTGGCGCCGGCGGGCCGGTGCTAGGGTCGCGGCATGCGCTTGAGGGCCTTGTGTCTCGTGGTGGCCATTGGCTGTGGTGAGGGGGATCCGGGCACCACCGCGCTGTTCGCCATCCCTGGCGGCGTCCCCGGCGACGACTTCTACGCCACGCCGTTTCCGAACGATCTGTGGCGCAAGAGCGACGGCACGCTCGACCTCTCGCAGTTTCCGACCAATGCGTTGCTCGTCGATAACTACCGCGTCGCTGCGGAGACGCTCGACGGGTTCGGCAAGAACGCGGCGATCTTCGCGCGCTTCAGCGGCCCGCTCGATCCGACGAGCCTGCCGGATGCCGCCGGCTCGACCACCGACGACGCTTCGGTGTACGTCGTCGACGTCGATCCCGACTCCGACACGTTCGGCGTGAAGTCGCCGGTGATCGTCCGGTTCCGCGCCGAGAACACGCAGACGATCGGCAAGAACAACCTGGTCGTGCGGCCCTACCCGGGCTTCCCCCTCGCCGATGCGACGACGTACGCGCTGATCGTCACCGATCGCATTCGCGATGCTGCCGGCAGTTCCGTGAGTCCTTCGACGGAGCTCAGCGAGCTGCTCGGTGAGGGCGGCGATCAACTGATCGTCGACGCGCGCGAGGTCTACACGCCGTTGCTCGATTACCTCGACGAGCCCGGTGGTGACGAGCGCGAGAACATCGTCTCCGCGACGGTGTTCACCACGCAGAGCGCGCTCTCGATCGTGCCGGCGTTGCGCAAGGCGGTGTTCGCGACGGCCGAGCCGGTCGCCACCGACGTGACGAACACCGCTACGAACGCCACCTTCAAGACGTTCACCGGCAGCTACCAGGCACCGAACTTCCAGGCGGGTGACGCCCCGTACAAGAAGGCGCCCGACGGCGAGATCCGCCTCGGGAGCGACGGGATGGCGGTCGTCCAGCGGACGGAGACGATGCGATTCGCGCTCACCGTCCCCGCGGGTGATCCGCCGGCGGGTGGCTTCCCGATCTGCATCTACTCGCACGGCACCGGCGGCGACTTCCAGTCGTTCATCGGCGATGGCACCGCGCTATCGCTCGCGAGGCAAGGCATCGCCGTGATCTCGACCGATCAGGTGCTGCACGGCCCGCGCAATCCGGGTGGTAACGAAGAGCTCGACTTCTTCAACTTTCAGAACCCGTACGCGATCCGCGACAACTCGTTGCAAGGCAGCGCGGATGCGTGGTCGCAGATGCGGCTCGCGCTCGGGATGTCGATCGTCGAGCCGGTGAACGCTGGCGGGCGCACGATCACGTTCGACGGCACCAAGCTCTCGTTCTTCGGTCACTCGCAGGGCGGGCTCACCGGGCCGGGCTTCGTGACGTTCGAACCGACGTTGTCAGGCGCCGTGTTCTCGGGCACCGGTGGGGTCACCTACCTCGGCCTCCTCTACAAGACGGAGCCGCTCGACATCCCCGCGCTGCTCGGTGCGGTGGTTCGCGACGAGCCGCTCGACGAGGACAACCCGTCGCTCGCGATGGCGGAGATGTTCGTGGAGCGCACCGATCCGGTGAACTACGCGGCGCTGATGGTGCGCAAGCCGCCGATCATCGACGGCGTTCAGCTCGCGCCGCGCAACATCTACCAGCTCGAAGGCTTCACGGATTCGTTCACGCCGAACCTCGCGATCGAAGCGTTCGCCACGGCGATCGGCGGCAACGTCGTGATGACGCCGGATACCGCGCCGGTCCCCGGCCTCGAGCTCGAGGGCCGCACCGTGCTCGCACCACCGTTCCAGGACAACCTCGACGGCGCCACCGCGACGCTCGCACAGTACAAGCAGCAGCCCGGCTCGGACGGTCACTTCGTGGTGTTCGATATCCCGGCCGCGGAACGCCAGGCCGCAGAGTTCCTCGGCTCGCTCGCGCGGACGGGCACGGCCACCGTCGTCGCCCCGAACTGATGGCTCTGGCCGATTACGAGCTGCTCGCGGCGCGCTCGTTCGAGGAACCGCACGATCGCGATCTGCGCGCGTCGGTGCTGGTCTGCGCCGATGCGCTGAGCCAAGAAGGCGATCCGCGCGGGCCGCTGATCGCGATGGAGCACGCGCTGCACGACGCCGATCACAAGCGCACGGTCCTACTCCGCAAGGCGATGCACGAGCACGCCTCCACCGAGGGGAGTGCGCTGCTCGGAAGCGCGGCGTCGCTGATGTTCGCCGGTCGCACGCTCACGCTCGACTGGCGCTCCGGCAGGATCTACGGGATGTCGGTCGATGCTCGATATCTGCCGCGCAAGTCGAAGACCTCGACGGGCGACCTGGTCAGGCAGGCGCTCGGTGCACCCGCCGCCGCGGATCTGCGGCGACTTCGCGTCCGCGTGCGCAGCGCCGAGGAGGTTCGCTCGATCGTCGACATGCTCGCGCTGCACAAGCGCCCGCCTCCGCTCGAGGAGCTCGTCCTCTACACGACCTCGGTGTGGCCGCAGCGGATGACGATCATCGTGCAGGCGCTGCTGCAGGAGCGGTTGCCGCACCTCTATTACGTAGTTCACGAGGCGCGGATGCTCTCGCTGCCGCCGCGCGGTGTAGTGCATCAGCATCTCGAGCGCTACCTTCGCGAGATCGAGGGGTGCGATCCGCCGACCACGCCCGTCGCGCGCGCGTTCCTCGGTCGCTGCCTGACGAGCGCGCACCAAGAGCTCCGGCTCACCGCGCTCACGCGGGTCAAGCAGCTCGGTCCCGAGGCGAAGGTGTTCGAGCACGTGCTGTGCGTGTTGCTGCAGCCGCGGATCGTCACGCTTCGCAAGGACGATCTCGACCCCGCACTCACCACCTCCGCACCGGTGTGGCTAACCGTCGAGGCGTTGATCGCGACGAAGCCTTCGCGGTGGGCGCGTGCGCAGCTCGAAGCGCTCGCGAGCCGACCCGAGGTCTACGACGCCAAGGTCCGCAGCATCGCCGGCAAGGCGACGGAGCTCGATCGGCGCTAGCCCACTCGCTTCGGTCCGTGCGGCATCGGCGGCAGGCCCGGCGGTGGTGGAGGAGGAAGCTCCGGCGCATCCGCCGTGCGATCCGGTTTGATCAACGCGCCGATTCCGGCGATCACACCGAGGCCACCGATCACGAGGAGGGCGTGCGCACCGACTTGCAGCGAGACCTCGACCTTGCCGAGATCCGCCTCCGCGGCGGCGTACTGCATGGCGAACCGCAACCCGAACCAGCCGCCGATCGAAGCGAGGCCGAGCGGGATCGAGAGCGTGCCGATCACGCGCCCCATCCGCTTGCGCGCGATCGCGATGCCGCCGAGCAGGCCGAGCAACAGGCCCGGAAGGAACGCGGCCATCGCCCACTTGCTCGCCTCGAGCACGAGCTGGAGATCGCCCTGATCGCTGCGCAGACTGTCGAGCCGACTGTCGAGGCGCTTGCCGATCACCTTCGGTAGCTTGGGAAGCTCCTTCTCGGCAACGGAGCGCGTCTTGTCCATGCCGAACGACAGATCCATCGCGGTCAGCCCGAGCGTGATGCGGCTGTACTTGATCGCGACCATCGGCACGAACGACCCGACGATCGCTGCGACGAACGCGACCGCCAAGAGGTAGCGCCAGGGCCGGTGCTGGGGTGCCGCGGTCACGCCAGAACAAAAGCTCATGGGACGCCCGCGCGCAAGCCATCGGTGTAGATTGCCGCCGTGCCAGACGGAGGGACGCGCTTCGCACCGCTACACGAGCTGGTGGCGATCATCGGTGCGCGCGCTGGCGAGGTGTTCGAGCGTGCGCGGTGGATGCGCTCCGAAGCGATCGCCGAGAACCTCTCCGCCCGCGGCTCGGGCCGGATCGCGATGACCACGCCGCTCGAGGAGCTCGTCACGCTCGTCGGCGCGCGTGCGAGCGAGATCCTCGCGCTGATCCAGGCGCACGATTCTGGGGGGCGTAGCGCAGTGGTCGTCGCACCAGCCTTGCAGGCTGGAGGACACCCGTTCGAATCGGGTCGGCCCCCACCGTTTTTCGAGGAGGTTCTGGGGCCCGTAGCACAGCGGTCGATGCGCCCGGTAGCTAACCAGGGAGGACATCCGTTCGATTCGGATCGGGCCCACCACGAGCCGAGCTCGACGTCCTCGTCGTCGACCAGCTCGAAGCACAGTCACGATCACGGCGGCCGTAGCGCAGAGGTTGTCGCACCTGCACTACATGCGAGGGGACGCTCGTTCGAATCGAGCCGGCCGCCACCTTTCATCGAGGGACGTAGCGCAGCGGTTGTAGCGCCCGATGGGGGCCTACCTAGTCACGGAGCCCGTAGCGCAGCGGTCGACGCGCCGGCCTACGAAGCCGGAGGACGCCAGTTCGAATCTGGCCGGGCCCCTCATTTCATCGATTCGGGGCCTGTAGCGCAGCGGTTGACGCGCTCGGCATCATCTCCGGGAGGACATCCGTTCGAATCGGATCAGGCCCCACTCCACGCCAGCACGTACGGGGCTCATCTCTTCGAATCGGGCACGATCAGTCACGGGGGACGTAGCGCAGCGGTCGTCGCACCGGATTCCAAAACCGGAGGACGCCAGTTCGAATCTGGCCGGCCCCCACATCTTCTCGCCGCTCCGTTCGAATCGGACCGAGCCTCCGCCCTCGAGGCAACCACGTACGGGAGACGTAGCGCAGCGGTCGTCGCGCCAGCTTGCCAGGCTGGAGGACGCCGGTTCGAATCCGGCCGGCTCCCATCCAATTCACCAACCGACCACGATCACGAGGGGCGTAGCGCAGAGGTTGACGCGTCGTTGTTTCCAACAGCTCGGGATCGAGGACACCGGTTCGAGTCCGGTCGCCCCTCACCTTCCGAGATCGCGGGGTGCCTCGCCACCCTCGAAGCACTCCGCGACAGCGCACCCGACGATCCGGCACGCGTCGCGGTCGAGCGCGCGGCAGCGCACCTGACGAAGAGTGCGAAGCAGAAGCGTCGCCTCGCACGCAAGCGAGAGAACCGGCGCGTGGACCGTGCAGCCAGTGCGAGCTCGACGCGCGCCGCGGCATACCTCACGCCCGCGTTGCCGGCAGCCGGCCAGGCGAGCGTTCGCGAGCTGCGTAACCAGCGTCACTGCTACGTCTGCAAGCTGCCGTTTCGGCGATTGCACGCGTTCTATCACGCACTGTGCCCGACCTGCGCCGACCGCAACTTCGTCGCGCGCGAGCTGACGGCGGATCTCTCGGGTCGCCGCGCGATCGTCACCGGCGGACGGATCAAGATCGGCTTCGAGATCGCGATGTCATTGCTGCGAGCCGGCGCGCGCGTCACCGTGACCACGCGCTTCCCCCGCGACGCCGAGCAGCGCTACGCCGCGTTGCCGGCAGAGCTGCGCGAGCGGCTGACGATCGAAGGGCTCGACTTCCTCGATCTGCGTGGCGTGTCGGCGTGGACCGATCGCGAGGTCGCACGGGCAGAACCGCTCGATATCTTGATCAGCAACGCGGCGCAGACCGTGCGTCGTCCACCGGCGTATTACGCGCGCCTCGCGGCCGCGGAGACCGCGTCGCCACCGCCACCGCACGGAGGCCTCACGGATCTACACGAGGCGACCGAGGCGCTCGCGCTCCTGTTCCCCGATCGCGTCGACGCGGAGGGCAAGCCCGTCGATCTGCGCCCTCGCAACAGCTGGGTGATGAACGCCGGCGAGGTCGAGCCGGCGGAGGTTGCCGAGGTCCATGTCGTCAACGCCATCGTCCCGTTCCTGATCGCGAATCGGTTGCGCGGCGTGATGACGAAGAGTGCCTTCCCGGATCGCTACATCGTCAACGTGTCGGCGATGGAGGGCGTGTTCGCGTACCGCAACAAGCAGACGCGGCATCCGCACACCAACATGGCCAAGGCAGCGCTCAACATGTTCACGCGGACGTCGGCGCCCGAGTTCCTCACCGACGGCATCTACATGAACAGCGTCGACACCGGCTGGATCACGCAGGAGAACCCGCATCCGATGGAGGAGCGCCTGAAGTCCTCCGGCTTCTGTCCGCCGCTCGACATCGTCGATGGCGCCGCGCGTGTCCTCGCCCCCGTCTATCGCGGCGTGCTCGGTGATCGGATCGCGGGCGCGTTCTTCAAGGACTACGAGCCGGCTCCGTGGTGACGACAAAGTCGCACTGCCCCGCCGTCGCGGTGCCTGCGATCACGCCCTGTGATCCGACGGAGCTGCAGCCGCTGATCGACTACCTGCGCAGCGGTGAGCAACCCGACGAGACCGTCGCGTTCCCGCGTGGCACCGTGCTACCCGGTGGTCGCCTCGATCTGTGCAAGCAATCGATCGGTCCCGATGGCGCGCAGCGGATCCTCGACGCGCTCGGTGGCACCAAGATCCGCGCGATCTTGTTCGGCACCGGCGCGATCGGGAACGCCGGCGCACGGGCCGTCGCCGACACCCTCGATCGTGGTGTCGAGCTCGAGACCGTCTACCTCGGTTGCAACAAGATCACCGACGTCGGCCCACTCGCCGAGGCGGCCCTACGCAGCCGCGTCGATGCGCTGTGGCTCAAGCGAAACCCGCTCGGTGAAGCGGGCGGCAAGCGTCTCGCCGAGGTCATCGCGCGCGGCGGTCCACGCGTGCTCGATGTCTACAACTGCGAGCTCGGTGATGCCGGCGTCGCGGCGATCGCGGAAGCCCTCGCCTCACCCGCGTGTCGCGTCGAGCACGTCTACCTCGGCGGCAACGCTGCGGGTCCCGCGGCTGCCGAAGCCCTCGGTGCGTTGCTGTCGACCACCACGCGCCTGCGCACGCTGCAGCTGTCGGCGAGCCGGTTCGCCACCTGTCTCGATCCGATCACCGCCGGTCTGGCGCGTAATCGTTCGCTCGAAGATCTCTGCCTCGCGTCGTGCGGCTTATCACCGGAGAGCGGCGCCGCGATCGCCGCGGCCCTGACGCGTCATCCCCAGCTACTCCGACTCGACTTCGCGATCGCCCCGTCGGCACGCGCCCTCCAAGAAGCGCCGAATCGGATCGGCGACAGCGGCGCACCGGCACTCGCAGACATGGTTCGCGCGAACGGCCCGCTGCGGATGCTCGACCTCCGCGAGAACTCGATCACCTCGCGCGGCGCGTTCCCGATCCTCGAGGCGCTGCACGCGAACGAGCACCTCGTCGACCTCCACCTCGCCCACCACGTCGCGCGCACGATCCGTCGCTCGATCCGTGCTCGCCTGAACGCGAACGGAGCGCGCATCGGTAAGCCACAGATGCCCGCGCACGTCGCCGCGATCCAGAGCGTCTACCGCGCGGTGGCACGGTCGTGAGCGATCAACCCGCCCTGCCCCAACCCGGCGATCTGTTCGCGAGTCGCTACCGGGTCGCGACCCTGCTCGGGAAAGGCGGCTTCGGCGCCGTGTTCCAGGCGCGCGATACCTCGCTCGAGCGCGACGTCGCGCTCAAGGTGCTGTTGCGCGTCACCGACGAGCAATCCCTTGCTCGCTTCCTTCGCGAAGCGCGTGCGACCGCCGCGCTGTCGTCCGAGCACGTCGCCACGATCTACGAGGTCGGCAGCACCACCGACGGCCCGTACCTCGTGATGGAGCTGCTCCGCGGCTGCGATCTACAGGACGAGCTCGACGACAAGCATCATCTTCCAGTCGAGACTGCCGTCGATCACGTGCTGCAGGCCGCCCTCGGCGTCGCGCACGCCCACGCGCGCGGCATCATCCATCGGGATCTCAAGCCGCGGAACCTCTTCCTCGCGCGTCGCGACGACGGCACCATGCTCCTCAAGGTCCTCGACTTCGGCATCGCGAAATCGACCGCGACCGACCTCACCCAGACCGGCGCGACGCTCGGGACGCCGCGCTACATGGCACCCGAGCAGTTGCGCAGTGCCCGCACCGTCGACGCGCGGACCGATGTCTGGGCACTCGGGGTCGTGCTCTACGAGCTGCTCAGCGGCAAGCCGATCTTCGACGGCGACACGGCCACCGAGTTCGCCGTCTCGATCGTCATCGAGCCGCACGTGCCGTTACGCACCCGCAGTCCCGACCTGCCGGCGCAGCTCGAGGCGATCGTGGATCGTTGCCTCGCGAAGGATCCCGACGAGCGCTACGCCGATGTCCACGCCCTCGCCGTCGCACTCGCACCCTTCGCCACCGCCACCGGCAAGACCCTCGCTCCGCGCATCGAACGTGCGCTCCGCGATCGCACCTCAGGCGCGACCCAGAGATCGACGACAGCGCTGGACGAGACGGTGGTTGCAACTGGCACCGAGGCGACCATCGCGGCACCACCCCACAAGGCGATCGCGACCGCCTCGCCGGCAACGAGACCGCTAGCCACAGCCGAGACCGTGGTTGCCGCGTCGACGAACCCTCGGTCGGACGCCACGCCACGACCCAGTCGCGTGCCGATCGTCGTCGCCCTCGTCGCCGTCGCTGCGATCGCCATCGTCGTCGCGATGTGGATGCGTGGCTCGGGCACCAAGGCGGTCGCCGATGCCCCTGTCGTCGCGATCGCCGACTCGCCGCCATCGCCCGACATCGCCGAGCTCGTGGTCACCGTCGATGCGCCCGAGGATGTTGCTGCTCCGATCGACGTCGCACGCGCGGCTGTCGTCACCCGTACGGTGCCTGCCAAACCTGGCAAGGCCGAGATCGAGAGAATCAAGAGTTTGTGCTTCAGCAACAACGCGCCGCTGTTCCTCGTCGCCGGCAACGACGGCCCCATGCCCTTGCAGTGTGAGCGCATGGCATCGCTGGGTTGTGCAGGCGTCGCTCGCGGTTGCCGCACGCGCCCGGCCGCCGATGCCGAGCGCAAGATCTGTCGCGACTTCCAGGACAAGCTGACGTCGGCCGGCGCTTGCAAATGACCACTCGGCGAGGACGTAGCATCGCGGGCTCGACGGTGAGCCTCGTCAACCGGCGCAGCGATCGCCTGGTCGCCCTCGTCAAGCACGGCGACGAGCTCGAGCTGTTCGAGCTCGCCAAGCCCGCCACGATCGTCGGCCGCGATCGCAGCTGCGACATCGTCATCGATGACGAGGCCCTCTCTCGCAAGCACCTCCGGATCGTGCGCGGACCGCCGATCACCGTCGAGGATCTCGGTAGCCGCAACGGCACCACGCTCCGCGGCAGCAAGCTCGCCGCGAAGCAGCCCGTCGAGATCCAGCTCGGCGAACCGATCTCGATCGGCGCCATCCAGGTGTTCGTCGAGCCGGCGCGTCCGCGCGACGTGTCCGCACCCGACGGCATCGTGATCGCCGATCCGAAGATGCAGCAGCTGTACAAGGTGCTCGAGGTCGTCGCCGCGAGCCCGCTGCGTGTGCTGATCACCGGCGAGACCGGCAGCGGCAAGGAAGTGATCGCCCGTGCGGTGCATGCCCGATCCCGACGCAACACCAAGCCCTTCCTCGCCATCAACTGCGCCGCGCTTGCCGAGGGTCTGCTCGAGAGCGAGCTGTTCGGGCACGACAAGGGCGCGTTCACGGGTGCGGTGGTCGCCAAGGCCGGCCTGTTCGAGGCGTCGGACGGCGGCACGCTGTTCCTCGACGAGGTCGGCGAGTTGTCGGCGAGCACGCAGGCAAAGCTGCTCCGCGTGCTCGAGAGTGGCGAGGTCACACGGCTCGGCAGCGTCAGGTCACTCGTTGTCGACGTTCGCGTGATCGCCGCGACCCATCGCGATCTCCGCGCGCGGGTCACCGAGGGCTCGTTCCGCCAGGATCTCTACTACCGCCTCGACGGCGCCACCCTGCACCTGCCACCTCTGCGCGAGCGCAGCAGCGAGCTCGAGCCGCTCGCGCGCCGGTTCGCCACCGAGATGGCCGGCAAGCTCGGCGTCTCGCCGCCGACCATCCGCGCCGAGGCGATCGCCGCACTCGCGCGTCACGCCTGGCCCGGTAACGTCCGCGAGCTTCGCAACGTGATCGAGCGCGCCGTGGTGATGCGCGAAGGTGCTGCGGTGCGCGCGCGTGATCTGGAGCTGACAACGCCCACCGCGCAGCCTCTCGCCGGTGGCGACCTATGGAGCGACGTCGAGCAACTCGAGCGCCAGCGCATCGTCGATGTCCTCGCTGCAACCGCTGGTAACCAGAGCGCCGCGGCGCGTCGACTCGGGATCGCCCGCGCGACGCTGATCAAGCGGATCGAGCAGTTCGGGCTCGCTCGTCCGAAGAAGCCATGACCGCTGTCCAGGATCTAGACAACTCGTCTAGGCCGTAGGCAGCCACGCGCGAATCCCGCAACCGTTTCACGTAGATCGTGTTGGCGCGGCAACTGCTCTTACCTCCGCCATGCTGAAGCTCACCATGTTGACCGCCCTCGCCCTGTTCACCACCGGCGCGCCCGCGTTTGCCGACGAAGAGGACGACAAGGACTTCACCGAGAGGCTGGATTCGACGAGCGAGGAGTGCTCGAAGATCGCCGGTGCTGCGTACAAGTTTCGGGGCAAGATGAACGTGTCGACGAGCAAGCTGTCGGTCGGCGGCTGCAGCAACATCAGCGACGGTCTGCGCGCCGTCTGTCAGGACAACAGCGCCGTCGACAGCACGAAGGCCAACCTCAAGGCGAGCCTGTCGAAGCTCTCCACCGTGGTCTGCGAGTACGCGGATCCGAAGGCCGCCACCGCGACCGTCGCCCTCAAGGGCAACGCGCTGCATGTCTGGATCAACATCGACATGCCCGATCCCTCGGAGCGCGCGCGCTGCGTGATCGCGAATGCGCTCAAGCTCAAGTACAAGGGCGACCTCGACGCGAAGTGCCTCGAGCGCAAGCACTAACAGGATCCTCCGTCAGGAGACGACGTGCGGGTTATGCACGTGCTCGAGAGCGGGCCATCGCTGCTTGAGCGGCGCGACGTTGAGCGGTGCGAGCCACGTCATACTGGTGTCGATCCACGCGAGCCGCGTGATGTGCTCTGACTCGACGAGGGCCTTGATGCCGCGATCACCCGGCTTGTTGCCGCGCAGGTTCAGCGAGGTCAGCTGGGTGAGGTGAGGTGACGCGGCGAGTGCGACCACCGAGCTCGCGAGCAAGTCATTGTGCGAGACATCGAGCTCGCGAAGCTCGTCGAGCGACGATTGCTTCGCGATCAGCTTCGCGCCCACGTCGCCGATCGCGCAGTTCGGTAGCTCGAGCGATTCGAGTCTCGGCCAGTACGGCGAGCCGAACAGCACCGCGAGTCCCTTCGCGCCCGGACGGCCGGTGCGCTGCTTGTGACCGACGAGCGTCAGTCTCCGTACTCGCGCGAGCTCGGGCGTCTTCGCGAGCGTGGCGAGCTGTCGCTTGGCGTCGCGATGCGAGAGCTCGATGACGATCTCGCGAAGTAGCGGCTCGTCGGCGAACAGCTCGCTCGCGCGCGACGCGAAGTGCTCCGACGAGCATGTCCACGAGTGGACGAATCCACCAGCGTGACCCACGGTGAGTCCGCGCCCCTTGAATGATCGCTCGAACGCTTCGAGCAGATCGTCGGTGGCCTTTCCCGCGAGCGAACGCTGCACGAGCTCACCGCGAACCGCGTGATCGCCCCCTTGCTCGAGCAGCGCATCGGCGAACACGCGCTGCAGCTCGACATCGTCGGGCGACTGCGCGAGCTCCGCTGCCAAGCGGCGCGCTTTGGTACTGGCGTGTGTGGCCGGCTTGGTCGCCGACTTCTTCACCCTCCCTCGCGCCTTCACGCTACTCGGTGTCGCCGCCCTTGAGGTGGTGGCGCTTGAGCAGCTCGCGCAAGTGATAGCGAGTCAGGCCCGCTTCCTGTGCCGACCGCGTGATGTTGCCGTCGTTGCGCAGCATCAGCGCGGACAGGTACGCGATCTCGAACGCATCGACGACGCTCTGCTTCGCACCCTTGAAGCCAAGGCCCGCGCGAAGCAGCGAGGCATCGAACGTGGCCGGGCCGGTCTGCTGCGGCAGCTCGACACCCGACAGTTTCGCTGCAGCGCGCTGTGCCGCCTGCGCTCCCGCTTGCGCGAGATCGTGCGAGACGACGAGCGATGGCCCCATCTCGCGACCGAACACCAGATCGGCGCGCGTGATCACTGGGCCATCGGACAAGGCCGCAGCACGCTCGACGACGTTGCGCATCTCGCGAACGTTGCCGGGCCAGGTGTGCGAGATCATCGCGGCCATCGCATCCTGCGAAAACGACATCGTCATGCCGCGGCGGCTCGCGATCTCGCGCAGGAAGTGATTCGTCAGCGACGGGACGTCTTCGCGACGCTCGCGCATCGACGGCAGCTCGACGTGGACGACCGACAGGCGGAAGTACAAGTCTTCGCGGAACGTGCCCTTGTTGACCTCGTCGCGGAGGTCGCGGTTGGTGGCCGCGAGCACGCGGACATCGACCTTGTGCGTGCGATCTCCGCCGACGCGTTTGATCTCGCGCTGCTCGAGCACGCGCAGCAGCTTGGGCTGCAGCGTGATATCGAGCTCGCCGATTTCGTCGAGGAAGATCGTGCCGCCGTTCGCCTGCATGAAGCAGCCGTCGTGCTGGGCGTGGGCGCCGGTGAAGCTGCCCTTCTCGTGACCGAACAGCGTGGACTCGATCAGCTCGCGCGGGATCGATCCGCAGTCGAGCACGACGAACGGCTTGCTCTTGCGCTGCGAGGCGTTGTGCAACGCGCGCGCGACCATCTCTTTACCGGTCCCCGTCTCGCCGGTGATCAGACAGGTCAGCTCGCTCGGCGCCACCTTCTCGAGGTGGGCGAAGATCTCGCGCATGGCCGGCGAGGAGCCGAGCATCATGTCGAAGCGATCTTTCTTCGACAGCTCGATCTCGACGACGTCCTGCGTGGTCTGGAACTGGATGTTGGTGTGGCCGATCCGGAACACCGTGTTCGGCTTGAGGTAGACCTCGCGGATCCGCAGGTCACCCACGAAGATGCCGTTGCGCGAGTTCAGGTCGCGGAGCCGGTACCCGTCGTCGCGCGCCGACACCTCGAAGTGAGTTCCCGAGACGGCCTTGTCCTGAACGACCAGGTCGCTGATGATCGAGCGCCCGCCAGTGACGCGCGGCTTGATCATCTCGACTTCTTTGCCCTGATCCGCGCCGCTGATGACGACCAGCTTGCCCTTGCGGAGGCGACGTACCGTAGCCCACTCGCCCTCGAACAGTGTGGTGAGCCCGGTGCCGGACTCGAACTGCGGGTCTCCCTCTTCCATCGCGCTCACCGTATCACGGCTCGCACACCGCTATCTGGGGGGATCGGGCTGTTAGTTCAGCCACTTCTGTTCGGCAGGCTGCTTCGGTTCGCGGGGCTTTCCACCCTCGATGACCGACAGCTTCGAGCGCGCCCGCGCGATCCGCCACCGTTTCCACGCGAGGCCCGGTGAGAACTTTTTCGACGTCATGATCGCGGCTGCGATCATCGAGCCGGCGAACGCCGCACCCTGCGCCCAGAACTGCTGGATCACGACGAAGAACAGGACGAACCCGATGATGCCGTACATCAACTGGCGCCCCGTCAGCGGCAACACGCCGAAGAACTGCACCTGCTGGCGCGCATAGACGATGCCGAACGCGACGATGGTGGCGTAGATGAATCCCGAGAGTCCGAGGATCGGATCGTTGGTACCAAGCGCGAACCCGAGTGACACACCCGCCGCGCTGCCGACGATGCCAGTGACCGCCGCGAACCGATAGAACCGCGCCGTGCCCCAGAACCGCTCGAGCGTGGGCACGAACATCCACAGCACCATGCCGTGCAGGAGCAACCCGAGGAAGCTCTTCTCGAGGAACAGGCCGGTCAGCAACGTCCACACGCGACCGTGCTCGAACACGTTCGACGGCGTGGCGCCGAGCCAGTCCTCGATGCCCTTGCGAGCCGCAGGCTCGGACATCAGCCAGACCAGCGAGAGCCCGACCTCGAGTGCGAGGATCACGAGCGCACCGCGCGTGATCTTGAGACCGGCGAAGCGGTCTGCGACGGAAGGTCGATCGCGGCGGCTCACCTTCCGACCTTAGCAGAGACTTACTGCGGAGGCGGTGGCTCTTCGAAGTTACCGATCGGCAGGGTGATGGTGCCGACGTCGTCGTAGTCGTTGCGATCGCGCAGCGCGACGGCCTTGGTCTGAGGCTCGCCGATCGGCCGGCCCGCCTGGTTGATCGCCGAGAACGTTGCTTGATACGCGCCGGCGAGCAGTGGGTTCGAGACGCCGAAGCCATCGTCGCAGGTGAGCTCCGTCGAGATCGCGGCATCGCTGCTCGCGGCGTCGACCTTGATCGCCTTCGGGTTGCCGGCACTGCGGCAGTCGAGGTCGGCGTTGGTCTCGGCATCGACGAGTACCCAGTCGAACAGGATGCGACCGCCGTCGTGGATGAAGTCCTCGCCGACGTTCGCATCGACCGAGAAGATGTCGACGACCCGGCTCAGCGAGTGCGCGTATTCCTGGCTGCCGCTGTTGTTGGTGATCGCGATCGTGACCTCGTACTCGCCGATCGGGTACGGCGCGCTCGCCTGCTGGCGGGTGCAGCTGTACAGATCGATGAAGGTGGGGAGGCTGCGATCGAAGGGGATCGCCGTGACCTCGACCGTGGGAAACCCGGCCGGGCAAGCGAGCGAAGTGCCATCCACCGCGTGAAAGCTCCACTCGGTGTTGATGAAGCCGACCTCTTCACTCTGCCCGTCCGTGGTGATGATGCAGCCGGTGAGCGGTGCGATCGCGATCAGGGAAGCGATGAGCGTCTTCATAGGTCCTCCTTGCCATGCAGGCAAACGGCGCGCCACCCACTATGGACCCGTCTGGCAGATGCAGGGTTGGACGTCACAGTTCGACACCTGAACGATCAGCTCGAGCGCACCCAAGCTCACGGTATCCCCCACGATCACGCGGCGCTGCTCGACGGCCGGCGCGACGAACGACCCCGCGGGGGCCACCCCAAAATCGCACAGCGGAACGATCGAAAACAGTCCGGATCCTTCGGGCAAGACGAAGCCGGTCACACCATGACTGTCGCCGCAGGGCCACTGTTCGCTGTCGACCTGTTGCTCGACCGCGCCATCCACCAGGACGTCGACGGTCCAGTCGAGCCGAATCGCGGTCACCACCCCCGTGCCAGCCTCGTTGGAGCGGCAATTGACGAACTTGTCCTCGAGCGCGCTCGACGCGGGGCGCAACTTCCACGACAGCTCCACCGCCCCTCCGTTGACACCTTCACACGCCCCGAGGACGCAGAGGATCCCGACGAGGACCGGGTGATTTGACCGCGAGTTAGCGCGCATGGTTCTATCGCCAATCAGTATGCCAGGCTCTGCAGCATCCGCGCTCGCGGCAAACCTGGACATCATCGCCCTGATCGACCACGCACACTGGATCGTCAAGGCCGTGATGATCCTGTTGATGGTGATGTTCGTCATCTGCGTCTACATCATCATTTACAAGACGATGTACCTCCGCCGTGCGTGGTCGGAGTCGTCGCAGTTCACCGATTCGTTCTGGCGATCGCGCGACATCGAGCAGATCTACAAACAAGCACAAGCGCTGCGGAACAGCCCGGTCTCGCAGATGTTTGTCGCCGGCTACACCGAGCTCGCGAAGCTCGCGTCCGACGAGAACCTCAAGGGCGACCGCGAAGGCAACCTCGCGAATATCGATCGTGCCTTGCGGCGTGCGCAGACGGTCGAGCTGACCAAGCTCGAGTCGATGGTGTCGTTCCTCGCCACCACCGGATCCGCCGGTCCATTCATCGGCCTGTTCGGCACGGTGATCGGCATCCTGTTCGCGTTCGTCGAGATCTCCGAGGCCACCGGCGCTGCCACACTCAAGGTGGTCGGCCCGCATATCGCCGAGGCGTTGTTCGCCACGGCCATCGGCCTGGTCGCCGCGATCCCGGCCGTGATCGCCTACAACTATTTCATGCGGAAGATCCGCGTGTTGCGCTCGGAGATGGAGACGTTCGAGCAGGACTATCTCAACATCAACAAGCGCCACTTCCTTCGGTGATCGGATGGGCCTATGGGAATGAGCAGCGGCGGCTCCGACGAGCTCAACAGCGAGATCAACGTGACGCCGATGGTCGACGTCATGCTCGTGCTGTTGATCATCTTCATGATCACCGCACCGATGATGAACACCGGCGTCGACATCGATCTCCCGACGGTGACCGGCAAGAACATCGAGGATCCAGAGGGCAAGCTCGTCCTCTCGATCTCGAACGACAAGAAGCTCCACCTCGGCGGCACGCTGATCACCTGGGAGAAGCTCCCCGAGATGCTGAAGGCCAACGCGCGCGTTCAGAAAGAGAAAGAGCTCTACATCGAGGCGGATACGAACCTTCCCTATGGTGTGATCGTGACCGCGATGGCCACCGCCAAGAATAACGGGGTCGACAAGGTCATGATGTTGACCGATCCCGGCGAAACTCTTGGGCTTAAAGAATTAGATCAGAACATCAAACCCTGACGGCCGTCTGACTTTCCATGAGTATCAGAGACAGCGAAATGCACGTGGTCGCCATGGTTGGCGCATGCGTGCTCACGGCTGCTCTGTTCATCCCGGCCGCGGTCTGGGCGGGTGGCACCACGTCGAACAACGACGACGACGACGACAACGCGAAGAATAAGGTCGTCGTCGAAGCGTCTCTCGCTGCACGGAAGACGCCGAAGAAGCAGCCGCAAAAAGAGTTCAAGGCGCCGCCTCCTGAAGACAAGCCGCAGGGCGTGTCACGCGACGAGAACAAAGAGACGAAGGC